>NZ_CP157390.1:3133628-3446991 GCF_040050925.1 Leifsonia sp. NPDC080035 | reverse complement strand
CCTCCCGGTCCCGTGCCGTGAAGACGTAACCGCGCGGTCGGCCGGACGGTATCCGCCCCGCCCGATCGGTGTAGAGCGACCTGGACTCCGGCGTGAAGTCGCCGACGAGTCGCTCCACGGTCGCCTCCGGCAGGCCGGCCGCGATCCCGGCGCGGATCGCCGCATCCGGAGGGCGGGTGCCGGCGACCCGGATCGCCGCAGAAACCAGCCAGCGACGCGGCGCGGGCAGTGCGCCGATGAACGAGCGGCCGGGCCTCGGGACGACCGCGGAGACGCCGAGCAGCCCGGCGACCCGCGTCGGCGCCGTGGCCAGCAGCTCGGCCGCGATCACCCCGCCGACGGAGTGGGCGACGATGACGAGCGGGCCCTCCGGGGCCGAACGCATTGCCGCCGCCGCATAGTCCGCCAACCGGGCGGAGCCGGTCGGGCGCGCCGCGACCGCCGTGTCCCGGTCGGGGTCCAGCCGTGACCGCACCTCGTCCCAGATCCAGGCAGGGAGGCCCGCGCCGCTGACGAGGAGGATGGATGCGCGAGAGCTGGTCATCTGTCGACCTTCGCATCCTGAGATGTCACCGGTGTGTCACCATTGGGCGATGAATCGCACCGATCGTCTGTACGCGCTCCGCGAGGAGCTGCGCCGCGCCGGGTCCGCCGGCCGCTCCGCCGAGCAGCTCGCCGCGCGGTTCGAGGTCAGCGCGCGCACCGTGAAGCGCGACATCTCGTCGCTCCAGCAGGGCGGCTTCCCGGTGTGGGCGCGGCCCGGGCGCGGCGGCGGCTACACGGTCGATGCCGAGGCGACGCTGCCTCCGGTGAACTTCACCGCGGCCGAGGCGTCCGGCCTCGCGGCCGCCGTCGCCGCGCACCGCGGCCAGCCGTTCGACGCCGACGCGCGCGCCGCCCTCGGCAAGGTGCTCGCGGCGATGCCCGGCGCCGCCCGCCGCCGGGCATCCGCGACCGCCGCCCGCATCTGGCTCGACCAGCAGGAGCGTCCCGGCGACGCGCACGTCCGGCGTGCCGTCGAACAGGCGCTGCACGAGTCGCGCGTCCTCACCGTGCGCTACCGCGACGCGGACGGGGCCCTGACGACGCGCGAGGTCGACCCGGCCTTCCTCGCCCGCGCCGACGGCGCCTGGTATCTGGTCGGGCACTGCCGGCTGCGTGACGCGATCCGCTGGTTCCGGATCGACCGGATCGCCTCGGCGAACGTGACGTCGCGGGCGGCAGCGCCGGTCCCGGTGGCCGCCGCCGGCACGCCGCCCGACACCGCGCGTCCCGTCGACCCCGCCCTCTGACCCCTACCGCTGCCCCGGAGCGTCACCCCGCTACCAGGGTCGGCCGCGCAGATCCACCGGCCCGGTCGGCCACTCGACCACGGCACGCGACGCCGGAGCGATGAGGATGGGCGGCCCCGCCTCCTGATGCACAGGCCGCCCGTCGCGCGCGGAGACCGATCGCTCCGCAACGCGGACGCGGGTCCAGCCGACCGATTCGTAGAACCCGGCGACCTCCTCCCGGCAGCCGAGGTAACCGAAGTCGACCGGGAGGGCGTCCCGCATCGCCGCGAGCGTCGCCCGCATCAGGCGCCGCCCGAGCCCGGTGCCCCGCTGCTCGGGCGCGATCAGGACCCCGCCGGTACCGCCGACGACCACCTCCGCGTCGCCGACCGCGATCACGCGGCGCTGGAAACCGGCATGGCCGACGACCGCGGTGCCCATCCGCGCGACCACCCGCACGTCGAAGGGGGCGTAGCCGTACGGCTGCTGCGGCTCCCACGCCCCGAACTCCGCGTTGTACTCCGCGTCGAAGAACGGGCCGAGCGCCGCAAGCAGCGCAGCGGTGTCGTGACGGTGCACCGCGATGGCCGGCTCCGGCCGGTCCGGACCACGTGTCATGCTGCACCTCACCCTTCCGCCGCCATTCCATCACGGACGGAGGACGCACCCGCCACCGTTCGCCGCATTTCGACCCTTACGTCCGGGGTCCCGCGTGGCTAGGGTGGTCCGGTTGGTAGCCCCGGGAGATTGGTGGGTGGATCCATGGCTGGTCGTATCGTCGTCGGAATCGACGGCTCGTCGCAGAGCAGTGCCGCACTGGAGTGGGCGATCGGGAGGGCGCACGCCGGCGGCGCCGCGCTGCACCTGGTCAGCGCATACACGCTGCCGGCCATGGAGTTCTACGGCTTCGTCGCTGATCCGACCGCGGTCGACTGGGCGCGGGAGTACAGCCTGCAGATCCTCGCCGCCGGCGCGGCGCGGGCGCGCGAGGCCGACCCCGCGATCTCCGTCACGGAGTCCGCGGAGATCGGTCCGGCCGGTGCCGTGCTCATCGCGGCGGCGGACGGCGCAGACCTCCTCGTGGTCGGCCGCCGCGGGCTCGGCACGGCCATGAGCGCGCTGCTCGGCTCCGTCAGCGACCGGCTCAGCGTCCAGTCGCCGTGCCCCCTCGTCGTCGTCGGCCCCGAGGAGCAGCCCGGGGACGACGGGCCGATCGTCGTCGGTGTCGACGGCTCCGAGTTCGGCTCCGCCGCGCTCGCGTTCGCGCTCGCCGAGGCCAGGGTGCGCGGGGTCGGTGTCCGCGTCGTGTCCGTGACAGAGTCGCATCCCGCCGTCAGCGCGTCCGATCCCGAGCTGGCCGAGCGGATGAGCGCGGCCGCCGCTGTGGATGCGGACGCCGTGATCGCCCGTGCGCTCGAGTCGGTCCCAGCGCTCGGCGGCTCCTCCGACGTGGAGACGATCGTCGCCGACGGGCACCCCGCCGAGGCCATCGTCGCGAACGCGCAGGACGCGCAACTGATCGTCGTCGGCTCGCACGGCAAGGGCTTCATCCGCCGCGCCCTGCTCGGCTCGGTCAGCCGGGAGGTGTTGCGCAACGCCGAGCGCCCGGTCGCGGTGGTCGGCCACAAGGTGGAGCGGGACCGGGCCGAGTAGTCCTTGTCCGCGTGTGCGCAACTCCGGAGTCTTGGGACGAACTGGCTCGAAGACGCGCCGATGCGATGACGCTGCTATGCTTCCCGAGGCCGTGAACAGCAGAGGCGAGGAGGTGATACCCGTGAACGATTCGACATGGGTGCTCCCGTCTGGAGTAACGGTCGGGCGATAGATCGTCCGGGAGCGCCACAGAGCACTCCCGAAAGGCACGATCATGAACATCACCTTCACCTCCGAGCAGCGCATCGACGACAGCGTCCTCGAGCGCGCGTTCACCATCGACGGCATCCCCGGCGTCCTCTGGACCCCGGAGGGCGCGTCCGCCTCCACCCCCGTCCCACTCATCCTGCTCGGCCATCCCGGCGGTCTCGACCCGATGCTTCCGCGGCTGCGGGGGAGAGCCCTCGGCTCCGCCTCCCTCGGCTTCGCCAGTGTCACCCTCGAGCTGCCGGGAAGCGGCGACCGGCCGCGACTGACCGCGGTGGAGGATGCGCGCCGCGACATGCGCGCGGCGATCACCGCCGGCGAACCGGTCGGCCCTGACGTCATCGACCGGCTGGTGCTGCCGCTCGTCGACGCGGCCGTGCCCGAGTGGCAGGGCGTGCTGGATGCCGTCCTGGCGCTCCCGGAGATCGGCGGCCCGGTCGCCTACTCCGGAGGCATCATCTCCATCGGCGTCCGGTTGGCGCTGGTCGAGCCGAGGATCGTGGCGGCCGGCCTGTTCGCCGGCAGCTTCGTCCCCGGCGTCATCCTCGACGAGGCGCGGCGGGTGACCATCCCGCTGCACGTCCTGCTCCAGTGGGACGACGAGGGGAACGACCGCCGGATGGCGCTCGACCTCTTCGATGCGTTCGGTTCGGCGGAGAAGACGCTGCAGGCGAACCTCGGCGGCCACCGGGGAGTACCCACCTGGGCCGGCGAGGACGCGTCCCGCTTCTTCGCCCGCCACCTGACGCGCTAGCCGCCGCGTCGAACGGTCGCGACACGCCGCGTCGACGGACGCATGACGGCGCGTCGCGACCGCTCGGCCACCGCCAGGCGGGCGCGGAGAGGGGTCAGCGTGTCTCCACGGCGTCGTCGGCGTGGCGCAGCACGTTCTCCGCGCGCCGAGCGCCCCGCCGCACGCTCGCGACGAGTACGAGCGAGCGCGCTGCCACCGCGAGGATCACCACGGTGACCACCGCCACGAGCAGCCAGGCCACCGGCTGCCAGCCGGGGAAGGCCGCGACCGACGCCCACTCCACGCCGTAGCCGCCGGCGGCGGCCAGCGGGAACGTGAACGACCAGAAGCCGAGCGTGAACGACAGCCGGCGGTAGCGGGGGAGGAGGGCGACCTGCTGCAGAACCATCAGCACCAGCAGCCCGAGCAGCGCAAGCGAGATCGTGTCCGCCCGCTCGCCGTTGATGGTGAACCACGCGGTCCCCGCCACGGCGGGCGGTGCGAGCAGGATCGCGCACGTGGGCGTGAGGGCGTCCGGGAGCGGCGCGAAGAACGCCAGCCGCGCCAGCAGGACGGTCGAGATGACGACCCAGAAGAAGATCCCCACCGCGAACGCGCCGATCGCGAGCGCAGGCAGCCCGACGCGGTACGAGGTGGTCGCCGCGACCAGTCCTGCGGCGACCGTCGGCAGCAGGTAGCCGCCGTGGAACGCCTCCGGGGGCAGGGATCCGCGGTGCCAGAACGCGAGGATCCAGCCGGCGAACAGCGCCGCGGCCACGATCGAGACGACGACGACCGCCTCGCCCACTACGGGGAGGAACGGGTACAGGTCGGCGCCGAGCAGCATCCCGACCACGGGTACCAGTGCCGCGATCGGCCCCTGCGCGGGATGCCGCAGCTGTTGAGCGAGCGACTCGGCGCTCCGCGCACCGCGGCGCAGGTGCGCCACGATCAGCCAGATCCACGCGACCGCGACGACGACCCACAGCGCCTGACCGACGCCGGCGGGGACGCCGAGCAGCCGGCCGGCCACCGTCCAGATCGTGGCCAGCCCGGCGAGCCCGAAGGCGATCGCCAGGGTGTTCAGGGGGATGCGCTGCGCGGGGCTCATGGTGGCGTCCTTTCGGTGACCGGCCGACTCTAGCGAACGACTATCTAACCTGTCAAACGTGTTAGACTGGTTAGGTGACACCGAGCGAACAAGCCCTTCTCGACGTGCTCAACAGCGCGCCCGTCGTCGACGGCCGCATCGTCGAGACGCTGGCCGACCCCGAGACGGCCCGCCTCCGCGACGAACTGCACGCCGTCATCCGCGGCGAGACGGAGGCCGCTGTGCTCGCACACCACCTGGACGGTGTGCGCAAGCGCCCGACGCTCACCAGCACCGGCATCGAGTGGATGCTCGACGCGCCGGAGGGGGAGCGGGGGAGGGCGGAGCTCGTGCTCGAGTGGGCGCGCATCCAGGAGGAGCTGCCCGGCCGGCTCCGGCCGTGCGCGAATCCGGAGTGCAACAAGTTCCTGATCGACCACAGCAAGCCGAACTCCGCTCGCTGGTGCTCGATGTCGCAGTGCGGCAACCGGATGAAGGCGCGCCGGCACTACGCCCGCGCCGGTCAGGGCGCGACGTCCCGCACGCGGTAGCGCGCGATGACGACGCCCGTCTCCGTGGCGGCGGACGAGAGGCGTTCGACTGCCAACGGCGCTGCCCCTTCGGCGGGGAAGAGCCGCCGGCCGGACCCGAGGAGCAGCGGGTGGATGAAGAGCAGCAGTTCCTCGGCGAGCCGGCGACGGAGCAGGGTGTCGACCAGTTCGCCGCTGCCCATGACGCACAGCTCCGGACCCGGCTCCCGCTTCAGGGCACGGATGGCGTCGACCACGTCGCCGGTGATCGGTGTGGAGTTCGGCCAGGGGAGTGGGGTGCCCGTTTGACGCGAGACGACGTACTTGGGGGCGGCGTTGAGGCCCTCCGCGAACGGGCCGCCCTGCGCGTTCCAGTACGAGAGCATGTCGTCGTAGCTCCGGCGGCCGAGGAGCAGACGCATCCCGCCCGCCTGGCCGACGCGGTCTGCGAGTGCCGAGGTGACCTGCCCGTTCGCCCCGGCGGTCGCCCAGCCGCCGCCGCGGAAGCCGCCCCTCGTGTCCTCGTCGGCCCGGCCTGGCGCCTGCATGACGCCCTCGAGACTGATGTGCTCGGCGATGAAGATCGCACTCATTCGAAGCCCCTTTCCGTTCTCGTGCTTCGCGTCCTACACGAATGGCGGGAGCCGATTTCGACTGCCGTGCTCGTCCCGTCCACGCGCGCCGTTGGACGGACCACCGGCCGGTGCGCAACGATGGTCGCATGACGAGCGCACGGGTGGTGGGGGTCAGCCGCGACGCGCGGCACCGTTTCTCGAAGGCCCCGGAGGATGCGATCACGCTCGTGGCCGGGCTCGGAGTAGAGGGGGATGCCCACTTCGGCGCGACCGTTCAGCACCTCTCCCGGGTGCGGCGCGACCCGACGCAGCCCAACCTCCGCCAGGTGCACCTGATCCACAGCGAGCTCTTCGACGAGGTCACCGCGGACGTGGAGCCGGGACAGCTCGGCGAGAACGTCACGACGGCGGGTGTCGACCTGCTCGGGCTGCCGCGGGGGACCGTGCTGCGCCTGGGGGATCGGGCCGTCGTCGAGCTGACGGGTCTGCGCAATCCGTGCGTGCAGATCGACCGCTTCCGCCCCGGGTTGCTCAAGCAGGTCGTCGGAACCGATGAGGATGGCGCGACCGTGCGCAAGGCGGGCGTCATGGCGGTCGTCATCGAGGGCGGCGTCGTGAAGGCCGGCGACGTCATCGAGGTGACGCTGCCGTCCGGCCCGTTCGAGGAGCTCGCCCCGGTCTGACCCGCGTCAGCGCGCCCGGCGGCCGCGCAGCCGGGACGACGCCAGCGCTGCGGCGCCGACGACCAGCAGATGGTGGCGAGGGCACGAGTCGAACACGTCGAGCATCATCCGAACGCCAGGTAGGACCCCGGGTGCGTCGGCTTGGTGATGCGGAAGAGGAGCTGCAGCTCCGTGCCCTTCAGCATCGCCACCTGCTGGTCGACCCGCTCGTTCGTGACGTAGAGCGGCCTCCCCAGGCGCGGATACTGCGCGAGCCAAGCCCGCACGCTGTCGAGCAGCGCCACGTCGAGTCCGCTCGCCAGTCGAGACGTGCGCACCCAGAAGCTCACCAGCGCGCCGACGTCCTCCCATTCCGCATCGCCGGCCGGCGCAACGGTGGCCTCGCGGTAGTGCCGTGCGTCGGGCGGCAGGATGTAGACGCACCCGAGGCACTCGGATTCGTCGGGGGAGAGCACCGTATAGGTGAACGCCTGACGCTCGTCATGCCGATGCTCCAGCATCGTGACATCCTCGAGATCCTCGGCGAACGTGAAGTCGTCGGCCGGCCACCCGGTCTGCTCCCACGGCCGCAGATACACCCGACTCTCCATCACGGCGTCGTAGTCGAGCGCCGTGTCGGCGACGCGCAGCGGGCGCAGGGTGAACGCGTCCGTGACAAGCCGGTCCGGGATGCCGGACGGCGGCACGTGAGTGAAGTGCGACATGGATCCTCCCGGATCGGTGTGCTGCGGAGTCATCGGAGCGCGTGAGGAGCGAATCGTGGTGCGAGGAGGAGAACGCCCGTCGCGATGAGTACTGCCAACACAACCACAGTGACGACATCGCCGGGGCGGCCGGGGGAGAGCACCGATAGCCAGTCGGAGAGCGCGTGCAACACGATCAGCGGCAGCACCCAGCCGAACCGTGCCTGATACGCACCGTAGGCGAACCCGAAGCAGGTCGCAGTGACGATCAGCCATATCATCTCACCGGGATCGGACGTGGCCCCGGTGAGCAGTTGCGACAGGTGTTGCAACCCGAACAGCACGGCGCCGATCAGCACTGCGGGCACGGCTGTGAAAGCGCGACGCAGAACCGAGAGAACGACGACACGACTGATCAGTTCCTCATTCACGCCGACGAGCAGCATCGAGAGGGCCCACCACGCTGCGCCAGGCGGCGCATCCACCAGGCCGGCCGGGAGAAGCCAGGAGACGGCCTCGACGACCAGAGGTATCAGCGCCAGAACAGCGATCGGGGCGACGCGAACGCGTGCGATGCCGGACGCGCGCCACAGTCGGCACCCGGTCACGAGGACCACCGCATAGATGCAGCACAGCGCGTTCACAACCAACCCGACATCCCAGCCGCGCACCCCGAGCACGGGCAGCACGAGGGATGCCGAGACGATGAGGACCAGGCGCCCGAGCTGCACCCCGATCCCACCAGCGAGTCCCCGCCATGTGGAGGTGGTCCTCTCCGGATCCACGCCGAGCGCGGCCGATCCGTCGCGTTGCGCAGTCACGTCGTGCTCCGCTTCTCCGAGTGCAAGCAGCTCACGCGAGCCGCGGGCTGCCCCCGACGCCGTAGGTGAGGGCCACGATCCCGCTGGGGAAGACGCGCGAGTCCCGTAGCTCCAGCGAAATGGCGCGACCCTCGCGCGGAAGGAACGACGTCCCCTGACCGATGATGACGGGGAACTGGATGAGATTCAGCTCGTCGACGAGTTCGTTCTCGAGGAGCCATCGAGCCAGGGCCACGCTGCCGACGAGGAGGAGCTCACCCTCGGAACCGGCCGTGACCTCCCCGATGCGCGCGGCGACATCGCCCGAGAGGACGGTCGAGTGCTCCCACCGCGGGTCCTCCAGCGTGTTCGAGACGACGAATTTCGGTCGCGAACTGATCGCCTCCCCGAATCCTCCGTCATCCCGGCGCGCGCCCCAGTACGTCGCGAACAGATCGAAGGTCTTCCGTCCCAGCAGGAAGGCATCGGCACGACGCCAGGTCTCCAAGATGTAGTCGCCGCACTCGGCGTCGTCGAACGCGATCGCCCACCCGCCTCGGGTGAAGCCCGGATCCAGTTCCTCGTCGTTCCCTCCGTTGGCCTGGGCGACGCCGTCGAGCGTGACCTGCAGACTGACCGTGAGTTTCATGCCGTGCGTTCCCTCCGTTGCGATCGACAACACACAGTTCAGCGGATGAGGTCGCTCGGTGTCGAGGGGCCTCCCAGGACCACAGACCCGCACGCCGGGTACGTGGCCGCGTCCACGGCGACTCCACGTCGCGCGGCGGCGACGTGTCCGAGCAGATCGGTTCGTCGTGAGCGAGTACGCTCGCGCCATGGATCACGGCCGCGGGCACCTCGATGACGTGCGCGCCGCCACCCGGGCCGAACGGCCTGACGCGGAGGAGCGGACGGGGGAGGGCGAGTGACGGTCCGCTTGGTCATCGAGACCGACATCTTCGACGACGTGGACGACGTGGGCGCGCTCGTGGTCGCGCATGCTCTGGCCGATGAGGGAACCGTGGAGATCGCCGCGGTGCTCGTGAACACTCCGAGCCGCTGGGGTGGGCTCGCTGTCGCCGCGATCAATCGAGCGTTCGGGCGTCCCGGCATCCCCGTGGGGTCGCTCGCCGAACTCGACGATCGCGTCGCTCGGAACGACTTCGCACACGCCCTCGTGCAGGCGCACGGCCGTGAGGACGATTCGCGCGCGATCGAGCCCGCTGGGCGCCTCTGGAACCGGGTGCTGGACTCAGCCGCCGACCATTCGCTCACCCTCGTCTCGCTCGGGTTCTACGGGATCCTCGTGGGCCTTCTCGATGACGCGGGCGCGGACACTGTGGCACGGAAGATCGAACGCGCGGCGGTCATGGGGGGCCGTTTCCCGAGCGGCGTCGAGTACAACTTCGCCGCGGCCCCCGAGCTGACGCGCGCCATGCTCACTCGATGGCCGACACCGCTGGACCTTCTCGGGTGGGAGATCGGTGCAGAGATCGAGACGGGCAGGGGTCTGACCAGCTCCGACCGGGTCGACCTGGTCTCGTCGGCGTATCGCGCCTTCTGCGGCAGGCGCGGCGGGCGTCCCAGCTGGGACCTCCTGGCGGTCCTGCTGGCTGTGGACCCGGAGCGGTGGGGGTTCGAGCTCAGCCCACCCGGCAGCGTGGCCGTCGAAGCCGACGGCCACAACACCTGGACACCCGAGGCTGCCGGACGGATGCGATACACCACGGCCATCCGTAACCCGATCGAGGTTGCGCGTGCCCTGGACGCCATGCTCGAGGGGGCGATCGATCGACGCTTCCGTCCTAGAGCGGTGCGTGACCTGACATAATGTGCATTATCAGCGCTTCACCCGCGAGGGCCGCGATGGCTGCAACTCGATCCGCGTGAGTTCACCGAGCGTCGAACGTGAGCCCGTTGTCTCGGTAGAACTCTCGCAATGCCCCGCGGCTTGGCACGAACGTCTTGGGTCCCGCGAAATCCTCGAACACGACACGATTGCGGCGCCGACCTGCTCGGGCCGGCCCGAGGATGAACGTGATCATCTCCATCCCGATCCGGTCCCGGGTGCCTTCGAGGGCGCCCACTCGGTGACCGCTTCCCAACGTGCGGCGAAAGTAACGGATCATGCTGGCCGCCGTCGACGCGTCCAGCAGCACCAGCCCCGTGGCTCGTTCGAGCCGAGTCGGCAGCCAGCGCGAATAGTTCCCGTCGATGACCCAGCGCTCGCCGGCGACCGCGGCATCGTGCAGTGCCTCGAACTCGCCGTCCGGACGCTCCACCCACTGTGTGCCCGGCTGGAACCGGTACTGGTCGAGGTGCACCACGGGTAGCGAACGCCGGGCGCCGATGGCCGCAGCGAGCGTCGACTTGCCGCTGTTCGACGGGCCCAGGATGCAGATCCGTTCGCCGAGTCTGTCGAGGTCCACACCACAATCCTGGCAGCACGCCGACGCCACGCAGAACGGCACTGACGCACGCGGCACCCGCATCGCTAGTGTTCGAGTGACGCCACGGCCCGCGCGGCCCCCGAGAGATAAGGATGTTCCGGATGTCCTCCACCGATCCGCTCGCCAGAGCCGTCCACGAGTTCTCGCTCGACGCCACCGACATGACGCGATCCGCCATCAACGGCATCCGCGCGGTCCTCGGCGTCAGCGGCGTCGTCGCCGTCATCCTCGGCGTCGTGCTGCTGCTCTGGCCGGCCAAGACGATCGCCGTCTTCGCGATCTTCCTCGGGATCTATTTCGTGGTCTCCGGGATCATGCGGCTCGGCGTCGGGATCTTCGCGCGCGGCATCAGCGGCGGCATCCGCACGCTCAACATCATCCTGGGGGTCCTGCTGGTGATCGCGGGCGTCATCGCGCTGAAGAACGTCGCGGAGGCCGCCACCGTGCTCCTGATCCTCGCGGTCGCGTTCATCGGTGTCGGCTGGATCATCGAGGGCGTGATGGCGCTCGTCGAATCCGGACGCGCTCGCTCGTCCGGCTGGGCCATCGCCTACGGCATCCTGAGCATCATCGCCGGGCTCGTCGTGCTGATCATGCCAGCCTCGTCCACGTTCTTCCTGATCATGTTCGCCGCCGTCGCGCTGATCGTGCTCGGGATCATCGGCATCGTCCGCGCCTTCACCTTCGGGCGGGAGGCGCTTGCCGCCGTGTCCTCCCCCGGCACGCCCCGGACCGCGTGAAATATCACCGGCGGGGAAGCGGCCTGCTCCCCCGCCGGTGACGGCTCAGACCCGGTTGCTGCCGCTCGGCAGGTGGCGCGCCCACCAGTCGAGGATGATGTCGAAGCGCTCCCTGCGGTGCCGCGGGCGTCCGCTGCGGCTCAGCTCGTGGTCCTCGCCGGGGAAGATCACCAGTTCCGCCTCCACACCGTTGCGCTTGAGCGCCGTGTAGTAGCGCTCGGCCTGCCCCAGCGGGCACCGCAGGTCCGCCGACGAGTGCAGCACGAGCGTGGGCGTCGTCACCTGGCCGACGACCGCCTGCGGACTCTGCGCGCGCATCCGCTCGGGGTCGGTGCCGGTGTACTCGTCGCTGAAGAAGCTGCCGATGTCGCTGGTGCCGACGAACGCCTCCGGGTCGAGGTAGCCGCGCTCGACGATCGCCGCGGCGAAGCGGTGGTCGTGCGCGATCGTCCACGCGGTCAGGTAGCCGCCGTACGACCCGCCCATGACGCCGACGCGCTCGCCGTCGAGGCCCGGGACCTCGGCGATCGCGCCGTCGAGGAACGCGAGCACGTCGTCCAGATCGACGGTCCCCATGCGCTGGCGGATCACGCGGCCGTGCTCCTGCCCGTAGCCGGCGGAGCCGCGCGGGTTGCACAGCAGCACGGCGTATCCGGCGGCCGCGTAGACCTGCGCCTCATCGAACAGCGCGGGCGAGTACGCGGCGAACGGGCCGCCGTGGATGTCCAGCAGCACCGGGTGCGGGCCCTCGCCCTCCGGCACCACGACCCAGCCGTGCACCGGGTAGCCGTCGCGGCCGCTCACGGTGAGCTCGCGCGGCGCGATGACGCCCGCGGCGCGGAGGTCGCGCGAGAAATCGGTGAGCCGGGTGAGGCCCGCGTCGGTGACCAGCGCCACATCGCCCGCTGTGGTCGCATCGGCGATGCTCGCCACGATGACCTCGCCTGCTGTGGCAACGCCGGAGACGACGGTCGCCTCGTCGGTGAGCCGCTCGATCGTGCCCGAAGACGACACCCGCGTCAGCACCAGCGCGCCCCGGCGGCGGTCGCGCACCAGCACCGCGTCGTCGCCGTACGCCACGATGTCCGACTCGGTGAGGTCGACGGTCTCGGGATCGGTGAGGATGCGCGGCGCGGAGCCCGCGCGGTCGATCGCGTAGAGCGCGGTGTTGCGGGCGACGAAGTCGCGGCCGGTCTCCCCCACGTCCTGCGCGCTGACGTACAGGACGCCGTTCAGCCCGTACTGCACCGCCACTACGGAGAAGGAGCCGTGCTCCCCCGTCGCGTCCACCGGCTCGCGCGAGCCGTCGACGGGCACCAGGAAGACGTTCGAGCGCAGGTCGGTGTCGCGCGTGGCGTGCCGCTCCGAGACGAACGCGAGGGTCGCACCATCCGGCGAGAACGCGATCCCTCCGTCGTCCCACTCCCCCGTCGTCAGCTGCCGCGCGTCCGGCACGCCCGGCTTCACGCCGGTGGACCCGTCCGCCAGCGGTGCGGGAGCGACGGCGGGCTCCGCCCACACGTCCGGGACGGACACCAGGAAGACGTGCGCGCGACGATCGGTGATGTAGCCGAGTCCGTTCGCCTGATATTTCAGTGTGTCGATGCGGCGGGCGGGCTCCGCGTTCGGGTCGATCCCCTCCACGGTGCCATAGCGGCCCTGCTCGGGTTCGCGGCTCACGAACGCGAGGGAGCGGCCGTCCGGCGCCCAGGCGAACTCGCTCACGCCGAGCGTGCGATCGGTGACCTGCACCGGCTCGCCGCCGGCCGCGTCCACCACATACAGCTGGGGGGCGGCCTTCGGCGCGGCGCGCAGGAACGCGATCAGCCGACCGTCCGGCGAGAACCGCGGAGCGGTGTCGCGGAAGCCGCGCGTGATCCGGCGCGGCGCTGCGTGGCCGGAGAGCGGGATGCTCCAGAGCTGGCCGACCGCGGCATCCGCCTCCAGAGACGGGTGCGTCACGGAGACGACAGCCCGCGACCCGCCCGGGTGGACGGTGGGCGTGGAGACGCTTGTCAGGAGCCCGAGGTCGGCGGCCCTCATTCGGCGACCGGCTCGAAGCTCGAGACGTCGCCGACCAGGCGGGTGTGATCGGCCGGCACGGGGTCGACGACCGCGGCGGCCACCTCGGCGGCGAACTCGCTCACGTTGTAGAGCTTGCCCGCGGCCTCCTTGCGCGCGTCGATCGCGCCCGGGTTCAGCCGGTTGAGCAGCGTCGCGGTGATCGTGCCCTCGATCATGTCGCCGGAGACGACGACGAACTCGACGCCCTTCTCCGTCAGGGCCGGGATCAGCTCCCGCAGCGCGTCCTCTCCGGCGCGCTTGCTGAGCGCGACGGCCTCGTACTCGGGCATCGTCGGCGTGGTGCGGATGAAGTGCGCCTGGTGGCTGGTGACGAACACGACGCGGGCGCCCTGCCCGAGCAGCGGCAGCGCGGCCTGCAGCACATTCACCTGCGCGTCGCGGTTCAGCTGCATGGCGTAGTCCTCCGCCATGCCGGACTCCATGCCGCCGGAGGCGTTCAGCACGAGGATGTCGAGGCCGCCCCACTCGGAGGCGACGGTGTCGAACATGGCGGAGACCGACGCGGGGTCGGTCAGGTCGGCGCCGACGGTCAGCGCGGTGCCGCCAGCCGCGCGGATCTGGTCCGCGAGCTTGACCGCGCGGGCCTCCTTGTTGCGGTAGTTGATGACGACCGACGCGCCGGCCTCGGCGAGGTACTGGACGGTGTCGGCGCCGATGCCACGCGAGGAACCGGTGACGAGGGCGCGCTTGCCGGCGAGGGACGCGGCGGCGAGGGGGTTGGACACGAAGACTCCTAGATCCGAAGAAAACTCTCGAATCTGAGACTACCAAGTGGGTTCCGTGCGCCCCGGCGCGATGCTGGTAGCGTCATCAGTGACACTAAGGGGGCTGCTATGGACATCGCATCCTTCGCCTGGATCGCGTGGCTCGTCCTCATCCTCGTCTTCGTCATCATCGAGATGCTGACGCTCGACTTCGTGTTCCTGATGATCGCCGTCGGCAGCCTGGGCGGCCTGTTCGCCGGTCTGTTCGGCGCGCCCTGGTGGCTGCAGCTCATCATCGCGGCCGCGCTGTCGGTGATCCTGGTCTTCTTCATCCGGCCGCCGCTGCTGCACGCGCTCAAGCGCGGCGGCGATCCCGCCAAGAGCAACGTGGATGCGCTGATCGGGATGGGCGCCGTCGTCGTCTCCACGGTCTCCCGCACCAGCGGGCAGGTGAAACTCACCATCGGGGAGACGTGGACCGCGCGGCTCTCCCCCGCCCCGTCCGGCCCCGCCGAGCTCGTCCCCGGCGAGCACGTCGTCGTCGTGAGCATCGAGGGCGCGACCGCCGTGGTCGCCCCGTACCCCGTGTCGGCGGGAGCCGACGGCCTGACCGAGAGGAGCGCCACGTGACCGATGTCACCCAGCTCGTCGTGACCATCGTCGTCTCGATCATCATCCTGGTGATCGCGATCTTCGTTCTGGTCACTCTGTTCCGCGCCATCCGGATCATCCCGCAGGCGCGGGCGGGGGTCGTCGAGCGACTGGGCCGGTACCACAAGACGCTCAACCCGGGCCTGAACGTGGTCGTCCCCTTCATCGACAAGGTGCGTCCGCTGATCGACATGCGCGAGCAGGTCGTCTCCTTCCCGCCGCAGCCCGTGATCACCGAGGACAACCTGGTCGTCTCGATCGACACCGTCGTCTACTTCCAGGTGACGGACGCGCGGGCCGCCACGTACGAGATCGCCAACTACCTCGGCGCCGTCGAGCAGCTGACAACCACCACGCTCCGCAACGTGGTCGGCGGCCTCAACCTCGAGGAGGCGCTGACCAGCCGCGACAACATCAACGGCCAGTTGCGCGTCGTGCTCGACGAGGCGACCGGCAAGTGGGGCATCCGAGTATCCCGCGTCGAGCTGAAGGCGATCGACCCGCCCGTCTCCATCCAGGACTCGATGGAGAAGCAGATGCGCGCCGAGCGCGATCGCCGCGCGCTCATCCTCACCGCCGAGGGAACCAAGCAGTCCGAGATCCTCAACGCGGAGGGGCTGCGGCAGGCCGCGATCCTGCGCGCAGAGGGCGACGCGAAGGCCGCGGTCCTCCGCGCCGAGGGCGAGGCGAAGGCCATCACCACGGTGTTCGGCGCCATCCACGAGGGGAAGCCGGACACGCTGCTGCTCGCCTACCAGTACCTGCAGACGCTGCCGAAGCTGGCCGACGGCCCCGCGAACAAGCTCTGGATCATCCCAAGCGAGCTCACGGAGGCGCTCAAGGGAATCGGGCAGGCCTTCGGCGAGCGGGGCGCCGCCGCGGCCGACGCCGCAGCCTCCGCCCCGGCCGAGCAGACGCCCCCCGCTCCGCCGGCGTGACCTTCCTCGACGGACGCCGCCCACGGATCATCGCGCACCGCGGGCTGGCGCTCGACGCGCCGGAGAACTCGCTCCTGGCCTTCCTGCGCGCCCTCAACGCCGGCGCGACGCACCTGGAGACGGATGTGCACGCCTCGGCGGACGGGGTTGCGGTGATCAGTCATGACCCGGACCTCGGCCGCGTCGCCGGCCGCTCGGTCGCCGTCGGCCAGCTCACCATGCCGGAGCTGCGCCGGATCGACCTCGGACACGGTCAGGGCTACTGCTCGCTTGCGGAGGCACTGGACGCCTTCCCCGAGGCCCGGTTCAACATCGACATCAAGGACGAGGCGTCCGCGGCGCCCGCCGTCGAGGCCATCCGCGCCGCCCGCGCGCAGGGCCGCGTGCTCATCACCAGCTTCTCGAAGGCGCGGCGGCGTGCCGTCGTGGATGCGCTGCCCGGCGTCGCAACCTCGCCCTCGGTCTCCGAGTTCGCCCCCGCGCTCCTCGGAGCGAAGCTCGGGATCGCGCCGCTCACCCGGCGCGCACTGCGCGGCTTCGCCGCCGTGCAGGTCCCCGAGCGCCGGGGCCCGCTGCGCATCGTGACCGCGCGTTCCGTGCGGGCGATCCAGGCGGCCGGGGCCGAGGTGCACGTGTGGACGGTGAACGACGCGGGCGACATGATCCGGCTGCTCGAGACCGGCGTCGACGGCATCGTCACCGACCGCTGCGACGTCCTGAAAGCGCTGGTCGACACGCGGATCCCCTGACTGTGAGGGCACTGAGAGAACGGCTCCCGCGGAAAGAGAATCCCCAGTTTGATGGTTTATAACTGGTGACGATTCGCGCGAAGAGGAGACCACACAATGGCAGATCGCAGCTTGCGCGGAATGAGACTTGGCGCCCAGAGCTTACAAAGCGAAGAGGGCGTCGTCTATTCTCCGCGTTCCCGTTACATGTACCAGTGCACCGTCTGCGGCAAGGACACTGAAATGGTGTTCTCGGCCGAAGCCGATGCCCCCGAGACCTGGGAGTGCCGCCACTGCGGGCACGAGGCCAGACTGCTCGTCGACGACGTTCCCGTCGAGGTCGACCACTCCGATGCCAAGACTCCGCGCAGCCACTGGGACATGCTGCTGGAGCGTCGCACCCGCGCCGAGCTCGAGGAGCTCCTGGAGGAGCGCCTCCAGTACCTGCGCGCACGCCGCGGCACCGCGGAGCACAAGCACAGCGCCTGAGACACGACGCACGGCACAGCCGAGGCCGCTCTCACCGAACGGGTGGGAGCGGCCTTCTCACGTCCGGGGCCGGGTTGCGTCGGCCGCCGAACGCCACCAGCAGGCCGAACAGGCCGAGGCCGGCGACGAGGAACTCGATGCCGCGACTGAGCAGCGTCGCGGGCGTCGTCGTTGTGCCGAGCGGCACGTCCGCGACCATGTGACCCGGCCGGAACGGCGGGATCTCCGAGATCGTGCTCCCGTCCGGCGCGATGATCTGGCTGCTGCCGACGGTGGAGATGTTCACGAGCGCGCGCCCGGACTCGATCGCCCGCAGCCGCGCGATGGCCAGCTGCTGCTGGTTCTCGTCCGTCTCGCCGAAGTCCGCGTTGTTGGTCTGGGCGAGGATGACCTGCGCGCCGCCCTGCATCATGTCGGTCAGCAGCTGGTCGTCCACGATGTCGAAGCAGATCGAGATGCCGGCGCGCACGCCGTTCACGTCGAAGACGTTGTCGCGCGTGCCTGGCGTGTAGTCGCGTCCGATCAGGTCGATGAGCGACGGCGCGAAGGGGCGCCAGAACGACCGATCGGGCACGTACTCGCCGAAGGGCACGGGATGCTTCTTGTCGTAGTAGTCGACGACGCCCTTCCCCGCCTCCCACTGCAGCGACGTGTTGAAGAGCCTCCCGCCGCGCTCGGTGATCGTGCCGACGATGAACGGCGCGTCCATCCGGCGGCTGAGCGCATCCAGGATCGCCGCGGTGTCGGGGTCGCGGGTCGGGTCCGGCTGCGCTGAGCCCTCCGGCCAGACCACCATGTCGACCTTCTCGTCCTCGATCTTCTGGGTCTCGGCGATCTGGGTGTTCAGCACGGCCGTCGGCGGGGCGTTGTCGAAGTAGCCGGCCGGACCGTTGCCCTGCACCGCGGCGATCCTCGTCGTCCCGTGCGTCGGTGTCGGCCACGCGGGGACGACCAGCACCAGGGCGATCGCGCCGACGGCGACGGCGCCGCGCCAGACGACCGCCGCATCCACGGCGAAGCACAGCTCGATGACGAGCGCGACGAGCCACACCATCACGAAGCCGAGCCCGGAGATGCCGAGCCAGGCCACGAGCGGAGCGAGCGGGCTCTGCGACTGCGACTCGGCGACCCGGCCCCAGGAGAACCCGCCGTACGGCCAGGTGCCCGTGACGAACTCGCGCAGCACCCAGAGCCCCGCGACGACCACCGGGAGCAGCCCCAGCCGGCCGGGAAGCGACGGCCACGCCCGCGGCACCCAGCGGTACGCGAGGGTGATCAGGATGCCGCCGACGCCCCAGAACAGCGCCTCGAACGTGGACAGGGCCACCCACGGCACCGGGCCGAGGTACAGCGCCGTCCAGGCGACGTGGACGAGGTAGAAGGACTCCCCCGCGACGAACCCGACCAGGAATGCGGCACCCGCCCGCCGGCCGCGCAGCGCGAGCAGCACCATCGCGATCCCGGCGAAGATCAGCGGCCACCAGTCCCGGTCGGGGAAGGCGGCGTCCAGCACCGGACCGGCGGCCGCCGCGAGCAGCACCGCGAGCCAGAGCGGGAGCGGGGCGCGCGGGGACGGGGTCACGAAGGGAGAGCCTAAGGCATCCCGCTCGGTGCGCCGCTCAGGCAACGGACGAGTACGCCACGATGCCGCGGCGGATCGCCTCCAGCGCCTGCCTGGCCGTCCTGCCCACCTGGCCCTGGGCCACCAGCGAGAGCTGGTCGAGCAGGTCGATCGTCTGCTTCGACCAGCGCACGAAGTCGCCGGCCGCCATGTCCGCCTCCCGCAGCACGGCATCCAGCCCCGCGCCCTTCGCCCACAGGTGCATGGCGAGGGCGAGCGCCGTGGAGGGCGGTTCGCTGCCCGGAAGACGGTTCTCGCGCTCCAGGTCGTCCAGCCGCGCCCACAGGTCGGTCGTCTTGTCTAGCGCGGGCCGGAAGGCGCCCCGCGGGAGGTTCCTGTCGTGCGCGAGACCCTCGTCGCGGCGCGGCTCGAAGACGAGGGCGCACGCCATCGCCGCGAGGCTCGGCGCGTCCAGCTCCTTCCAGACGCCGCGGCGCAGGCACTCGGCGACGAGCAGGTCGCGCTCGCCGTAGATCCGCTTCAGCGTCCTGCCGTGGACGGTGAGCGCGGTGCCGCCGTCCTCCTCGGTCAGGTAGCCGAGCTCCAGCAGCACGTCCGACACCCGGTCGAACACCTTCGCGACGGCGCCCGTCCGCGACTGGATCTGCGCGCTCAGCCGGTCCGTCTCGCGCTTCAGCTTCCACCAGCGCTCCGCCCAACGCGCGTGCTGCTCCCGGTCCGGGCAGCGGTGGCAGGGGTGCTCGCGCATCCGCTTGCGCAGCGCGGTCAGCTGCCGCTGCCGCCGGTCACGGTCGGCGCGGGAGGCGTGCTCCATGCGCTGACCCTTCTTCTCCAGGTCGCTCAGCTCACGGCGGATGCGGGAGTACTCCCGGAAGTCGCCGAGGTGGCACTGCATCGCCTTCTCATAGCCGGCGAGCGACTCCTCCTGCTGGCGCACCTTGCGGGCGAGGTCGACCACGGCCCGGTCGGCCTGGAACTGCGCGAACGAGGACTCGAGGATCTCGCGGGTGCGCTGCCGGCCGAACTGGTCGATCAGGTTCACGGCCATGTTGTACGTGGGCCGGAAGCTGGAGTTCAGCGGGTAGCTGCGGCGGGAGGCGAGGGAGGCGACCGACTGCGGATCCAGCCCGTCCTCCCACTGGATGACCGAGTGGCCCTCGACGTCGATGCCGCGCCGCCCGGCGCGGCCGGTGAGCTGGGTGTACTCCCCCGGCGTGATCGGCACGCGGGACTCGCCGTTGAACTTCTCCAGCTTCTCCAGTACCACGGTGCGGGCGGGCATGTTGATGCCGAGCGCGAGCGTCTCGGTCGCGAAGACGACCTTGACGAGCTTGCGACGGAACAGCTCCTCCACGACCTCCTTGAACGCCGGCAGCATCCCGGCGTGGTGGGCGGCGACGCCGCGCTCTAGCCCCTCCAGCCACTCCCAGTAGCCGAGCACCGCGAGGTCCTCGTCGAGGAGGGTGCGGCAGCGCTCCTCCACGATCGCGCGGATCTCGTCCCGCTCCTGGCGCTCGGTGAGCCGCACGCCGGCGCGGAGCACCTGCTTGACCGCGGCCTCGCAGCCGTTGCGGCTGAAGATGAAGAAGATCGCGGGCAGCAGGTTGCGCTCGTCCAGCAGCGCCACGAGCTCGGCACGGTTCATCCGGAACGAGTCGGGGCGGCCGCCCTTCGAGTGGTAGCGCCCGACGTCGCGCATCTGCCTGCTGCTGAGCACCCGGCCGCCGTAGCGCGCCATCTGCACCAGCTCGGGGTTGACGCGGTTGGTCGCCGCGAGGCCCGAGGAGTCGAACAGGTCGATCAGCTTCGAGCGCATCAGGATGTGCTGCTCCAGCGGGACCGGCCGCTCCTCGGAGACGATCACGTCGGTGTCGCCGCGGACGGCCTGCAGCCAGTCGCCGAACTCCTCCGCATTCGACACGGTTGCGCTGAGCGACACCATCCGCACCGCGGCAGGCAGGTGGATGATGACCTCCTCCCACACCGCTCCCCGGAACCGGTCGGCCAGGTAGTGCACCTCGTCCATCACGACGTACGCCAGGTCCCCGAGCAGGTCGGAATCGGCGTACAGCATGTTGCGCAGCACCTCGGTCGTCATCACGACGATGCGGGCGTGCGAGTTGATGTTGGTGTCGCCGGTGAGGAGACCCACGGACTCCGGCCCGTACGCCTCCACGAACTCCTGGAACTTCTGGTTGCTGAGCGCCTTCATCGGCGTGGTGTAGAACACCTTCGCGTTCGCCTCGCGCATGGCGAGGAAGACCGCGAACTCGGCCACGATCGTCTTCCCGGCGCCGGTGGGGGCTGCGACCAGCACGCTGCGGCCGTTCTCCAGGCTCGCGCACGCCTCCCTCTGGAACGGGTCGAGGTCGAAGCGGAGGCCGTCGCGGAAGGTCTCCAGCAGCGGCTGCCTGGCGCGCTGCCGCGACGCCGCGAACCGCTCGGACGGGGAGAGCTGCTGGTCGGTCACTCGACAACCCTATGCTCTCGCAGCGCCCGAAGTCCGGGTCGGCTCAGGTGGCGAGCTCGGCCTCCAGCCGGTCCGCCGCCTTGGCCGCGCGCCGGTCGTGCAGCCAGGCAACGCCGTAGGCCGCGAAGTACAGCACGACCATCGGGATCGCCAGCAGGAACATCGACAGCACGTCCGCCGCCGGGGTGGCGATGGCGGTGAACAGCGCGATCAGGATGAGCGCCCACCGCCACGAGGCGATGATCGACTTGGCGCTCAGCACGCCGACGAAGTTCAGCAGCACGAGGAAGACCGGGAGGACGAACGCGATGCCCACCGCGATCACCAGCTTCATGATGAAGTCGAAGTAGGTCTTCGCGGCGATGATCGCCGAGTCCTGCTCCTGCGCGAAGCTCGTGAGCAGGCTCACGATGTGCGGCACCAGCAGCCAGCCTGCGACGCCGCCGGCGATGAACAGCGGCACCGCGGTGAAGAAGAAGCCGAACGCGTACTTCAGCTCGCGGCGGGTGAGCGCCGGCACGAAGAACGCCCAGATCTGGTAGAGCCAGACCGGGCTGGAGATGATGGCGCCGATCGTGATCGCCATCTGCATCTTCAGGTCGAACGCACCGGTGATGCTGTCGTAGTTCAGCATCGCCTCGCGGCCCTGCTGCTTGGCGATCTCCGTGATCGGCCCGCGCATCGCATCCATCACCGGACCGGCGATGAACCAGCCGATGATCGACCCGGCGACGAGGCCGATGGCGGAGCGGAAGAGGCGTTTGCGAAGCTCGATGAAGTGCTCGGCGAGCGTCATCCGTCCTTCGCGGTTCTTGCCTCGCTTCGTGGAGGCCACCGGCTCAGGAATTCGGCTTGGACTCTGTCGAGTCGCTGCCGGCGGGGGCCGACGAGGAGGCGGAGGGGCCGGCGTCCTTGGCGCCCTTCTCGTCCTTGTCGTCGTCCTTCTTCATCTCGTCGACCTCGCCCTTGAAGATGCGCATCGACTGGCCGATGCTCCGGGCGAGCGCGGGCAGCTTCGGCGCACCGAAGAGAAGCAGGATGATGGCGAGGATGATGAGCAGGTGCCATCCGGTGAGGCCACCGAACATGATCAGGTCCTTTTGGTTAGGTGGGCGTAGCGGAACGGGTCCGCTTCGACCAGCAGTTTACCGCGCCGCACCCGGGCATCCCTGCGAGCTTGCCGTGCGACGGCCCGATCGGCGATGGTCTGCTCGCGCGCCGCGCGAAGTTCTCCGGCATCGGCCAGGACGGCAGGATGGAAGGCTTCCTCCTGCAGTTCCTCGGCACGCCGGCTCAGGATCTCCGTCTTCTCCAGCAGCGCTGACGCCTCGTGGGCTGCCGCCATGAGCTTCCGGAACAGCCACCAGGCGAAGAACGCGAGCATCGCGAGCAGACCGAGCACGAGCACGATCCAGATCAGGAGCCACGACCACCAGGGCATGGGGGAAGCCTACCGGTAGCGCTCGGCGCCGGCGCGCGCCCAGTCCGCGACGACACGCCGCGCCTCGGGCGGGTCGAGCACCGTGAGCACGCCGGAGAGCCCCGCCACGAGCCGCTTCAGCCCGTGGAAATGGGCGACGCGGACGCTCGTGGTGATCAGGCCGTCCCGCTCCGTGCGCGCCGCACCCTCGGGGATGTAGTCCTCGATCAGCGGCACGGCCGACGCCGACACCTCGATGGTGACGAGCAGGTCGTCCGGCGTGCCCTCGAACAGCGTCTCCGGAAGACTCACGTCGCCCGGCCGGTAGGTGATCGGCTCGTCGGAGGCGACCAGCCCGTCGATCCGGTCGAGGCGGAAGGTGCGGATGGCGGTGCGCAGGTGGTCCCAGCCGCGCAGGTACCAGTCCTGGTCGATGGATTCCACGCGCAGCGGGTCGACGCGGCGGCGCTCGCGCTCTCCCCGCGAGTTCAGGTAGTCGAACTCGAGCTGCGTGCCGGCGACGACAGCGTCCCGGATGGTCGCGAGCGCCTCGTCCGCCTCCGACCGCGCGACCGCCACCTGGCTCGGCGCGGCGGACGCACCCCGCGCCAGCTTCGCCATCAGGGAGCCGATCACATCGCGGTCGGCGTTCTCCGGCAGCGCCGTCAGGTACTGGAGGCCGGCGATCAGCGCCGCCGCCTCACGCGCAGAGAAGCGCGGAGAGTCGTCGATCGCGACCTGGTGGGTGAGGACGATCTGGTCGTTGTCCTCGAAGTCGTCCCAGGCGATGTCGAACAGGTCGCCCGGCTGGTAGGCGTTGGTCTCCCCCGGCACGCCGGACACCGCGATCAGCCGCACCGCCTCCCGCATGCTCTCGGCATCCACGCCGAAGTGCTCCGCCGCCTCCGCGACGCTCACCCGGTCCCTGTCCATGAGGTACGGGACGAGCGCCAGCAGGAACGCGAGCTTGTCCTGCGCCTGCATCGGCCGACGTCGCTCAGCCATGGCTCTCCCCCGTGTCGTCGCGCGCCGCATCCCCCTCGTGCGCCCTCGCCGTCGCCTCCAGCCGGTCCAGGACCTTCTGGCGCAGCTCCTGCGGAGAGAGGACGAGAACCTCGGGCCCGAAGCTCGCGAGCTGGTCGGCGAGGATGTTGATGTCGGAGAAGTTCACGGTCAGGCGGAACGGCCGGCCGTCGAGGCCTGACGGGACCGCATCCCCATAGCGCTTGCCGAGACGCGTCGCGGCGTCGGTCCCCGCCGTCACCTCGATCTCGGCGACGTTCGCCTCCCAGATCCGCTGCAGCTCCTCCAGCGCCTTCTCCGCGAAGTCGTCACCCTCCGGGCGGAACGTGCGGGAGGTGACCTTGACCGGCCCGACCATGCGCGAGAGCAGGAAGGTGCGCGACCCGCCCGCGTCCTGGTCGATGCCCTGCAGGTGCCAGCGGCCCTGGTGCTGCACGAGCGACAACGGCGCGACCGTGCGCAGCCGCGACGCGCTCTCGCCGGGCTTGAGGTACGGGAACTGGACGATCGCGTGGCGCTCGAGCGCCTGGCTCAGCGGCTCGAAGGCGCTCTCGCGCACCCGGAGCCGCGGCGCGTAGCCGACCACCGGGTCGTCCGCCTCGACACCGAGCGACCGCAGTTTCATCAGCGCCCGGCGCGACTCCCCCGAGAGCGAACCCTCGCGCCACACGGTCGCGGCGAGGCCGAGCAGGGTGATCTCCTCCGGGGAGAACACCACGTCCTGCGGCAGGTCGTATGCGCCCTTCGGGATGCGGTAGCGCAGCAGCTGGTTGTTCCCGGCGGCGTCCGGCGACTCCACCGTCTCCAGCGGCACGCCGAGCTCGCGGATGTCGTCCTTGTCGCGCTCGAACTGACGCTCGAGACTGCTGTTGTCGCCGTGCGCGTCGAACCGCTGCCGGTACCCCTGAACGGTCGAGAGGATCTCGTTCTTGGTCAGGCCGTTCTCGGTCGCGAGCAGCGCCAGGACGAGACTGAACAGACGCTCCTCGACCGGGACGCGCGCGGGCGAAGAGGACGATCGGGGCACCCGACCATCCTAGTGCGGTTCCAGGCTCCGCTAGCGGACGCCGAGGATGTCGACGACCCAGGCCTGCGGGGCGAAGTTCGCGTCCTTCGGGGTCTCGATGACCAGCTGCGAGCCGACCTTCTGACCGACCAGCTCGCCGAGCATCGCCTGCGGCAGCGCCGTGATCTGGTCCTGGTTGCTGATCTGGAGCTGGCCGTTGGCCATGCTGACGAGACCCGGGCCGCCGTTCAGCCAGCTCGTGGTCGTCACCTGCTTCGAGTCCCAGCCCACCGCGGTGTACTGGAGGGTGACGATGCTCGTCTTCTTGACCTCGGCGCCGTCGCCGGCCTTCAGGACCTCGCTGCGCACCTTCGTCGGGGCGCCTCCCGAGGACGGGAGGGTGACGCCCGGCTGGCCGGTGGGCGCGAGCACGACGGTCGGGAAGCCGTTGGCGGCGGGACGGACCGCGCCGTCCGCGCGGGAGAGCGAGGTGCCGACGACATCGAACACGTAGATCTGGGCGGGGCCGCCCGCGGCGGACTGCGCACCGGTGTCCTTCGGGGCGATCGCGACGGCGACCCGGGACCCGACGGTGGTGCACTGCAGGGCCTTGCTGAGCGCCTTGGGGACCGAGTCGGTGCCGAGCGGGATGACCGCGGCCTGCGCTCCGTAGCCGCTCTGCGCGACCTGTCCTGTCGACCCGTCGATCGCCGTGAAGCCGACCTCGACCAGCTGTCCGGTGTGCACCTGGGCGCCACGGCCCGTGGTGAGGACGGTGCGCTGCGACGTGGAGGTGTCGACGGGCGTCGGCACCGTGATCTTCGGCTCGGAGCCGATCTTCCCGGTCGCGGTGACCAGATCGGACGCCTGGCCGCTCGGCAGCGCCGTGGAGCAGTCGGTGTTGGGGTCCGAACTGCATCCGGTGAGCGCGACGGCGACGATGCCTGCCGCCACGACGAGAGCGGGAACTCTGCGCACGGGTCCTCTTTCGATCCGATCGGTGGGGAGGGTGCGAGGGATGATCCTCACGCCCTGTTCATGCTAGTCGACGCTCGCGTCGTCCTCGCGCGCCTTGGCCAGCTCGGCGCTGGCCGCAGCCTCGCGCATCCGCTTGCGAAGTGCCTTGGGGGTGGACTGGCGTTCGCCGAGAGCGCCCGGTGTCCACGCCTCCACGTCCTCAGCGCTGTAGTCGCTCTTGGACGGCCGGCGCTTGAGCTCCGGCAGCACCGTGCCCGGCGCGAGGCGGCGGGCGGTGAGCAGGAAACCGGTGTGCGCGATCATCCGGTGGTCGGGGCGGACGGCCAGGCCCTCCACGTGCCAGCCGCGGACCATGGTCTCGCTCGACTGCGGGTGCGTGTACTGGCCGGTCGCGCGGATCGCCTCGGCCACGCGGGAGAGCTGGGTCACGGTCGCGATGTAGCAGATCAGCACGCCGCCCGGCTTCAGCGCCTCGGTCACCGGCTCCAGCGTCTCCCACGGTGCGAGCATGTCGAGCACGACCCTGTCGACGCTGCCGGGCTCGGCCGCCGCCGGGAGCTGCTCCTGCAGGTCGCCGACCGTGACGCTCCAGTTCTCCGGGTCGGAGCCGAGGAAGGTCGCGACGTTGTCACGGGCGACGTCGGCGAACTCGTCGCGGCGCTCGAAGGAGAGCAGCCGGCCCTCCGGGCCGATCGCGCGCAGCAGCCACAGCGAGAGCGCTCCCGAGCCGACGCCGGCCTCGACGACCGTCGCGCCGGGGAAGATGTCGGCGAGGGCCAGGATCTGCGCCGCATCCTTCGGGTACACGATGGCGGCGCCGCGCGGCATCGACATCACGAAGTCGTTCAGCAGCGGACGCAGGGCCAGGTGCTCGACGCCCGCGTTGTTCGTGACGACGGAGCCGTCGGGCAGCCCGATGATCGCGTCGTGCTCCAGCACGCCGCGATGCGAGTGGAAGAGCTTGCCCGGCTCGAGGGTGATCGTGTTCAGCCGGTTCTTCGGGCCGGTCAGCTGCACGCGGTCGCCGGCGCGGAAGGGGCCGGAGCTGCGGCGGGTCTCGTTCATCGGGAGGTCTCCGTCCGTGCCGCGGCGACCGCGGCGATGTCGTCGGCGGTGCGGCCGTCCAGGGTCGGCCAGAGTGTGTGCCGGTCGGACTCCGGCAGCGGCACGATGTGCGGGACGCCGATCGCGGCCGCGCCGGACGCGACGGCCGAGGACAGCCCGACCAGCGAGTCCTCGATCGCGACCGCGTCGCGCGGGTCGACGCCCAGCAGCGTCGCCGCCCGCAGGTAGGGCTCGGGATGCGGCTTCGGCTCGTCCACCTCGTCGCCGGAGACGATCACGTCGAAGGCGTCGAACGGGATGCCCGCGACGATCTGCTCGGCCATCGAGCGCACCGACATCGTCACGAGGGCCGTCGGCACGCCGCGGTCGCGCAGGGACTTCAGCAGCTCGCGGGCGCCGGGGCGCCACGGAACGCCGTCCGTCGCCAGCCGCTCCCGCACCCGCTCGGTCAGCCAGTGCACGATCGCGTCCTCGTCCATGTCCACTCCGCGCGAGCGCAGGATCTCCGCCGAGTTCCAGAGGCCGAGGCCCACCAGCAGCAGGCCGTCGTCGTGGGTCCAGGTGCCGCCGAACGAGCCGACCAGCTCCTGCTCGGAGGCCATCCAGTACGGTTCGGTGTCGACGAGCGTCCCGTCCATATCCCAGAAGACGGCGGCCGGCATCCCGTGCGGAGTCAGTGAGGTCACGACGGACAAGTCTATCCCGGGGCACCTCGGGCCTATCCTGGATGGATGGCGCCGACCGGTCGCCGACGAGAGGACCACGAACTCACGTGACTGACGCGAAGAACATCCTGGGCGGCCGCATCCTGGTGGTGGCCTTCGAGGGGTGGAACGACGCAGGCGAGGCGGCGAGCGGTGCGGTGAAGACGCTCAAGGAGCAGCTGGACGTCGTCCCCGTCGCCGAGGTCGACCCCGAGCTCTACTTCGACTTCCAGTTCAACCGTCCGGTGGTCACGGACGACGACGGGCGCCGCCGGCTGATCTGGCCGTCGGCCGTCATGCTCGGCCCCGCCTTCCCCGGTGACACCGGGGACGCACTCGCCGGCGACGCCGAGCTCGACGTGACCGGCGACAACGCCGGCAACATCTACCTCCTGCTCGGCACCGAGCCCTCCCGCAGCTGGAAGTCGTTCACGGCGGAGATCATGGATGCGGCGCTCGCCGCCGACATCGGCGCCATCGTCTTCCTCGGCGCCATGCTCGCCGATGTGCCGCACACCCGCCCGATCTCGGTCTTCGCCTCCAGCGAGAACGCAGCCGTGCGCGCGGAGCTCGGCATCGAGCGCTCGACCTACGAGGGACCCGTCGGCATCCTGAGCGCGCTGGGCGAGGGCGCGGAGGACGTCGGCATCCCGACCATCTCCATCTGGGCGTCCGTCCCGCACTACGTGCACAACGCGCCGAGCCCCAAGGCCGTGCTCGCGCTGATCGACAAGCTCGAGGAGCTGGTCGATGTCACCATCCCGCGCGGCACCCTCGTGGAGGAGGCGGCGGCCTGGGAGGCGGGCATCGACGCACTGGCGGCGGACGACGAGGAGATGGCCGCATACATCCAGCAGCTGGAGCAGGCTCGCGACACCGTCGACTCCCCCGAGGCGAGCGGCGAAGCGATCGCCCAGGAGTTCGAGCGGTACCTGCGCAAGCGCGGCGACGGCCGTGACGGAGGCACCGCCGGCCGCGCACCCGACGACCCCCGCCGCGGCTGACGCCGGTCGCGACGCGGCGTGTCGGGTCCCCTCTGCCGCCGGCTCGATCAGAGGCGGACGCCGAGGAGGGCCTGGACGGCGGTCGGGACGAGGTCGGTCGCGGCGGCGGGATGCGTCGCCGCCCACTGATCGACGGCCCGCAGCGCCGACGGCGTGTCCAGGTCATCGCGCAGCGCCGCGCGCATCCTCTCGACCACGGCGCGCTCCTCCAGCGCCGCGTCGGCGTCGACCGCCTGCGCGGGGTTCGCGGTGGCCGCGCGCCAGCGCGCGAGACGCTCGGCCGCCCCGTCCAGCGCGTCGTCGAACCACTCCCAGTCGCTGCGGTAGTGGTGCGCGAGCACCGCGAGCCGCAGCGCGCAGGCCTCCGTTCCGTGCTCGCGCAACGTCGACACGAGCACGAGGTTGCCGAGCGACTTGCTCATCTTCTCTCCGCGGTACGCGATCATCCCGGCATGGCTGTAGACGCGGGCGAGCGGGTGGCCGCTGAGCGCGGCCGCGTGGCCCGCGCTCAGTTCGTGGTGCGGGAAGACGAGGTCGGAACCGCCGCCCTGAACGGTGAAGTCACGGCCGAGGTGCATGAGCGCGATCACCGAGCACTCGATGTGCCAGCCGGGGCGTCCCTCCCCCACGGCCGACGGCCAGCTCGGCTCACCCGAGCGCGCCGACCGCCAGAGCAGCGGGTCGAGCGGGTCGCGCTTTCCCGTCCGGTCCGGGTCGCCGCCGCGCTCCGCGGAGAGGGCGAGCATCGCATCCCGGTCCAGACCGCTCTCCTCGCCGAGCAGCCACGGCGAGACCTCCTGGGCCGCGGCGATATCGAAGTAGACGTCGTCGTCGACGCGGTAGGCGACCCCGCCCTCCAGCAGCCGTTCGACGGCGCGCCCCACCTGCGGGATCACCTCGGTGACGGCGACGTAGTCGTCCGGCGGCAGCACGGCCAGGTACTCCATGTCGCGGCGGAAGCCCTCGATCTCCGCGGCGGCGAGTTCCCGCCAGTCGACGCCGGTATCCCGTGCCCGCTCAAGCAGCGGGTCGTCGACATCGGTGATGTTCTGGGCGTAGTGGACGCTGCGGCCGGCATCCCGCCACACCCGCTGCAGGGTGTCGAAGGCGACGTAGGTCGCCGCGTGCCCGAGGTGCGTGGCGTCGTACGGCGTGATGCCGCAGACGTAGAGCCGGACGATGTCGTCCGCTCCCGCCTCCACCAGCTGCTGCGACGCCGTGTCGAACAGCAGCGGGGTCACGCCGTCGCCCGGGACGGCGGGGATTCTCGGCGGGTCCCAGGCACGCATCGCCGCTGCCGTCAGGCCGCCAGGACGCCGGTGCCGAGCAGGATCATCAGCAGCACGCCGAGCACGATGCGGTAGATCACGAACGGCAGGAAGCTGCGCCGGGAGATGTAGCCCATGAAGAAGGCGATCACGACGAGCCCGACCGCGAACGCGACGATTGTCGCCACCGCGGTCTCCGCCAGTCCGAACACCTCCACGGTGCACTTCCCCGCGGAGGCGAGCGCCTGCGTGCACGGCTCCTTGATCGCCTTGTAGAGCTGGTAGAGGCCGCTGCCGAACACCGCGGGCAGCGCCAGCAGGAAGGAGTAACGTGCCGCGGCGCGACGCTGGTAGCCCATGAACAGACCGGCCGTGATCGTGCCGCCGGAGCGCGAGACGCCCGGGATGAGCGCGAGCGCCTGCGCGAAACCGAAGATGATGCCGTGGCCCCAGGTGAGTTCCTTCAGCCGCCGGGTCTTCGCGCCCACCCAGTCCGCGATCCCGAGCAGGATGCCGAAGACGATGAGCGTCGTCGCCACGATCCAGAGCGAGCGGAAGGTGGTCTCGATCGCGTCCTGGAAGAACAGGCCGAGAACCACGATCGGGATGCTGCCGAGGATGACCAGCCAGCCCATCCTCGCGTCGGGGTCATTGCGCGGGATGCGCCCGAACAGCGCCAGGAACCAGCGCGAGACGATCCGCACGATGTCGCGCCAGAAGTACAGCAGCACCGCGGCCTCCGTGCCGAGCTGGATGATCGCGGTGAAGCGGGCGCCCGGGTCCGCGCCGGTGCCGAGCAGCTCGCCGACGATGCGGATGTGCGCGCTGGAGGAGATGGGCAGGAACTCGGTCAGCCCCTGGACGAGTCCGAGGATGACGGCGTTGATGAAGTCCATGGGTTCCTTCAGTAGGTGCGCAGGAGGTCGCGCAGGACAGTCCTTCCGAACACTAGTGCGTCCAGCGGCACCCGCTCGTCGACACCGTGGAACATGCCGGGGAAGTCGAGCTCCTTCGGCAGCCGGAGCGGCGCGAAGCCGTAGCCGGTGATCCCGAGCTTGCTCAGCGCCTTGTTGTCGGTTCCGCCCGAGAGCAGATACGGAAGCACCGGGGCTCCCGGGTCGTGCGTCGCCAGGGTCCCCGTGATCGCGTCGATGAGGTCGCCGCCGAAGTCGGCCTCCAGGCCGATGTCGCGGTGCATGATGCGCACCTCGATGTCGTCGCCGACGAGCTCGCGCACCTCGGCGAGGATGCGGTCCTCGTCGCCCGGCAGCGTGCGGATGTCGACCAGCGCCTCCGCCGTGTCCGGGATGACGTTGTGCTTGTAGCCCGCCTCCAGGAGGGTCGGGTTGCTGGTGGTGCGCAGTGTCGCCAGGATGAACCCGGCCGCGGTGCCCGTGCGCAGCACGACCTCGTCCGGGCCGACCTGCTCCGGGTCGACGCCGAGGAGGCGGCCGAGCTCGGCGATCAGGCGGGTCGTCGTCGCGGTCAGCTGCAGCGGCCACTCGCGCCGGCCGATCTTCACGAGGGCCTCCGCCAGCTTCGTGATGGCGTTGTCGCGGATCAGCCGGGAGCCGTGGGCGGCGCGTCCGCGCGCCACCAGCTTGATCCAGACCAGCGACTTCTCTCCGGTCTGCAGCAGATAGGCGCGCTTGCCGTCGATGTCGATCGAGTAACCGCCGACCTCGCTGATGGCCTCGGTGGCGCCGGCGAAGAGCTCGGGATGGTTGTCCACGAGAAAGTGCGAGCCGCGGCGGCCGCCGTCCTCCTCGTCGGCGAAGAACGCGACGACCAGATCCCGCTCCGGCTGCTCCCCCGCGCGCAGGATGTCGCCGACCGCGGTGAGGATCATCGCGTCCATGTTCTTCATGTCCACGGCTCCGCGGCCCCAGAGCAGGCCGTCCTTGATGACGCCGCCGAACGGGTCGACCGACCAGTTGCGCGGGTCGGCCGGCACGACGTCCAGGTGGCCGTGCACCACGAGCGCCGGCTTGGACCGGTCGCGGCCCTCGACGCGCGCGACGACGCTCGTGCGGCCGGGGTCGGAGTCGAACAGCTGCGGACTCAGCCCGAGGTCGCGCAGCCTGGCCTCGACGTACTCGGCCGCGTCCGTCTCCCCGTTGGACTTGCCCTCGCCGTAATTCGTGGTGTCGAACCGGATGAGATCCCGCGCGATGATCGCGGTCTCGTCGAGTTCGGGCTCTGGCGCAGGGACGATGCGGGAGTCGGTCATGCAATCAACGCTACCCGGCCGTGGGGCCGGGTAGCGTCGAGTGCGTGTCGAGTCGAGGACTCAGTCGAGTCGAGGACTCAGAGCGGGCGGATGTTCGAGGCCTGCAGGCCCTTGGGGCCCTGCGTCACCTCGAACTCGACCTTCTGGTTCTCCTCAAGGCTGCGGTAGCCCTGCGACTGGATCTCGCTGAAGTGAGCGAAAACGTCGGCGGAGCCGTCGTCCGGAGAGATGAATCCGAAGCCCTTCTCCGCGTTGAACCATTTGACGGTACCTGTGGCCATCGTTTCTTCTTCCTGGTGTCGGGGGCGGATGCATCCCGCCCGGACACAGGCTACCGCGAAACCACCCCCGGAACGGAAGTGCACGCGCCACGCCCGGGGTGCGCAGCGATGTGAAGGGCCCCGTGCTTTTCGTGCTAATGTCTTTCTTCGGCGGCCGGAACACCCGGCCCGCTGGAACACCCGTCCGGGTGGCGGAAATGGCAGACGCGCTAGCTTGAGGTGCTAGTGCCCGTATAGGGCGTGGGGGTTCAAGTCCCCCCTCGGACACCGCAGGAGAAAGGCCCCGATCGCGAGATCGGGGCCTTTCTCGTTCCCCCCGTACAGCCTCGTTCCCCGGTGCAGCGCGGCGGCGGTCGGGATTAGTGTTGCGCCATGTCGACGGCCAGCCGCGAGACCACCAGCCCCCGGAGCTCCGCGAAGAGCTCCAGCCTCCTCACCGTGCTCCTCGCCCTCGGCGCCAACATCATCGTCGCCATCGCCAAGAGCGTCGCCGGGTTCCTGACCGGGTCGGCGTCGATGGTCGCCGAGGCGGCGCACTCGTGGGCGGACGCGGGCAACGAGCTGTTCCTGCTGCAGGCCGAACGCGTCGCCGTGCGCCCGCGCGACCCTGCGCATCCGGGCGGGTACGGCCGCGAGGCCTACGTCTGGTCGCTGTTCGCGGCCGTCGGGCTGTTCACGGCGGGGGCCGTCGTCTCGATCATGCACGGGGTGTCCCAGCTCGGCGCGGAGGAGCCGGAGACCGACTACCTCATCAACTACATCGTGCTCGCCGTCGCGTTCGTCTTCGAGGGCGTCTCGTTCATGCAGTCCTACCGGCAGGCGCACGCGCTCGCGGACGAGCGGGGCACCAGCACCGTCGAGCACGTGCTCAGCACGTCCAACCCGACCCTGCGGGCCGTGTTCGCGGAGGACGCCGCCGCGCTGATCGGCCTGTTGATCGCGTTCCTCGGCGTGCTGTTGCACGAGCTGACCGGCAACGCGGTGTTCGACGCGCTGGGCTCCATCCTCGTCGGCGTTCTGCTCGCGATCGTCGCCTTCGTGCTCATCGACAGGAACCGGCGCTTCCTGCTCGGCGAGCAGGCGCCGGAGCGCGTGACCCAGGCGGTTCTCGGGATGCTGCTGCGACATCCAGAGGTCAGCTCGGTCAGCTATCTGCACCTGGAGTACGTCGGCCCGGAGCGCGTGTTCCTTGTGGCCGCCGTCGACCTGGTCGGCAACGACAGGGAGTCCGACGTCGCGGACGACCTCTACGCCGTCGAGCAGGAGCTGGAACGCAACGAGCACATCGCCGAGGCGGTGCTCACGCTGTCCCGGCGCGGCCAGCCGACGCTGCGCGCCTCGGAGTAGGGCCACTGCCCGACGCCGCCCCGATTGCGGTCACATTCCGGCCGTTGGGTGCGCGAGACTGGGCGCATGGCCAGCACAGGATCGCGCACGCTGCAGCTCCTCTCGCTGCTCCAGACCCACCGCTATTGGCCGGGCCAGGAGCTCGCCGAGCGGCTCGGCGTCTCTCCGCGCACGCTGCGCAGGGACGTCGACCGGCTCCGCGACCCCGGCTACCCGGTGGATGCGACGCGCGGGGTCGCCGGCGGATACCAGCTGGCGGCGGGCGCCTCCCTGCCACCGCTCGTCGTGGACGACGAGGAGGCCGTCGCTCTCGCGGTGGGACTGCGGACGGCAGCGCAGAGCGGCGTCTCCGGCGTCGAGGAGGCGTCGGTGCGGGCGCTCACGAAGGTGGTCCAGGTGATGCCGCCGAGGCTGCGGCGCCGCGTCGACGCGCTGCGCGTCGCCACGCTCGCCTCCGCACTCCGGCCGGGGCCGGTGGCCGACGCGGCGACGCTGACGACGGTGGCGCAGGCCTGTCGCGATGAGGAGCGGCTGGCGTTCGCGTACACCGCACGCGACGGCGCGGAGACGACCCGCACGGTCGAGCCGCACCGGCTGGTCTCCGTCGGCCGGCGCTGGTATCTGGTCGCCTACGACCTCACCCGCTTCGACTGGCGCAGCTTCCGGCTCGACCGGCTGAGCGATCCGCGGCCGACCGGCGCGCGGTTCCGGCCACGCGCGCTGCCCGCCGAAGACGCGGCCGCCTTCGTGCGCGACGCCCTCGCGGGAGCCGGGGACCCGTTCGTCGTCGACGCGGTGGTGGATGCGCCCCTCGCGCGGGTGCAGGAGGTCATCGGCCGGTGGTCGACGGCCGAGGCCGTCACGGCGACCGAGACACGGGTGCGGATGACCGCGGACACGCCCGAGTGGGCGCTGTTCGGGCTCGCGGCGCTGGGGACGTCGTTCCGCGTCGAGGGCCCGGAGGAGGTCGTCAGGCTCGCGGCGGCGTGGGGCGAGCGCTTCTCCTCGGCGGCGGGCGGCGGCGCGTCGCCTAAGCTAGCTGATCGATGACCGCCGACTCCCCCGCATCCACACCGCCCGGTTCCCCGTCCACCGCCGACATCAAGCGCTGGCGGCGATACCTCGCCGACGAGCGCGCCGAGGCCGCCGTCTACCGCGACCTCGCCGGACGCAGGGAGGGAGAGGAGCGGGAGATCCTCCTCTCGCTCGCCGAGGCGGAGCGGCGGCACGAGCAGCACTGGCTCACCCTGCTCGGCGACCAGGTCGGGCGACCGCTGCGCGGCGACGTCCGCACCAGGATGCTCGGGTTCCTCGCCCGCCGGTTCGGCTCGGTGTTCGTGCTGGCACTTGCCCAGCGGGCGGAGGCGCGTTCGCCGTACGCGGGCGACGCAGACGCGACCCCGAGGATGGCCGCGGACGAGCAGGTGCACGAAGAGGTCGTCCGTGCACTCGCCGCGCGCGGCAGGCAGCGGCTCTCCGGGACGTTCAGGGCCGCGGTCTTCGGCGCGAACGACGGTCTGGTGAGCAACCTCGCGCTCGTGCTCGGCGTCAGCGCGAGCGGGGTGCCGACGCACGTCGTGCTGCTGACCGGCATCTCCGGACTGCTGGCGGGTGCGCTGTCGATGGGCGCCGGCGAGTACGTCTCGGTGCGCTCCCAGCGCGAGCTGCTGGAGGCGTCCAGTCCCAACCCGGCAACGGCGTCCGCGCTGCCGCACCTCGACGTCGATGCGAACGAGCTGACCCTTGTGTACCGCGCCCGCGGGATGAGCCCGGAGGAGGCGCAGCGGCACGCGCACGACGTGCTGTCCACACTCGGCGCGTACACGTCCCCCGTCCCCGTCCAGCCGGCGGGCGCGGAGCCGGACGTCGACGAGCACGAGGCGATCGGCAACGGCTGGAGCGCCGCGCTCTCGAGCTTCTGCTTCTTCGCCTCCGGCGCGCTCATCCCGATCCTGCCGTACCTGTTCGGCCTGACCGGGACGGTCGCGGTCATCGTCTCGGCGCTGCTCGTCGGCCTGGTGCTGCTCGGGACGGGCGCGATCGTCGGACTGCTCTCCGGCGCATCCCCGCTGAAGCGGGCACTGCGCCAGCTCGCGATCGGCTACGGCGCGGCCGCGGCCACCTACATCCTCGGCCTCATCTTCGGCGCCACCCTCGGCTGACCGCCGCGACCTCCGGGTCGAGGCGGGGCGTCAGCGGCGGCGGCCCCCGTCGGCGCCGTACGCGACCGCACCGACGATCGGGATGAGCAGGAACCACAGCCAGCTGTACTGGTATCCCCACGCCATGCCCGTCACGAAGAAGAGGATGAGCGCAACGAACGGAACGACCGAGACGACGACGTAGCCCCAGCGCCCCGGCCGCCTGCGGTACGGCTCGTCCGCCGCGTCGAACGCGGACGCCGACCCGGACGATGCCTCCCCCGCCGCGGCCATCGGCCTCCGGACGGACGGACGCGGGCCCGTGCCGGTCTCCGCATCCAGGTCCAGGGGTCCCGGCAGGTCGGTGAACAGCGGCGCGAGGTCCCCCCTGGTGACCGCCGCGCGGGCCGCCGAGCTGCGGGAGGCGAGCTCCGCGTCCGTGAGCCTGCCCTGCGCCGCGTGGCCCTGCAGGGCCGCGACCGCGCGTTCGCGCTCGTCGTCGCTCAGCCGCAGCGACGCACCGGACGGATCGCTGAAGTCAGTCATGGCGCTCAGTATGGCAGGTGCGCTCCGTCGGCCGGGAGGCTTACACTTCTCTTCGAACATACGTTCGAGCGAACCGCTCGGCACACCAGGAGGAGGCGTCCCATGACCGACATCGACGAGTCCGTCGCGGTGTGGACGACGGACGAGGGCGTCCCCACCCGCCTCGTGTGGCGCGCGACCCGGTACCGGGTCACCGACACCCCGACGGTGTGGGCCGAGATCTGCACGTGGTGGCGCCCGTTCGGCGAGCACCGCTACGGCATCGGCAGCCTGCCGCGGGAGATCGGCGGGTGGCGCTTCCAAGGCACCAGCGACACCGGCGACGCCCACGTCTTCGACGTGCGGCACGATCCCGGCGAGCGCACCTGGCGGCTGGTGCGCGTCTTCGACTGACGGAGCGCCTCCCCCACCCGCCCGCCCGGTTCGCCTAGCCTCCACAGGGTGATGGACGACCGCTACGGAACCGATGTGCTCGCGACGGACTGGCGGAACGCCGGCCGGAAGCCCATTCCCGAGGTGGAGGCGGTGCGCGACCTCGTCGTCGAGGAGGCCGCGACCGGCTTCTGCGGGGCGATCACCCGCCTCGAGGCGCAGACCGTGGAGCTGGAGGACTACTTCGGCAAGAAGCGCGTCTTCCCGCTCTCCGCGGGATTCCTGATCGACGGTTCTCCCGTCCGGCTCGTCGTGCCGAAGGCCGGACGGCAGGGCAGGACGCGCACGGCGTCCGGCTCGTTCGCCGTCGGGGACGCGCCGGCCAGGGTCGCGCGCGCCAGCCGCATCTTCGTCGAGGGCAGGCACGACGCCGAGCTGGTGGAGCGGGTGTGGGGCGACGATCTGCGTGTGGAGGGCGTCGTCGTCGAGTACCTGGAGGGCGTCGACGACCTGGACGCGATCGTGAAGGAGTTCGCGCCAGGACCCGGCCGTCGCATCGGCGTGCTCGTCGACCACCTCGTGCCCGGCTCCAAAGAGAGCCGGATCGCCGAGAAGGTGGCGCGCGGACCGTTCGGGACGCACGTCCTCGTCGTCGGCCACCCCTACATCGACATCTGGCAGGCCGTGAAGCCGGCACGGGTGGGGCTTGCGGCGTGGCCGAGCATCCCGCGTTCGATCGAGTGGAAGCACGGGATCTGCGAGGCGCTCGGCCTGCCGCACGCGTCGCAGGCCGACATCGCGCGGGCGTGGAAGCTCATCCTCTCCCGCGTGAGCACGTACTCGGACCTCGAGCCTGAGCTGCTCGGCCGGGTGGAGCAGCTGATCGACTTCGTGACGGAGCCCGCGGCGTAGCATCGAGGGGCACGTCCGGCGCGCCATCGGCGCGTCTCGAATCGACGCGCGGGAGAGCGTTTAAGCATTTGCCAAGTTCGAACATGTGTTCGAAAATGGAGGCATGTCCCTTGCAGCGCTCCACACCGCGGACCCGGTCGTCGACCGGGCCCAGGTGCACGAGCTGCAGACGCGCATCCGCCAGATGCAGGCGACCAAGCTGGAGAGCCGGTCGCTGCAGACCCACCCGGCCCTGGCGCCGCTGCTGCCCGGCGGCGCACTGAAGGCGGGGGCCGCCTATTCGGTGCTCGGCTCCACCACGCTGCTGATGGCGATGCTCGCCGGCCCGAGCTCGGCGGGCGCGTGGTGCGGGGTGGTCGGGATGCCGGACTTCGGCGCCGAGGCCGCCGGCCGGTTCGGCATCGACCTGGAGCGGCTGGTGCTGGTCCCGCATCCCGGCGATCAGTGGCTGACGGTGACCGCCGCCGTGGTGGACGTGCTCAGCGTGGTCGTGCTCGCCCCGCCCGCCCGCGCGACGGACGGCGACGTCGCCCGGCTGAGCGCTCGGCTGCGCCAGCGGGAGTCGACGCTCGTCGTCGCCGGCGCCTGGCCGCAGGTCGAGGCGACGCTGCGGGTCGCCCGCAGCGGCTGGGACGGGCTCGGCTCCGGGGCGGGCTACCTCTCCGCGCGGCGGGTGACCGTCGAGTCGGCGCCCCGCGGCGGCTCCGGCCCGCGGCGGCGCGCCGAGCTGTGGCTGCCCGCCGTCGACGAGAGCTTCCGCGCGTCCGGCCCCACCCGGCTGGAGGCGGTCGGTCCGATCCAGGGGGTCGGCTGATGCGCGAGGTCACCCGCGCGATCGTGCTCTGGTGCCCGGACTGGCCGGTGATCGCCGCCCGTCAGCACCTCGAACTGCCGGAGGACATCCCGCTCGCGCTCGTGGAGAAGGGGGTGGTCTTCGCCTGCTCGGCCGCCGCGCGCGCCGACGGCGTGAAGCGCGGGCTGCGGATGCGCGAGGCGCAAGCGCGCTGCCCGCAGCTGGAGGTCGTGCCCTACGACCCGGTGCTCGACGCGCGGGCGTTCGACCCGGTGCTGGCCGCGATCGAGGAGATCGCGCCCGGCGTCCAGCCGATGCGGCCAGGAACGTGCGTGCTGCGGGCGCGCGGCCCCGCGCGCTATTACGGCGGCGAGGAGCAGGCGGCGGCCGAGCTGTTGCGCTGCCTGGACGGGTTCGCGCTGACGGAGGCGCGCATCGGGGTGGCCGACGGCCCCTACGCCGCGGAGCAGGCCGCGCGCTCCACCGGCCGCGACCGGGTGCGCATCATCCCTCCCGGCGGCTCCCCCGCCTTCCTCGCGCCGCAGCCGATCGCCCAGCTCGGGCTCGCCGACCTCACCCCCCTTCTGCGACGGCTCGGACTGCACACGCTCGGCGACCTTGCCGCGCTCGGCCGGGTGGATGTGCGCGAGCGCTTCGGCGAGCGGGGTGAGCACGCGCACGACCTCGCGAGCGGGATGGACAGCGCGGGGGTCGTCCCGCGCACCCCGCCGGCGCAGCTGGACCGGGCGATCGAGTTCGAGCCCCCGCTCGACCGCGTCGACCAGGTGACCTTCGCCGTCCGCGGCACCGCGGAGCAGTTCACGGCGGGGCTCACCAAGGCCGGGCTGGTGTGCACGTCGCTGCGGGTGGAGGTGACGGACGAGTCCGGGCGCACGAGCGAGCGCACCTGGCTGCACCCGAGGCTGTTCTCCGCGGCGGATGTGGTGGACAGGGTCCGCTGGCAGCTGCAGGGTTCCGGTCCGACCGACAGCGGGCTCGCCTCGCCGATCGCGCGGGTGACGCTGACGCCGGAGGCGGTGGACGACATCGGTCACCACGAGGACGGCCTGTGGGGCGGCGGCGCGGACGAGCGCATCCACCACGGCCTCACCCGCGTGCAGAGCATGATCGGGCACGACGCCGTGCTCACCGCGACGATCGGCGGCGGCCGCGGACTCGCCGACCGGCAGGTGCTGGTGCCCTGGGGCGACCGGCCGGTCGGCGTGCCGAGCGCCGACCGACCGTGGCCGGGGTCGCTGCCCGCCCCGGCGCCATCGACGGTGTTCGAGGTGCCGCGGCCGGTCGCGGTCCTGAACGCGTCCGGGGAGACGGTGGAGGTCACCGACCGCGGCGACGTGACCGCCCCGATCGCCGCCTTCTCCCCCACCGGCACGGCCGCGAGCGCCCGGCCCGTCGACTCCTGGGCCGGCCCGTGGCCGGTGCGGGAGCGATGGTGGGACGCCACCCTCGCCCGCGCCATGCACCGCTTCCAGCTCGTCGACGCCGACGGGACCGCGTGGCTGCTCGCCCTCAGCGGCACGGCCTGGTTCGCCGAGGCGAGGTACGACTGATGGGCTGGAACAACCCGCCGATCCCGTGGGCGGAGTTCGAGCGGCGGCTCTCGGGGCGCCGCACCGGCGAGCAGCCGGACGAGCGGCCGTCCTCTCGCAAGCGGCAGAAGTACGTTCCGCAGCCGATGCCCCAGGAGCCGGACGACGGCCACGTCGGCTACGCCGAGCTGCACGCGCACAGCAGCTTCAGTTTCCTCGACGGTGCGAGCTCGCCGGAGGAGCTGCTGGAGGAGGCGACACGGCTGCGGCTGCACGGCCTGGCGATCACCGACCACGACGGCTTCTACGGCGCCGTGCACCTCGCCGAGGCGGCCGAGGCCTACGACCGTGTGAAGACGGTCTTCGGCGCCGAGCTGTCGCTCAGCCTCAGCCGCCCCCAGAACGGCGAGGCCGACCCGGAGGGCAGTCACCTGGTGCTGCTGGCCAGGCGGCAGTCCGGCTACCACCGGCTCGCGGCGGCGATCACCGCCGGTCAGCTGGCGGGCGAGGAGAAGGGCCGCCCGGTCTACAGCCTCGAGCAGCTCTCCGAGCAGTCCGGCGGCGAGTGGATGGTGCTCACCGGCTGCCGCAAGGGCGACGTGCGGCTGGCGCTGGCGAACGGCGGCGAGCGGGCGGCCGAGCGCGAGGTCGCCCGGCTCGCGGAGCTGTTCGGCCCGGACAATGTGCTTGTCGAGCTCATCGACCACGGCAACCCGCGCGACACGACCGACAACGACATCCTCGCCCGCGTCGCGCAGCGGCTCGGGCTGCCGACGGTCGCGACCAACAACGTCCACTACGCCTCGCCTGCGCAGTACCCGCTCGCGACGGCGGTCTCCGCGGTGCGCGCCCGGCGCAGCCTCGACGAGATGGACGGCTGGCTGCCCGCCTCCGCGTCCGCCCACCTGCGCAGCGGCCGCGAGATGGCCGCGCGGTTCGCGCGCTACCCCGGCGCGGTCGAGCGCACCGTGGAGGTGGCGGACGACCTCTCCTTCCGGCTGCGCAGCGCCCGGCCGAAGCTGCCGAAGCAGGAGGTCCCGGAGGGGCACACGCCGATGAGCTGGCTGCGCGAGCTCACCTGGCGCGGCGCGGCGGAGCGCTATCCCGACCTCGAGCGCAACCCGGCCAAGCGGGAGCGCATCGAGCGGGAGCTCGACGTGATCGAGGCGAAGGACTTCCCCGGCTACTTCCTCATCGTCCACGACATCGTGCAGTTCGCGCGCAGCCGGGGCATCCTCTGCCAGGGACGCGGCTCCGCCGCGAACTCTGCTGTCGTCTACCTGCTCGGGATCACCGCGGTCGACTCGATCAAGTACGACCTTCCGTTCGAGCGCTTCCTCTCCAGCATGCGCGAGGAGGAGCCGGACATCGACGTCGACTTCGACTCCGACCGGCGCGAGGAGGTCATCCAGTACGTCTACCGCAAGTACGGCAGGAACAACGCGGCGCAGGTCGCGAACGTCATCACCTACCGGCCGAAGAACGCGGTGCGCGACATGGCGAAGGCGCTCGGCTACTCCACCGGTCAGCAGGACGCGTGGAGCAAGCAGATCGACTCCTGGAGCCGCGTCACCACCACGGACGACCACGACATCCCCGAGCCGGTCGTCGACCTCGCCCAGCAGGTGCTGAAGTTCCCGCGACACCTCGGCATCCACTCGGGTGGCATGGTGCTCACCGACCGCCCGGTCGGCGAGGTGTGCCCGATCGAGCACGCGAGGATGCCGGGCCGCACCGTGCTGCAGTGGGACAAGGACGACTGCGCGTGGATGGGCCTGGTCAAGTTCGACCTGCTCGGGCTCGGGATGCTCTCCGCGCTCGACTACGCCATGCGCACCATCGAGGCCTCTCTCGGCGAGTCGTGGACGCTGGAGCGCATCCCCAAGGAGGAGCAGGGCGTGTACGACATGCTCTGCCGCGCCGACTCGATCGGCGTGTTCCAGGTGGAGAGCCGTGCGCAGATCGGCACGCTCCCCCGGCTGCAGCCGCGCAGCTTCTACGACCTCGTCATCGAGATCGCGCTGATCCGGCCGGGCCCGATCCAGGGCGGCGCGGTGCACCCGTACATCCGCCGCAAGCTCGGCAAGGAGCCGGTCACCTACCTGCACCCCGCGCTGGTGCCGGTGCTGGAGCGGACGATGGGCGTGCCGCTGTTCCAGGAGCAGCTGATGCAGATGGCGGTCGCCGTCGGCGGCTGCACGGCCGAGGACGCCGACCTGCTGCGCCGCGCGATGGGCTCCAAGCGCGGGGTGGAGCGGATCGGCGCGCTGAAGGCGAAGCTGTACGACGGGATGGCCGACAACGGCATCACCGGGGACGACGCCGACGCGATCTACGAGAAGATCGAGGCGTTCGCGAACTTCGGCTTCGCGGAGAGCCACGCGATCAGCTTCGCGCTGCTGGTCTACGTGAGCTCGTGGATGAAGCTGCACTACCCCGGCGCGTTCCTGGCCGCGCTGCTGCGCGCGCAGCCGATGGGCTTCTACTCGCCGCGGACGCTGACGGCGGACGCCAGGCGGCACGGCGTCGTGGTGCACAGGCCCGACATCCAGCGCTCCGGGGTGTTCCCGCTGCTGGAGCCGATCGACGCGTCACGGCCGGGTCCGACCGGGTCTGCGGCGTGCCTGGAGCACGACCAGCCGGTGCCGGGGCCGTTCCGGCGCGAGGTCCCGCTCGAGAACTCCGTGCATCGCAGGGATGCCGGCCACGCGGTCCGGCTCGGGCTCGCCGGGGTGACCGCGATCGGCGAGAAGCTCGCGGAGCGCATCGTCGCCGAGCGCGACGCGACCGGCCCCTACCGCGATCTCGGCGACCTCGCCCGGCGCACCGGGATGAACACGGCGCAGCTGGAGGCGCTCGCCGCGGCCGGCGCGTTCGAGAGCTTCGGGCTGAGCCCGCGCCAGGCGATCTGGGAGGCGGGCAACGCCGCCCAGGAGCGGCCCGAGTACCTCGCGGGCACCACGATCTCGGTGCAGCCGCCGCTGCTGCCGATGCTGTCGCCGGCGGAGCAGCTGGCGAGCGACCTCTGGTCGACCGGCGTCTCCACGGACGACCATCCGATCAGCTTCCTGCGGCCCTCGCTCACCGCGCGCGGCGTGCGTGCGGCCGAGACGCTGGCGACCGCGGAGTCCGGCAGGCGGATCGAGGTGGGCGGGGTCGTGACGCACCGGCAGCGTCCGGCGACCGCCGCCGGGGTCACCTTCCTCAACCTCGAGGACGAGACCGGACTGGTGAACGTGATCTGCCCGGTCGGCGTGTGGAACCGCTACCGCCGGGTGGCGAGGCAGGCGCCGGCGATGATCGTCCGCGGCATCCTGGAGCGCAGCGAGGAGGGTGTGGTCAACGTGCTCGCCGATCGCCTGGAGCCGCTGGACTCCGCCATCCGCACCACCTCTCGCGACTTCCGCTGAACGCTCCGCGGACACGCCTCGCGGAAACGCCGAAGGGCACGTCGTTGTCGCCTTCTCGGGTGAGAAGCGACAACGACGTGCCCTTCGAGGGATCGGGTGGATCCGGTGGATCCGATGGATCCGGTGGATCAGGCCTGCTGCAGGACCGCCTGCAGCTCGAGCGTGATGGTCACGTCGTCGCCGAGCAGCATGCCGCCGGTCTCGAGCGCCGCGTTGTAGGTGAGGCCGAAGTCCTCGCGGTTGATCTTGGTCTTCGCGGTCGCGCCGGCCTTGTAGTTGCCGTACGGGTCCTGACCGAAGCCGCCGAAGTCGAACTCGAACGTGACCGGCTTGGTGACGCCCTTGATCGTCAGGTCGCCGTCCACCAGGAACTCGCCGTCCTCGTGGCGCACGCCGGTGGAGACGAAGTCGATGGTCGGGAACTCCTCGGCGAGGAAGAAGTCGCCGGTGCGCAGGTGCGCGTCGCGGTCGGCGTTCTTGGTGTTGATGGAGGCGACGTGCGCCTTCGCGCTGACGGTGGACTCCAGCGGGTTCTCGGCGGTGACGAAGCTGGCGTCGAAGTTCTCGAACACGCCCTTCACCTTGCTGATCATCAGGTGGCGGATGCTGAAGCCGACCTCGCTGTGGGTGGGGTCGATGGTCCAGGTGCCGGCCTTGTAACCGGGGATGTCGATCGTCATTCGGTGGGTCTCCTTGGATCTGGTCTGTTGCGACAAGCCGTCGAAGTGTATGCAAGCGCATCGATCCGCCCACTATTCCGGAATCCGGAAAAAAAGTTGACGCGTCACCCCTGAGGGGCGAGCGAGCGGCGCAGCTGAAGCACCTTCCTGGCGTCCGCGTCGATCGTCGAGGCCGGGATGCGGCCCTGGCCCACCGCGGCGACGACCGCGTCGATCATCGCGCCAGGGTCCGTGCCCGCACCCTGCACCATCAGGATCATCGTGTTCCCGGCTGCCAGCGCCTGCACCGCGTTCGCGCCGGCGTCCCGGTACTCCGGCAGCCCGGTGTCCTGCAGCATCCGCATGTCGTCGGTGACGGTCACCCCGTGGAAGCCGAGCTCGTCGGCGAGGATGCGGTGCCAGGCGGGCGAGAGCGACGCGGGCCGCGCATCCACTCCTCCATAGACGAGGTGGCCGAACATGACAAGCTCGGCGCCCGCGCGCACCCCCGCCCGGAACGGCGGGGCGTCCTGCGCCGCCCAGCGCGCCCTGTCCACCGCGGCGGTCGGAACCGTCCGGTGTGAATCGGCCTCGGTCTCGCCGTGCCCGGGGAAGTGCTTGATCGTGCTGAGCACGCTCCCCCGCTCCCCGGTCACGGAGGCGGCGACACGGGCGGCCGCCGACCCGGGATCGGTCCCGAGCACCCGGTCGTAGATGAAGGACGACGGATCGGCGGTCACATCGGCGACCGTCCCGAAGTTCACGTTCACCCCGGCCTGCTTCAGCAGGGCCGCCCGCCGGGCGAACACGTCCTGCGTCGCCCGTGGCGGCTGTCCGCGCAGCTCCGACGCCCCGGGCAGCCCGTCCCACGGCAGCCGGGTCACGTCCCCGCCCTCCTCGTCGGTGCCGATCAGGAGCGGCAGGGACGGCTCGGAGGCGTTCGCCGCCGCGGTCTGCGCCGCGAGAGCCGCGGGGGTCGCCGGGATGTTGTCGCCCATCAGGATCAGTCCGCCGAGCCCGTAGCGGTCGGCGAAGGCGCGCAGCGCGGCGCCGTCCGTCCCCGGGCCGTGGAGGATGAACAGGCTCGCGACCTTCTGGCGCAGCGTCATGTTCGCAAGCCGCGCGTCCGCGTAGGCGGCCACCGGATCCGGCGTGGCGGTGGCGGTGGCCGTCGGCGTCGGCGACGGCGACGCGCTCGCCGCGCGGGCGCCCGCCGGATCGTCCACGGACCCGGAGGGTCGCGGAGCGGCGGCGCCCGCCGCGCACCCCCCGAGCGCGGCGGCCAGGGTCACGGCGACCGCCGCCGTGAACCACCGGGAACGTCGCATCCAGCGATGGTAGCCCTCAGCCCTTGACGGCTCCTCCAAGGCCGGCGCTGCGCAGGAACAGCCCCTGGAACACCAGGAACAGCACGATCGGGATGAGCGTCGAGATCGCCAGCGCGGCCAGGTACACGTCAAGCTGGATCGCCGCCTGCAGGGTCGGCAGCCGCACCGACAGCGGCTGGATGCCCGGGTCGCGCAGCACGAGCAGCGGCCAGAGGTAGTCCTTCCAGGCGGCGATGATCGCGAACACCGAGACCACCCCCAGGATGGGCTTCGACATCGGCAGCACGATCGAGACGAACAGCCGGAACGGACCGGCACCGTCCGTCCGCGCGGCCTCGAACACCTCGCGCGGCAGGTTGTCGAAGAACCGCTTCACCAGCACCAGGTTGAAGGCGCTCGCTCCGGCCGGCAGCCACACCGCCCAGAACGTGTTGATCAGCGACTGCCCGAGCAGCGGCGGGTTCAGGATGGTCAGGTACAGCGGCACCAGCAGCACCACCGACGGCACGAACAGCGTGCAGAGGATCAGCCCGTAGAGCACCTTGCCGTACTTCGGCCGGAGCACGCTCAACGCGTATCCCCCCGTCGTGGCGACGATGACCTGCATCGCCCACGAGCCGACGGCCACCCAGATCGTGTTCATGAACTGCACGTCGATGTGCACCGTCGACCACGCCGTCGACAGGTTCGCCCAGTCGACGCCGTTCGGCCAGAGCGCCATCGGGGTCTTCAGCGTGTCCGCGGTCGGGGTGATCGCCGACTTCGCGAGCCACAGCAGCGGTCCGAGCCCGACGATCAGGAGCACCACGAGGAGCAGCGCGTTGATCACCCGGCTGGAGACGCGGACCCCGGGGCGGCGACGGTCGGAGATCGAGAGGATGCCGCGGTCGCCGTCGTCCTGCGCGCTCCTGCGTCGCCGGCGGCGACGATCGCCGGGACCGCCCGGCCCGTCGCCGCCGGTCAACTGCTCGTCGGCGACGTCGGTGAGGACGCGGCGCACCTCGGGCGGGGTCTGGGTCGAGGTGGTCAATTCTGGCTCCAGGACTTGGTGAGGCGGAAGTAGACGAGGGAGAGAACGGCGAGGAAGGCCGCGAGCATCAGGCTGAGCGCGGTGGCGGCGCCGTAGTCGCCGCCGAGCGAGTTCTGGAACGCATAGCGGTAGATCAGCAGCAGGATCGTCACCGTCGAGTTCACCGGTCCACCCCCGGTGAAGAGGAACGGCTCGAGGAACACCTGCGCCGTCCCGATGATCTGCAGGATCAGCGTGATCAGCAGCACGCTGCGCAGCTGCGGCAGCGTCACATGCCAGATCTTGCGCCAGATCCCTGCGCCGTCCACCTCCGCCGCGTCGTACAGCTCCGGGGCGACCCCGGTGATCGCGGCCAGGTAGATGATGATGGTGCCGCCGGCCGCCGCCCAGGTCGCCTCGACCACGAGCGAGGGCATCGCCTGCGTCGCATCCTGGATCCACGGCTGCGGCGGGATGCCCACCCACCCGAGGATCGTGTTGAAGACGCCCGTAGGCCTCGCGTCGTAGAAGAACTTCCAGAGCAGCACCGCCACGACCGGAGGCACGACGACCGGCAGGTACGCGAGCGCGCTGTACAGGCCCTTCGCCCGCTTGACCTCGCTCATCAGGACGGCCGCGATCAGCGGGATCGGGTAGCCGAGGATCAGCGCGAGGAAGGCGAACCAGGCGGTGTTGCCGACCGCCGTCCAGAACAGCGGATCGTTCACCACCTGCACGAAGTTGTCCCAGCCGACCCACGTGGGAGCCGAGACGAGGTTGGTGTGCTGGAAGCTCATCACGACGCTGCGGACGATGGGCCACCAGGAGAAGACGCCGAAGATCACGAGCATCGGCACCAGGAACAGCAGGGTCGTGAGCCCACCTCCCCGGATCCAGGTGAGCGGGGTCCGCCTCGGGCGTTCCCGTGCGGCCGGCCGCGGGCCGCGTGGTCGGTCGATCGCTGTCATTGCGCAGGTCCTTCTGTGCGGGTGCCGGCGGGATGCGCGGTGCGGCGCATCCCGCCGGCGAGTGGCTACGTGCGAGTGGCTACTTGTCGGCGTCGACGAGCTTCTGGATGTCGCTGTCGACCTTGCTGAGCAGCTGGTCGACGTCCGCGTTCTTGTCCGTCAGCACCGCCTGGACGACCGCGTCGAGCGCGCCGTACAGCTCCTGGGTGTGCTTGTTCGGCTCGGGAACCAGATTCGCGTCGAAGATCGTGTCGGTGAACGGTGCCACGTTCTGCTGCGGCACGTTGATCTCGTCCTTGATCCACTCCATGTTCTGGTCGTAGGTAGCCTTGTCGAACACCGGCAGGGTCGGCACGCCGACCGGCTGACCGGACTTCACCAGCACCTTGGCGTCGGCGACGGCCTGGTCCTGGTTGAGCAGCTTCTGCATGTAGTAGAAGTCGATCCACTTCACGGCGGCCTCCTTCTGCTCCTGCGACGACTTCGGGCTGACCGCCGCGACGTTGCCGCCGCCGAGCACCCCGGCGTCCTTGTTGCTGCTGTCGATCGGCAGCATCGTCAGCCCGTAGTTCTTCGGGTCGACCGCGTTCTGCTGCACGAGCGAGGTCAGCACGTCGGAGCCGGACGGGTACATGGCCACCTGGCCGGCGCCGAAGGCCTGGTTGATCCCGCTCCAGTCGAGCAGGAAGTTGCTGCCGACCGAGTTGTCCTCCCAGCGGAGGTCGTGCAGCCACTGCAGCGCGTCCTTGGTGACCGGGTTGTTCGTGGTGACCTTCGTCGTGCCGCCGTCGACCGTCTCCATCCGGCCGCCGCGCGCGTACACCGTGGTGGTCAGCTCCCAGCCGCCGGTGTTGCCCTGCGTCATCTGCATGTAGCCCGCGACGCCCGGCACCTTCTGGGAGATGGTCTTCGCTGCCGCGCGGACCTCGTCCCAGGTCGTCAGCGGCTTGTCGGGGTCGAGCCCGGCCTTCTGGAAGATCTCGCGGTTGTAGGAGAGCCCCATCGCGTACGGGCCGTAGGGGATGCCGAAGATCTTGTCGCCCTGCTTGGCGACCGCGAGGACGTTCTCGTTGAACGTGTCGGCGTACGGCAGCTTCTTCACCTCGGCGGTGATGTCGGCGAGCTGGCCGGCCTGCAAGAGCGACTGGGAGTCGGTGAAGGGGACGTTGAAGACGTCGGGAAGGGTGCCGCCCGCGAGCTGCGTCGCGAAGGTCGGGCCCGTCCACTGGTACTCCTCGGACTTCACGACGATGTCGGGGTTCGCCTTCTCGAACTCCTTGACGCGGTCGTCGAAAGCCTTGAACGCGGCCTTGTCGCTGCCGGGGATGAGGCTGGCGACCGTGATGTGGACCTTGCCGTCGCCGGAGTCCGAGCCGGACGACGAGCATCCGGCCAGGAGCCCCGCTCCGGCGATCGTGACCGCGGCCACCGCCGCGATGGTGCGTGCTGACTTCATTGTCGGTGACGTTCCTTTCATTGAGTGGTGAGGTTCTCCGGCGGCTAGTGCTGTGTTCTGAGCCACGCCGTGGAGTCGGTGGGCAGCATCCCGTCGACGAGGGGACTGCTGCTGAGCAGAATCGCGGTGTGCTCCGGCAGCGCGACCGGGGCGTCCGACAGGTTGGTGACGTTCACGAAGCGCTCGCCGCGGTCGAAGACGAGCACGCCCGCCGGCGCCTCCCGCCAGGTCAGCGGGCCGTCGCCGAGGCCGGGCTCCGCTCGCCGGAGGCGCAGCGCCTGCTTGTAGAGCCAGAGCATCGACGACGGATCGCTCTGCTGCGCCTGGACGGTCAGCGCCGCCCACGAGGCGGGCTGCGGGAGCCACGGTTCGGCCGACGCGCCGGCGGGGCTGAACCCGAACGGGGACGAGAGCCCCCGCCACGGCAGCGGGACCCGGCAGCCGTCCCTCCCGGGGTCGACGCCGCCGGAGCGGAAGTGCATGGGGTCCTCGATGCGGTCGGCGGGCAGGTCCTCGACCTCGGGCAGACCGAGCTCGTCTCCCTGGTAGAGGTAGAGCGAACCGGGCAGCGCCACGGTCAGCAGAGCCGCCGCCCTGGCCCGGCGGGTGCCGAGGGCCAGGTCGGTCGGTGTGCCGCGTCGCTTCTTCGCGAAGGCGAACGAGCTGTCCTCGCGTCCGTACCTGGTCACCGGGCGCGTCACGTCGTGGTTGGACAGCACCCAGGTGCTCGGGGCCCCGACCGGCGCGTGCGCGGCGAGAGTCTGGTCGATGGAGGCGCGCAGCTCGTCCGCATCCCACGGCCGGGCCAGGAAGTCGAAATTGAACGCCGTGTGCAGCTCGTCCGGGCGCAGGTACTTCGCGAACCGGTCGATGTCCGGCAGCCAGATCTCCCCGACCAGCACCCGGGTGCCTGGGTAGGAGTCGGCGAGCCGGCGCCAGGACCGGTAGATGTCGTGCAGCTCGTCCCTGTCCTGGTTGGGATGCTCGCCGGGGCCGGGAGCAACCGGCACCTCCGGCAGCGCCGGGTCCTTGACCAGCAGCGCGGCCGAGTCGATGCGGACGCCCGCGACGCCGCGGTCGAGCCAGAACCGGAGGATGTCCTCGTGCTCCGCCCGCACGTCCGGGTGGTCCCAGTTCAGGTCGGGCTGCTGCGGGCTGAACAGGTGCAGATACCACTCCCCCGGCGTCCCGTCCGGGTTCGTGGTCCTGGTCCAGGTGTCGCCCGAGAAGTTGGATGGCCAGCCGGTCGGCATCTCGTCGCCCGCCGGCCCGCGTCCGGGACGGAACCAGAACCGGTCGCGCTCCGGTGCGCCGGGACCGGCGGCCAGCGCCGCCTGGAACCACGGGTGCTGGTCCGAGACGTGGTTCGGCACGACGTCGATAATCGTGCGGATGCCGAGCGCGAGCGCCTCCCGGATGAGCGCCTCGGCCTCGGCGAGCCTGCCGAACGCCGGGTTGATCTCGCGGTAGTCGGCCACGTCGTAGCCGCCGTCGGCGAGCGGCGATGCGTACCAGGGCGTGAACCAGATCGCGTCGACCCCGAGGTCGCGCAGGTAGCCGAGGTGCTGGCGGACACCGGCGAGGTCGCCCACTCCGTCGCCGTTGCCGTCCGCGAAGCTGCGCGGGTAGATCTGGTAGATGACCGCGCTGCGCCACCACTGGGCGTCGTCGGCCGGTGCGGGCACGGTCGCTACGGGCGCGGCGTTCTCGCCGGCCAGCACGGAGAGGTCCACGGTGAGCCCTTCGCTGGATGCGACCCCGGGCGGGGTCGGCGTTGCTCACCGAATGTAGCTATCGCGACAGAATGACGCAAGAACTAAACAATACGCAATTGGTTTGCGTACATTTGCGCTGAATTGCGCTACGCGGCCGGGACTCTCGCCGGTCCCGTCGAGCCGCGCACCACGAGTTCCGGCTCGAAGAAGAGCTCGTCCCTGATTGCTGAGTCGCTCGAGATCTGCCGCAGCAGCAGCTCGATCACCGTGCGGCCCATCGGCTCGATCGGCTGCCGGATGGTCGTCAGCGGCGGCTCCGTGCAGTTCATCAGCGCGGAGTCGTCGTAGCCGACGATCGAGACATCGCCCGGCACCGAAAGGCCGGCACGGCGGACGGCCCGTATCGCGCCGAGCGCCATCGGGTCGCTGGCGCACACGATCGCCGTCACCCCCGCCGCGAGCAGCCGCGTCGCCGCGGCCTGCCCGGCCTCGAGCGAGTAGAGCGAGTTCACCACGAGGCTCTCGTCCAGCTCCCCGCCCCAGCCTGCCAGGATGCGCCGAGCCGCGGCGAGCTTCCGCTGCGAGGGCACGTGGTCGCGCGGCCCGAGCAGCATCCCGATCCGCTCGTGCCCGAGCGAGCGCAGGTGGGTGAGCGCCTGGGCCGTGGCGACCGAGTCGTCGCAGGAGACCGTGGCGAAGTGCAGCGCGTCAACGGGCGCGTTCACCAGCACCGTCGGCAGGTGCAGGTCGGCCAGCCGGGCATAGTGCTCGTGCGACGCGTCCTGCTGTGCGTACGCGCCCCCGACGAAGACGACCCCGGAGACCTGCTGCTGCAGGAGGAGCTCGACGTAGTCGGCCTCGGAGATGCCACCCGCCGTCTGCATGCACAGCACGGGCGTGTAGCCGTTCTGCGCGAGCGCGCCGCCGATGATCTCGGCGAACGCCGGGAAGATCGGGTTCTGCAGCTCGGGAAGGACGAGCCCGACCAGGCGAGCGCGCTCTCCGCGCAACTTGCTCGGCCGCTCGTAGCCGAGCACATCCAGCGCGGTCAGCACCGCCTGCCTCGTCGCGTCCGAGACCCCCGGCTTGTCGTTCAGCACGCGGCTCACCGTCGCCTCGCTGACCCCGACCTTGCGCGCGACCTCCGCGAGACGTTTCGACATGCCCACAGTGTACGCAATTCCTTGCAGGAGAGCGCAAGCCCTTTGCAAGCCGCCCATCCCGGCCTACGATGACGCCATGGCGAACAAGCCCGTCTCCCTGCTGCTCGCCAGTCACCCGGGCCCCACGCTCGTCGTCACGGTCGTCGCCGCCGGCCTCGGCGTCGGCCTCGGCTACCCTCCGGCGCGCCTCGCGCTCCTGGCGTTCGCGATCCTGCTCGGCCAGCTCTCCATCGGCTGGTCGAACGACTGGCTGGATGCAGCGCGCGACCGCTCGGTCAACCGAGCCGACAAGCCCGCCGCCCGCGGAGACATCCCGGTGACCGTGGTGCGCGCGTCCGCGTTCGTCGCGCTCGCCGCGGCCGTGCTCGTGACCGCACCGCTCGGCTGGGCCGCTCTGGCCGCGCACGCCCTCGCGATCGCGGGCGGCTGGGCCTACAACCTCGGGCTGAAGCGCACGGCGGTCTCGTTCGTCCCCTTCGCGGTCAGCTTCGGCATCCTGCCGGCGATCGCGACGCTCGGCCAGGCCGAGCCGGCCTGGCCTGCCCCGTGGGTGCTCTCCGCGGGCGCACTGCTCGGGGTCGCCGCGCACATCACCAACGTGCTGCCCGACCTGGCCGACGACGCCCGCACCGGCATCCGTGGGATGCCGCACCGGCTCGGTGCACGCAGCAGCGGCATTCTCGCCTTCTGCTGCCTCGCGGTGGCGACCGGACTGGTGGCCCTCGGCCCCGGATTCCCCGTGCGGCCGCTCCTGGTCGCCGGCCTCGTCATCGGGCTCGCCGCCGCGATCGCAGGGATCGCCCTGGTGCTGCGGCGCAGCCCCACCCGGCTGCTCATGCAGCTGATCATGACCTGCGCGATCGTCGACGTCGCGATGCTGGCGCTGGCCGGTCAGTCCATCACAGTCTGAATGGGCTCCGCCGCAGGCTCGTGGTTGCGGATGCCGATCGCCGACACCACACCGCCAACGATCAGCAGGCCCGCCGTCGCGAGCATCGCCCTGTGCATCCCGTCGGTGTCCAGCTGCTGACCGATGATGATGCCCGCCATCGCGACGGTGATCAGCCCCGCGATGCGGGAGACGGCGTTGTTGACGGCCGAGCCGATCCCCGCCTGCCCGGGGTGGATGGAGCCGAGGATCGCGCTGGTCAGCGGTGCGACCGTCATCGACAGCCCGACACCGAACAGCAGGACGCCGGGGAGGAGGTTGAACCAGTAGTCGACGTGGGTGCCGAGCAGCAGCATCCAGAGGAAGCCGGCGGACGCGACGATGGGTCCGACTCCCATGAAGAACCGCGGTCCGTACTTGCCCGCCAGCCCGCCGAAGAAGCCGGAGAGCAGCAGCATGCAGATGGTCGAGGGGATGAAGACGAAGCCGGCCACCGTCGCGGAGAAACCGACCACCTGCTGCAGGTACAGCGTCACCATCAGCGGCCCGAACGACAGCGCGCCGTACACGAACGCGGTCGCGAGGTTACCGACCCAGAAGTTGTGGACGCGGAACAGCCCCATCGGCAGCATCGGCTGTTTCACGCGGGTCTCGGCGACGAAGAAGCCGATGAGGGAGACCACGCCGACCAGGAACGGGATCCACACCCGCGGGCTCCCCCAGCCGTACGCGCCCTGCTCGATGAGCGCGAACACGGTGCCGGCGAGGCCGATGGAGCCGAGGACGGCGCCGAGGATGTCCACGCGCCCTCCGCTGCCGCTGTCGCTCTGCCCGAGCGTCAGCATCAGGATGAGCGTCACGGCGATCGGGATCACGTTGATGACGAACACCCACCGCCAGGACAGGGTGTCGACGAAGATGCCGCCGATCACGGGGCCGGCGATCATCGCGATGCCCGTCCACGCCGTCCACCGGCCGATCGCCTTCGCCTGGGCCGCGCCCTCGAACGTCGAGATGATGATGGCGAGCGAACTCGGCACGAGCAGGGCGCCCGCGACGCCCTGGAGGGCGCGCGAGACCACGAGGAACGGGCCGTTCGGCGCGAAGGCGCACAGCAGCGATGTGACGAGGAAGCCGATCAGGCCCGCGTACAGCACGCGCTTGCGCCCGAACACGTCCGAGAGCGAGCCCGCGATCAGGATGAGCGAGCCGAGCGTGACGAGGTAGGCGTCCACCACCCACTGCTGCAGCGGAAGGCCGCCGCCGAGCTCCTTGTCGATGGCCGGAAGGGCGACGTTGATGACCGCGCCGTCGAGGAAGGCGACGAAGCTCGCGAGGATCGCGACGAGGAGGACCCGGAACTGCAGCGATGTCATTCTGTCCCGGGCCATGGACTCATTCAACGTCCCCGGCATGGCCGCGCGCAAGCCGGGGGCACCGGCGTAGGGTGACCTCGTGTCGCAGGTGCCACGCCCCGTCCCCTCCTCCCGCCCGCGCCGGGTGCGGGCGGACGTGCTCACCCGGGTCGGCTGGATCGGCGTCCTGCTGCTGACCAGCGTCTTCCACTTCGTCCGTGGCGCGCCCGTCGACGGCGTCATCTATGCCGCGGGCGCGGTCGTGCTGGCGCTCGACGGGCTCGGCTGGCTGCGCATCCCGTTGCGCCTGCGCGCGGACAGGGACACCGTGCGCAGGCGGGTCGCCGCCGGCGTCCTCATCGCTGTCGCGTCGCTCACGCTGGCCGTCACGCCGCTGTACAGCGGAGCGGACACCGCGATCGTCGTCGGACTGGGCGTGCTGCTGCTCCCGGTCGCCTGGGCGAACCGCCCAGGACCTGCCGCGGACACCGACCGCGCTGCGCTGCGCCGGGCCGCGATCGCCTGGTCCGTGCTCATCGCGGCTGGCTGCCTGTGGGAGGTGGGCACGTTCTTCCTCGGCCGCGGGACTCCGGGCGGCATCACCGACTTCCCCGCCCTCTCCGACCTGACCGACCCGCTCGTCGCCTGGCCGCCCGCGCGCGCGGTCCTGGTGGCGTGCTGGCTCCTCGGCGGCTACGCGCTGGTGCGGAGGGGGTGGGCGCGGTGAGGGCCGTGACGATCGCCGGCTTCGTCCTCTGCGGCGTCCTGATCGTCGTGCTCGTGGTGCAGTCGCGACGGCGCCCGCTGCGCAGGGCTCCGCTCGGGACGCTGCTCGACCGGGTGATGACCGACCGGGCGGCCCGGGTGACCATCCTGCTGTTCTGGTGGTGGATCGGCTGGCACTTCCTCGCGGTCGCCCCGGTGCCGTGACCCGCCTTGCGCCCGCCTAGTCCTCGACGCGGCCCTTCGCACAGGTCTGCTGGGCGGCCGTCTGGCCGGTGACGGTGTCCGGCAGCGTTCCGTCGCTGCCCGGCGTCGACGGTGCCGACGGGGATGACGAGGCGGAACCGGGCGCAGGGGTTCCCGGCGTCGGCCCGGTCGTCGCCGGCGCGCCCGTGCCCGGTGCACTCGTGCCCGGCGCGGGCGTGCTGCCCTGCTGCGGCTCCGCCGCGCGACCGGGAGCGCCGCTCAGTCTCAGCGGCCGGTCGGCGACCAGCGCGGCACCGACCGCGGCGGCGGCGGCCTCGTCGGGGACGACCCGGTTCGGGTCGTCGGGATCGTCCACCACCGGGTACTGCAGGAACACCATGTTCTCCAGCCCCGTGTTCTTCACCGCCAACGCGATCTGCACCAGGGTGGTCGGGTTGCGCAGGGTGTCGGACGGCGTGATGTTGGCCACCGCGGCCTTCGCGAGCGCGTAGAGCTTCACCGGGTCGCCCAGAACCCCGCCGTTCACGATCTTGCGGGCGAGGGCCGAGAGGAACACCTGCTGGCTGCTGATCCGGGAGAGGTCGCTCGCGTCGCCGACGCCGTGCCGCGACCGCAGGAACGACTGCGCCTCCGCGCCGACCAGGGTGTGCTCCCCGGCGGACAGATCCAGCGCGGGATGCGTCCGGTTGTCGCGCATCGGCGACGCCAGGCACACGGTGACCCCGCCGACCGCGTCCGACAGCGCGGTGACACCGGCGAAGTTCACGACCGCACCGAACGGGATGTCGAGGCCGGTCAGCTTGGACACGGCGAGCACCACGCAGGAGAGCCCACCGTCGGAGAGCGCCGTGTTGAACTGCGCGAAATGCCCGGAACCGCTTGCGGGATCGGAGCAGTCCGGCAGCTCCGTCATCATGTCCCGGGGGAAGCTGACCACGGCGGCGCTTCGGTGGTCGGCGGCGATGTGCAGCAGCATCGTGACGTCGTTGTGGCCGGCACCGCCCTCCGCCTGATCCGCCGGGTTGTCGTACGGACCGCCGAGGCCCTCGCGGCTGTCGGTGCCGACCAGCACCAGGTTCACACCGCCCTTCAGCGCGCCGACGTCGGGGATGTCCTTCTGCGTCCCGCCGCCGAGCTTGCTCAGGGTGACGCCGGGCTTCACGGACCGCGCGACGTCCCACACGCCGTAGGCGGCGACACCGGCAGCGGAGAGCACGAGGACGCAGACGGCGATGCCCACCAGGCGGAGCGCGGAGCGTGCAGCGCTGCGTGGTGCGAGCTTCCCGTGGCGCGCGATTTCGGGATCGTGCGTTCGGTCGACCATGACCAGACACTATGCCCGGGAAACCGCTGTCCACGGAGACCTCCGGGCGGATTGCCAGGTCGCCCGGAGCGTCAGTTGTTGCCCTTGGTGCACGTCTGCTGGGCCGCGGTCTGGCCGGTGACCGTGTCCGGCAGCTCGACGGCACCGGTTCCCGTGGGTGTCGGCGTCGGCGCTGCACCGGACGGCGGCGGCGTGGCTGTGTCCGTGGAGGGAGGCGGGGATCCCGTGTCGGTGGGAGCGGGCGTCGCCGTCGCGGTCGGGTCCTCGGCCGCCCTGCCGGTGCTGCCGGTCAGCTTCACGGGCTGGTCCTTCACCAGGGCCTCGTTAACCGCCTCCGCCGCGTACGACGGAACGACGCGGTTGACGTTGTCCGGATCCCCGACCGTCGGGTACTGCAGGAACACCATGTTCTGCAGCCCGGTGTCCTTCACCGCCAGTGCGATCTCGACCAGCGTGGTCGGGTTGCGCAGCGACTCGGAGGGCGTCACGTTGGCGACGGCCGCCTTCGCCAGGGCGTAGAGCTGCACGGGATTGGCGAGCACACCGCCGCTGACGATCTTGCGGGCGAGCGCGGAGAGGAACACCTGCTGGTTGGAGATGCGGCCGAGGTCGCTGCCGTCGCCGACGCCGTACCTGCTGCGCAGGAACGAGAGCGCCTCGTCGCCGACGAGGGTCCTGTTGCCGGCGGGGAGGTCGAGCGGCGGGTTGGTGTGCTCGTCGACCACCGGGGAGGCGAGGCAGACGGTAACGCCCCCGACCGCCTTGGACATCGCGCTGACCCCGGCGAAGTTGACCGTCGCCGCGAACGGGATCTGCACCCCGGTCAGCTGCTCCACGGTGAGCACCGCACAGGCGAGGCCGCCGCGGGAGAGCGCCGTGTTGAACTGCGCGTTGTCGGAGCCGTACACCGTCCCGTCGCCGTTCGGCGCCGGGCAGTCCGGGATCTCGACCATCATGTCGCGTGGGAAGCTGACGACCATCATGCTCTTGTGGTCCTGCGCGATGTGCAGCAGCATCGTCACGTCGTTGTTGCCGGCGCCGCTGCTCGCGTCCTGCTCCTCCGGGAGCTCGTAGATTCCGCCCAGCCCGGAGCGGCTGTCCGTCCCGGTCAGCAAGAGGTTCACACCGCCCTCGATGGCGCCCACGTTCGGGATGTCCTGCGGCAGTGCCGAGTGACCGGGCAGCGCGACCAGCTTCACCCCGGTCTTCACGGACCGGGACACGTCCCAGACCGCGTAGGCGGCGACCGAGACGGTGCTGACCAGCGCGACTGCGACCACACCGGCGAGCAGTTTCGCGACCGACGACGCGACGCGCCGCCGCGGCAGCCGTCCGTGACGCACGGCCGGTGAACCCTTCGCGCGCTGGTGTCGGCGTGGCAGATCGGTCATCCCGGCCTCTCGCGTTCGGAACAGGGTGCTGCGCCAAATCCTACCGACTGGTCGGCCGCCAGCCGTTGCATCGGCGCGGGGCGGGTCAGCGATCCACGATGGTCCTGATGCCGCCCGGGCCCCGGAGCGCCTCCATCGTGCGACGGGCAGCGGTGTCGATCTGCACGCGCGGCCCGTCGGGCAGCGCGTCGGGGTAGAACGTCCCCTCCCCGTAGAACTGCCCGTAGCGCAGCACGACCGAGCCGTCGCTGAAGCCGAGCACGGTCCGTTCGAGCTCGGCGACCGCGTCAGCCCCCTCACCGGGAGGCAACGTCCACGCGATGCTCTGAGCGATCACGCGGTCGGTGCCCGCGGCCGAGGCGGCGCGGAGGAGGTTGCGCGTCCCCTCGATTCGGATCCGCGCGTTCGCGGGTCGGAAGTCGCCGAGCTGCGCCGCCGAGTCCGGTAGGTCGGTCAGCTCGTGCAGCACGATGTCGGGGCGGAAGGCCGTCACCGCCGACACGAGCCCGTCGGCGTCGTAGACGTCTGCGACGAGGGCCGTAGCGCCCTGCGCCTCCAGCGCGCCCGACTTCGCCGACGACCGGGTCATGCCGAGCACCTCATGCCCGTCCGCGACCAGCAACGGAACGAGGCGGCTTCCGATGACGCCGGTGGCGCCGGCGAGGAATATGCGCATCCGTGAATCATAGGGCGGGCGACGTCCGACGCCACGTCTCCCCACCAACGACGAAGCCCGGCTCTCGCGTCTCGCGACAGCCGGGCTTCTGTTGGTGGATCTGAGGGGACTCGAACCCCTGACCCCCTGCATGCCATGCAGGTGCGCTACCAGCTGCGCCACAGACCCGTATGAAATTACCGTTCGTTTTCCCGGATGCTCTCCGGGGCAACTCATTCAGCGTACTACACGCCCGCGGCGCGACGAAAATCGAGCGGGCATCCCGGGCGTGTACACACCGGCCGAGCCGACGAGAGGTCGCGACACGCCGCGTGCGCTCGCGCGTGGCGGCATGTCGCGACCCCTCGATCGCCGGAAGCAGGTGGCGCGGCGGGTGGCTACTCTGCGCGCTCGTGGACCGGGAGCTCGACCGGGATCACCGGGCAGTCCTTCCAGAGCCGCTCGAGCGCGTAGTACATGCGGTCCTCCTCGTGGAAGACGTGCACGACCAGGTCGCCGAAGTCGAGCAGCACCCAGCGGCCCTCCGCCTTGCCCTCGCGGCGCAGCGTGCGGACGCCCGCCTCGTTCAGCCGGTCCTCCACCTCGGACGCGATCGCGATCACGTTGCGCTCCACCCGACCGGAGACGAGCAGGAAGGCGTCGGTCAGCGGCAGCGGCCCCGAGACGTCCAGCGCGACGGGATCCGAGCCGCCCTTCGCGTCGGCGGCCGCGGCCGCGATCTGCAGGATGTCCCGGGCGTGCTGGGATGCGGTCACAAAAGGTCCTTCGGGGTCGAGCGGGTCATCAGAAGAGGTGGAGCGCGTACGCGGCGACCAAGAGGCCGATGACGCCGACGGCGAGGACGCCCGCGACCACCATCAGGACGACGGGCAGCGTGTTGCCGCGCTTCTTGGGAGGGGTGATCACGCCACGGGTGGAGGTGTGCGAGCTGATCGCGCGCGACGCGCGCACCGGCGCCACCTCGGACGTGTTGAACTCGTTCTCCTCGCCGTCGAGGAGACGGTCGATGTCGGAGGAGTCGATGCGGTCGGGGTGCGCGCCGGTGGCGCCGAGGCCGCGCGGGAGGTCGATCGAGCCGGTCACGAGGATCTCACCAGTGCTGGTGAGCGGACCGGTCGCGTCCGCCTGAGGCAGGCTCGGCAGGATGAGCGCGTTCGTCGTGGTCGCGGCCGTCGAGTGGGCGACGTTGCGCGAGGTCACCGGCGCGTTCTTGTCGTCCAGTTCGGCCGCGGTCGACCAGTGCCCGGTCGGCGGGGTGAAGGGACGACGCTCCTCGGGCGACGCGGCGGGCGCATCCGGCGCATCCGGCGCCTCGACACCGGCGGCGGGCTTCTCCTCGTCCTTCCACGGCGTCGGGATGCCCAGGGCCGTGAACGCGGAGGTCGCCGACTGCGTCACCGCGGTATCGGGGCCGTTCGACGGCCGCGCCGGAGCGGCACCGGCCGGAGCGGCACCGGCGGGTGCATCTGCACCGCCCGCGCTGAACGGCCACGCCGTCTTCACGCTGGTGTCACCGGACGGTGCGGCCGGTGTCGGTGCGGGCGCCGGGGTCGCGGGAGCGGCCGCCGGCGCGTCGTCGTCGGGCGTGAAGGTCACGGGGAAGACGGCGTCGGTCACCGGAGCGGCGTTGTTGACCTGCTGGTTCGCCTCCTGGGCCTGCAGCATCGCGCGCAGTTCCCGACGGGTGAGCGTGCGCTCCCCCGCCGTGGAGGGCGTGGCAGGCACGACGCCGACCGGCTGCGTGACCGGCTCGGGCGTCGAGGGGTCCGAGACCTGCCGGAACAGATCGGGTGCGGGCGCTGCGTCGTCGCGCTTCGCGGGCCCGGCACCGGAGCCGGAGTCGAAGACGAGGTCGTCGAAGCCGCCGGAGCTGCTCGTGGGACGGCTCGGGCTGTGCACACCGGGATCGGCGAACGCGGTCGCCGGGATGGCCGGCGCCTCATCGGTCGGAGCGGGCCGCTCGGGCTCGCCGGCGCGGAAGCTCGTCGTGACATCGGGGATCTCGCCCGCCGGCGTCGGTTCGGCGGTGCCGGCACGACGTGCCGCCTGCCGTTCGCTCTCTCGAGCCTGCCGCCGTGTCTGAGGCGGCTGGCTCGCATTCGATGGCTGTTCAGGCCACAAACTCATGCCACGCTCCGATACAAGTGGTGTTTGGAGATGTACTGTACGACGCCATCAGGTACGAGGTACCAGACCGGGAATCCCCTGCTCACCCGGCTCCGGCAGTCAGTGGACGAGATCGCCAGGGCCGGAACTTCCAACAAGCTTACGTCCTGTTTCGGCAATCCAGAAATACTCAAGTCATGTCCCGGACGACTCACAGCAACGAAGTGTGCGAGCTTCCAGAGCTCCTCAACATCGCGCCAACTGAGGATCTGGGCGATGGCGTCGGCTCCCGTGATGAAGAACAGTTCGGCGTCCGGCCGTTCCTCGTGCAGATCGCGGAGCGTGTCGATCGTGTACGTGGCGCCCGCGCGGTCGATGTCGACGCGGCTGACCGTGAAGCGCGGGTTGGACGCGGTCGCGATGACCGTCATCAGGTACCGGTGCTCGGCGGGTGTGACCGCACCCTTCTGCCAGGGCTGCCCGGTGGGGACGAAGACGACCTCGTCGAGGTCGAACGACTGCGCGACTTCGCTGGCGGCGACCAGGTGGCCGTGGTGGATGGGATCGAAGGTGCCGCCCATCACGCCGATGCGCGGGCGGCTCTTCTCCGTCAGCTCCATGCCGCGGCGGCTCAGTGTCCCTGGGTCGGGTGCCCGGTGCCGTGGTGGGTCGCGCCCGGGGCGCCAGCGTGGCTTGCCGCATCCGCCGCCGAGCGGTGGCCGTGGCGGTTGGCGACGTCCTTGTAGCTCCAGCAGACGCCGAGGAGAAGCAGGAAGACCACGATGGCGATGACGCCGAAGGCCCACGTGGGCATCGGCAGTTCGACGTGTGCCTCCGCTGCGGCGAGGACGGTCGTCAGGTGGGACATCGTGTTCGTTCCTTTCGGTGCGCTGTATTTCGAAGGCGCTGTGGCGCGAAGCCGGATCCAGTCTAGCGGTCGGTCACGCGCGGATCTGACCCGACCCGCGCACGATCCACTTGGTGCTGGTGAGCTCCGGAAGCCCCATCGGGCCGCGCGCGTGCAGCTTCTGCGTGGAGATGCCCACCTCCGCGCCGAACCCGAACTCGCCGCCGTCGGTGAACCGGGTGGACGCGTTGACCATCACCACAGCGGAGTCGACCTCGTTCAGGAACCGCTCGGCGTTCGCGAGGTCGTTGGTCACGATCGCCTCGGTGTGCTGGGTGGAGTACCGGCGGATGTGCGCGATCGCCGCATCCAGGTCGTCCACCACGCGCACCGAGATGTCGAGGCTCATGTGCTCGGTCGCGTAGTCCTCCTCGGAGACCGCGACACCGCCCGGCGCGTATGGCAGCGCGGTCTCGTCCGCGTGGATCGTGACACCCGCATCCGCAAGCGCGCCGAGCACGGGCGGGAGCAGCCGCTCGGCCGCCGCGCGGTGCACCAACAGGGTCTCGACGGCGTTGCAGACGCTCGGCCGCTGGACCTTGGCGTTGCGCACGATGTCGACCGCCCAGTCCTCTCGCGCGCTCTCGTCGAGCAGGATGTGCACGACACCAGCCCCGGTCTCGATCACCGGCACCGTGGACTCGGTGACGACGGTGCGGATCAGGTCGGCGCTCCCCCGCGGGATGAGCACATCCACGAAGCCGCGCGCGCGCATCAGCTCGGTTGCGCCGTCGCGGCCGAAGTCGTCGATCGTCTGCGCGGCGTCCCCGGGGAGGCCCGCGGAGGCGAGCGCGTCCTGGATGACGCCGACGAGCACCCGGTTCGTGTTGATGGCCGCGCTGCCGCCACGGAGCACCACGGCGTTGCCGCTCTTGACGGCGAGGGCCGCGATGTCGACGGTGACGTTCGGCCGCGCCTCGTAGATGGCGCCGACCACGCCGAAGGGCACCCGCACCTGGGTGATCCGCACGCCGTTCGGCAGGGCGCTCCCGCGGACCGCCTGACCGACCGGGTCCGTCAGGCCGACGACGTCGAGCACCGCGTCGGCGAGGCCCTGCAGCCGCGTCGGGCTCAGTGTGAGCCGGTCGAGCAGGCCGGTGCTCAGGCCGTTCTCGCGGCCGTTCGCCAGGTCCAGCTCGTTGGCGGCGAGGATCTCGTCCGCCGCGGCGAGGACGCCATCGGCGATCGCCCGCAGCGCGGCATCCTTCCGATCGGTGGTGGCGGTGGCCAGCTCGATGGACGCGCGCTTCGCCGCGCTCAGCCGTTCGGCGAGGGTCGTTGCTGCGGTGGTCTGCGACATGCGTCAATTCTAGGGCGCGGCTAGGACGCGGCGGCGGCGTCCTCTGCGGCGGTGGCCGGTGCCGGTGCGAACCAGGTGCCGACGGGCTCGCCGCGCAGCGCCTCGGAGACCAGCGACGTGGCCGTCAGGATGACGGCCGTGCCGCGCTCGGCGGCCTGCCGGGCCGCGGACACCTTCGTGAGCGCACCGCCGGTGCCGACGCCGGAGAGCCCGGTCGCGCCGATCTCGACGCCCTCGAGCCCGTCGTCCCAGCCGACCTGGGCGATCCGTTCGGCGCCGGGCTCCTGCGGCGGCTTGGTGTACAGCGCGTCGACGTCGGAAAGCAGCACGAGCAGGTCCGCCTCCACCAGCAGCGCGACGAGCGCCGCGAGCCGGTCGTTGTCGCCGAAGCGGATCTCGTGGGTCGCGACGGTGTCGTTCTCGTTGACGATGGGCAGGATGCGCAGGTCGAGCAGCCGCTCCATCGCCCGCTTCGCGTTGCTGCGGTGCGTCGGGTTCTCCATGTCGCCCGCGGTGAGCAGCACCTGGCCGGCGACGATGTCGAACCGGTCGAGGCTGTCCTGGTAGCGGTAGATGAGCACGTTCTGCCCGACGGCGGCCGCAGCCTGCTGCGTGGCGAGGTCGGTGGGCCTCGCCTCCAGCTGGAGATACGGGATGCCGGTCGCGATGGCGCCGGAGGAGACGAGGATGACCTGGGTGCCGCGGCCGTGGGCCTCGGCGAGGGCGTCGACCAGCGGCCCGATCTGTCCCGCGTTCTCGCCGCTGATGGACGAGGAGCCGACCTTGACGACGATGCGTCGGGCGGCGGGGACCTGGCTGCGGTCGTCGATCGTCATTCCCTGCCCGTCTCCTCGCTCTCGGCCTCGTCGGCGGCCGCGTCATCGTACTCGTCGTCCTGCCAGAGGCCGGCCTCGCGCTCGCGGAGCAGCTCGGCGCGCGCCTCGGCCTTGGCATCCATCCGGTCGAAGTAGTCCTCGCGGCGCTGCGCGCGGGTGGGACGCGCGTTCACGTCGATGCGCGCGTCGCTGCCGCGCGGGGAGGTGATGAGCTCCGCGGTGGAGGTGAGCGTGGGCTCCCAGTCGAAGACGACGCCGTTGTCCCGGCCGATCACGACGGTGGAGCCGGCGACGGCGCCCGCCTTGACCAGCTGATCCTCCACTCCCAGCTTGGCGAGCCGGTCGGCGAGGTAGCCGACGGCCTCGTCGTTGGCGAAGTCGGTCTGCGCCACCCAGCGCTCGGGCTTGGCGCCCAGGATCCGGTAGACCGGGCCGTCGGAGCCGCCCTCGACCTTGACGACGAAGCCGGAGTCGTCCACGGCCTTCGGCCGCATCACGATACGCGGGCGCGCCTCCTCGATGGCGGCCTGGGCCTTCCGTGCCTCCTCGACCAGTTCGGCGAGGGCGAAGGACAGCGGACGCAGCCCCTCGTGGCTGACCGCGGAGATCTCGAAGACGCGGTAGCCGCGGGCCTCGAGGTCCCCTCGGACGAAGTCGGCCAGCTCCTTGGCGTCCGGCACGTCCACCTTGTTCAGCGCGATGAGCTGCGGCCGCTCGAGCAGCGGCGGCTGGCCCTCCGGAACGGGGTACGCGGCCAGCTCGCCGAGGATGACCTCGAGGTCGCTCAGCGGATCGCGACCGGGCTCGAGGGTGGCGCAGTCCAGGACGTGCAGCAGCGCGGAGCACCGCTCGACGTGCCGCAGGAACTCGAGGCCGAGGCCCTTGCCCTCGCTGGCGCCCTCGATCAGACCGGGGACGTCGGCGATCGTGTAGCGCACGTCGCCCGCCTGAACGACGCCGAGGTTCGGGTGCAGTGTGGTGAACGGGTAATCAGCGATCTTCGGTTTGGCCGCGGAGAGCGCCGCGATCAGGCTGGACTTGCCCGCGGACGGGTAGCCGACCAGCGCCACGTCCGCGACCGTCTTCAGCTCGAGGAGGACGTCGCCCTCCCAGCCCGGCGTTCCGAGCAACGCGAAACCGGGCGCCTTGCGCTTCGGGTTGGCGAGGGCGGCGTTGCCGAGGCCGCCGACGCCGCCGGGTGCGACGACGATGCGCATCCCGGGCTCGGTCAGGTCGGCGAGCTCCTCGCCGTCGGCCGACTTCACGACGGTCCCGACGGGCACGGGCAGCTCGAGGTCCTCGCCGGTGTGACCGCTGCGGTGGTCGCCCATCCCGAACCCGCCGTTGTCGCTGGAACGGTGCGGGTGCCGGTGATAGCCGAGCAGGGTCGTCACCTGCGGGTCGGCGACCAGGACGATGTCGCCGCCGTCGCCGCCGTTGCCCCCATCGGGGCCGGCGAGCGGCTTGAACTTCTCGCGACGGACGGAGACGCACCCGTTGCCGCCGTTGCCGGCGCGCAGATGCAACGTCACGCGATCCACGAACGTTGCCATGGGTACTGCTCCTAACGCTTGCTGAAAGACGGATGGGCGGGCCGAAGCCCGCCCATCCTCACGTGGTTGTGGCCGAGGCTCAGACCTCGGCGGCCACGATGTTGACGACCTTGCGGCCGCCCTTGTTGCCGAACTCGACGGCGCCCGCCGCCAGGGCGAACAGGGTGTCGTCGCCACCGCGGCCGACGTTCACGCCGGGGTGGAAGTGGGTGCCGCGCTGGCGGACGAGGATCTCGCCGGCGTTGACGGTCTGGCCGCCGAAGCGCTTCACGCCGAGGCGCTGCGCGTTCGAGTCACGACCGTTGCGAGTGGAGCTCGCTCCCTTTTTGTGTGCCATGTCTTCTTCTCCTCGAAGGTCCGCTAGCGGCTACTTGATGCCGGTGATCTTGACGCGCGTGAGCTCCTGGCGGTGGCCCTGGCGCTTCTTGTAGCCGGTCTTGTTCTTGAACTTCTGGATGACGATCTTCGGGCCGCGCAGGTCGCCGAGGACCTCCGCCGTGACCTTCACCTTGGCGAGGGACTTGGCGTCGGAGGTGATCTTGTCACCGTCGACAAGCAGCACAGCGGCCAGCTCGACGTTGCCGTCCTTGTCGGCCTTGATGCGGTCCATCGTCACGATGGTGCCGACCTCGACCTTCTCCTGCCGGCCACCGGCGCGCACAACTGCGTAAACCACTTGTCTCTACCTTTTTCGTCGGGGAACAGTTCCGTGAGGCGACGCCGTGGATCTGGTCCTGCTCTTTGCTGTTCAGGGGGAGTTACTGGTGAGCCCATCACCCGCCGCATCGTGCAGCGGGTGGCTCTCAGAAAACCGTGTGGATGGCCGGGCAGCACCCGACACACACCAACGGTCAACTTTACCCGACGCCACACACTGCGTCAATTCAGCAGGGGGCGGTGGGACCGTCCGGCACCATCGACGGCACCGGTTCCTAGAATCATTCTATGACGGTCCTGATCGATCCCCCGGCATGGCCCGCCCACGGCATGTTGTGGTCGCATCTGGTCAGCGACGCGTCGCTGGACGAGCTGCACGCCTTCGCGGCCGCGAACGGCATCCAGGCGCGCGCGTTCGACCTCGACCACTACGACGTCCCCGACCGCCGCTACGACGAGCTTGTCGCCGCGGGAGCGACGCCCGTGCCGGGCAAGGAGCTGGTGCGCCGGCTCATCGCCAGCGGCCTCCGCGTCCCCGAGCGCGAACGCCGGGGACGGGGAGGCGGGCGCTGACCGGGACGCTCAGGACTCGGTGCCGCCGGGGATCTCTCCGCCGGCGATGACGGTGGTGCTGGCCCTGCGGCTGCGGCTACGGCCCTGACCGGGCTGCTTGGGCTGGGGCAGGGAGTCGAGCACGGAGTCGAGCAGCAGCTCGGTCTCCACAGCGGACGGTCGCTGCGCGGGCGCCGTGTGCGCCGGTTCCGGCAGGTCGATCAGCGGCACCGAGGTGTTCGCGTCCGCCTCCTCGGCGGCCGGCGTCGCGGCGGTCTCGTCGGCATCCCGCGTTCCGGCGTCGGAAGCGTGGCGCTCGGCCGGCTCCGCACCGTCGGGCGCCTGGTGCGCCTCCGGCTTCTGCTCGGCCTGCTGGGCGCTCTTGCTCTTGCGGCGGCGCTTCTTCGGCGCCTGCTCGACCACCTCGGCAGCGGGAGCGCTCGGCGCCTCGCCGTCCACCTCGTGCGGGTGGATGGTCGACGCGGCGATCTGGGCGAGCGCGTTCTTCGCGTCGTCGGTGATCGCGTGTGTGCCGTTGCCGGAGTGCTGCGCGCTCGGCGCCGCACCCGCTCCGCCTCCCCCGTTGCCGCCGCGGCCACGACGGCGCGGCTCGCCGCCGTTCTGCTGCTGCGGCTGGCGGTGCTTCACGACCGGGTCGTGGTGCACGATCACACCGCGGCCGGCGCAGACCTCGCACGCCTCGCTGAAGGTCTCCAGCAGGCCGAGTCCGAGCTTCTTGCGGGTCATCTGCACCAGACCGAGCGAGGTGACCTCCGCCACCTGGTGCTTGGTGCGGTCGCGGCTCAGGCACTCGACGAGCCTGCGGAGCACGAGGTCGCGGTTGGACTCGAGCACCATGTCGATGAAGTCGACCACGATGATGCCGCCGATGTCGCGCAGACGCAGCTGGCGGACGACCTCCTCCGCGGCCTCGAGGTTGTTCTTGGTGACGGTCTCCTCGAGGTTGCCGCCGGAGCCGACGAACTTGCCGGTGTTGACGTCGACGACCGTCATCGCCTCGGTGCGGTCGATGACGAGCGAGCCGCCGGACGGCAGCCAGACCTTGCGCTCCAGCGCCTTCTCGATCTGCTCCGTGATGCGGTACTCGTCGAACGCGTCCTTGTCGCCCGTGTACGGCTCGATGCGGTCGAGCAGGTCCGGGGCGACCTGGCGCAGGTAGCTCTCGATCGCCTGGCGCGCGTCGTCGCCGGCGATGACCAGCTTCTGGAAGTCCTCGTTGAAGACGTCGCGGATGATCTTGATCAGCAGGTCGGGCTCGCTGTGCAGGAGCGCGGGCGCCTGCTGGGTCTCGACCTGGGTGCTGATGTCCGCCCACTGCGCGGTCAGGCGGTTCACGTCGAGCGTGAGCTGCTCCTCCGTCGCGCCCTCCGCAGCGGTGCGCACGATCACGCCCGCGTTCTCGGGGAGGACCTCCTTGAGGATCTTCTTCAGCCGGGCGCGCTCGGTGTCAGGCAGCTTCCGGCTGATGCCGTTCATGGAGCCGTTCGGCACGTACACGAGGTAGCGGCCGGGAAGCGAGATCTGGCTGGTGAGGCGGGCGCCCTTGTGGCCGACAGGGTCCTTGGTGACCTGGACGAGCACGCGGTCGCCCGGCTTCAGGGCCAGCTCGATGCGGCGCGGCTGGTTGCCGGTCTCCACCGCGTCCCAGTCCACCTCGCCGGAGTAGAGCACGGCGTTGCGGCCGCGCCCGATGTCGACGAACGCGGCCTCCATGCTCGGCAGGACGTTCTGCACGCGGCCGAGGTAGACGTTGCCGATGAGCGACGCCTCCTGCGAGCGGGCGACGTAGTGCTCCACGAGGACCTTGTCCTCGAGCACGCCGATCTGGATGCGGCCGCCCTTGGAGCGGACGATCATCTGGCGGTCGACCGACTCGCGGCGGGCGAGGAACTCGGCCTCGGTGATGACCGTGCGGCGACGGCCGGCGTCGCGTCCATCCCGGCGGCGCTGCTTCTTCGCCTCGAGCCGGGTGGAGCCCTTGACCTTCTGCGGCTCGGTGATCAGCTCCGGCTCGCGCGGCGCACGGACCTTGACGACCGTGTTCGCGGGGTCGCCCGCGTCGTTGCGCCCCGTCTCGCCTGCGCGGCGGCGGGAGCGGCGGCGGACACTGCCGGACGCCTCCTCTTCGTCGTCGGGCAGCGGCGGGAGCGGCAGGATGTCGGGGGCCTGGAACAGCAGCGTCGTCGGAGGCAGGCCCGGAGCCGCCGGACGGCTGGGCGCCTCGTCGCCGAGCGGCTGCGGGAGCGCGGGCGGCTCGTGCGCGGGGGGCGCGCTCGGTGCCGCGGCGCCGGCAGGCGTTGCCGCGTCAGCGGCGTCCTGCGACGGGTCCTGCTGACCGGTGCCGCCCTGCGCGGCGGGGACGGGCGGTGCACCCGCGTCCGCAGCGGAGGTGCGGGCGTCGTTCACCTCGCCCGAGGCGGGAAGACCCGCGCGCGTCGCACGGCGGCTCCCGAAGAGCCCCCGTCGCCTGCGTCCCCCTGTCTCCGTCTCGTTGTTGGTGTTCGTGCTGTCGGTATTCTCGTTTTCCACCATCGCTGGTGCACTCCTCGACCGGCGGCGGTTCCCCGCTCGCCGGGTACTCTCCGTCGGAGGCGACCCTTGCGGGTCCCTCCGTAATCCTTGCTCGGGCGCTGCCTGCTCGTGGCACGGCGTGCGTCCGGCTCTTCCTGGCCGGCCATCGCGGCCGGCATTTCTCACGTGGGCGCACTCGGCGCCCTCAAGCCTTCTCTTGGCGTCCTCCGGCACAGGCCGGAACGACTTCTGGCAACGATTATCGCATGTCGCGGGCCGGACGCCCGTCGCACACGCGCCTTCCAGGTCGCCGATTGGGCGCGCATGCCATAATCCGACTGTGTCAGACTCCTCCGCAGCGGCCGACTACCGCCGCCCGACGGCCCTCGCCGTCTTCCTGATCATCGCCGGAGCCATCGGCTTCTGGGCGGCCTTCATGCTGACGCTGGACAAGTTCGCGCTGCTCGCGAACGCGAACGCCCAGCTCTCGTGCAACTTCAATGTGCTGGTCGGCTGCGGCAAGAACCTCGGTTCGTGGCAGGGCTCGCTGCTCGGCTTCCCGAACCCGCTGCTCGGGCTCGCCGGTTGGACGGCCACGATCGCCGTCGGCGTCGGGCTGCTCGCGGTATCCGGCCGCTTCGCTCGCTGGTACTGGCTGACCTTCAACGTCGGTGTCGTGCTCGCCCTGGCGCTCGTGATCTTCCTGATCACCGCCTCGCTGACCGACCTGCGGGTGCTCTGCCCGTGGTGCATGGTCACCTGGGTCGTCACCATCCCTACGTTCTGGGCGGTGACGCTCTACAACCTGAAGTCGGGCAACATCCCGCTGCCCGAACGCGCCCGCCGGGTGTTCGCCGCGCTGTACAGCTGGATCCCGGTGATCACCCTGGTCAGCTACGCGATCGTCGCGATCCTGGCGCAGATCCAGCTCGACTGGATCCACCGCGCGTTCGTCTGAGCCGCCCCTCGAACGCCGAAGGGCACGTCGTTGTCACTTTCGAGCGTGAAAAGCGACAACGACGTGCCCCTCGGCGGACGCGCCCGGCGCGGTGCTGGTTACGCGAACCAGAGGGCGAGCTCGCGGGCCGCGGACTCGGGAGAGTCGGAGCCGTGCACGAGGTTCTGCTGCACCTTCAGGCCCCAGTCCCGCGCGAAGTCGCCGCGGATGGTGCCGGGCGCCGCGGTGGTCGGGTCGGTCGTGCCCGCGAGGGAGCGGAAGCCCTCGATGACGCGGTTGCCCGCGAGGCGGATCGCGACGATCGGGCCGGACTCCATGAACTCGACGAGCGGCTCGTAGAACGGCTTGCCCTCGTGCTCGGCGTAGTGCTTGGCCAGCAGCTCGCGGTCGGCCTGCAGCATGCGGATGTCGACGAGCGAGTAGCCCTTGGCCTCGATCCGGCGCAGGATCTCACCCGTCAGGTTGCGGGCGACTCCATCCGGCTTGACGAGGACGAGGGTCTCTTCGACGGCGGTGGTCATGGGTTCTCCTTTATCGCTTGGTGGTGCGGTCGATGCGGGCGGCGGCGACCATGCAGTAGGTCCACATGGCCGTGAAGATGGCGCCGACCACGAAGAAGGCGGGGACGAGGAAGCCCGCGGCGACGACGATCAGCTGGACGATCCAGCCGAGGGCGATGCCCGCCGGCCAGCGCAGCAGCCCGATCGCGACGATCATGAGCACGACGACGACGGCTCCCCCGCCGAGCGCGACGGCGGCGGGCAGCGCCTTCAGGCCGAAGACGACGAGCGCGCCGAGGAACACGATGACGAGCTCGAAGGCGAGCACGATCGAGCCGAGCGTCTCGCGGAGCGAGCGCTGCCGGCGCGGGCGGCCTGCGGCCGCGGCATCGCCCTCCGGCGCCTGCTGCTCCCCGCTCACGCCGGCGCGTCCTTCCAGCCCTGCTCGGCGGCGTGCGCCATGGCGGCGCCGACGAGCACGATGGAGCCCGTGACGACGACGGCGCGGCGCGCCTCCTCGCCCGCCCACTCGCGGGCGGCCTCCAGCGCGTCGAGCGCGTCGCTGTAGACGATCGTCGCCTCGTCGCCCGCCTCCTCGCGCACCACGTCGCCGAGGTCCTCCGCGGGCAGGGCCCGGTCGGACGACGGCTCGGTCACGAAGAACTGCGTCGCGACGGGGGTGAGCGCGCGGACGACGCCGCGCGCATCCTTGTCGCCGAGGCTGCCGAGCACGAAGGTGATCTCGTCGAAGTCGAAGTACCGGCGCAGCGCGTCCGCGAGCGTCGCGGCGCCCGCGGGGTTGTGCGCGGCGTCGACCAGGACGGTCGGCTCGATGCCGATCAGCTGGAGGCGGCCGGGCGAGGTCGCGGTCGCGAAGCCCTCCTCCACCAGGTCGGCCTTCAGCGGCTGCGTGCCGCGGCCGAGGAAGGTCTCCACGGCGGCGACCGCGACCGCGGCGTTCTGCGCCTGGTGGTCGCCGTAGAGCGGCAGGAACACGTCCTCGTACGTCGCCGCACGACCGCGCACGGTGACGAGCTGCCCGCCGACCGCGACGCGCGTCGCCGCCACGTCGAAGGCGCCGGGCTGTGCGGCGAGCGTGGACTCGGTCAGCCGCGCCGCCTCCTCCAGCTCCGCCATCGCCTCGGTGGTCTGCGCCGAGGTGACGACGTCGGCGGACGGCTTGATGATGCCGGCCTTGGTGCGTGCGATCTCGCGGACGGTATCGCCGAGCTGCTTCGTGTGGTCGAGCGAGATCGGCGTGAAGACGGCCACCTGGCCATCGCCGACGTTCGTCGAGTCCCACTCGCCGCCCATCCCGACCTCGATCACCGCGACGTCGACCGGGGCATCGGCGAACGCCGCGAACGCGAGGGCGGTGAGCGCCTCGAAGAAGGTCAGCGGCTGCTTGCCGGCCTCCACGAGCTCGGAGTCCACGATCTCCAGGTACGGACGCACGTCCTCCCAGTTGCGCACGAGGTCCTCGTCGCCGATCGGCTGGCCGTCGATCACGATCCGCTCGTTGAAGCTGACCAGGTGCGGGCTCGTCAAGAGACCCGTGCGCAGGCCGTAGGCGCGTAGGAGGCTCTCGATGATCCGGCTGGTCGAGGTCTTCCCGTTCGTGCCGGTGATGTGGATGATCGGGTACGCGCGCTGGGGGTCGCCCAGCAGCTCGACCGCCCGCCGGGTGGCGTCCAGCCTGCGCTCGGGCGCCCCCTCGCCGATCCGGGCGAGGAGGGCCTGGTAGACGGCCTCCGCCTCGTCCCGCAGCTCGTCGTCGAACGCATCGCTCATCGAACGCTCACCTCCGCCTTGGCGACACCCACCGTGAAGGCGCCCGCGTTCGCGAACCGCCCCGCGGCGAAGCTCTTCCGGAACTCGCCGTCCTCGCTCGTCTCGACGATCCCGCCCGCGGCGATGCCCACGAGCTCGGCGAGCGTCTCCGCGCCGATGTCGACGGCGCCTGCGGCGGATTCGACCGCCGCGCCGTCCGCCGGGTCCTCGAAGCTGAGCGACAGCTCGATGCGGTCGCTGACGTCCAGGCCCGCGGCCTTCCGGGTGTCCTGCACCGCGCGGATGATGTCGCGCGCAAGACCCTCGGCCTCCAGCTCCGGCGTGAGCGCCGTGTCCAGCTCGACGTACACGCCGTTCTCGAAGCGGGCGCTCTGCGCGCTGATCACGACGGTCTTCTCGTACTCGCCGGGCAGCAGCTCGACTCCCCCGGCGCGCACGACGCCGTCGACCTCGTCCCAGTCGCCGCTCTTCGCGGCACGGATGACGTCCTGCACCTGCTTGCCGATGCGGGGTCCGAGCATGCGCGCGTTGACGGTGAGCGTCTGCTCGACGCCGCCGTGCTCGCCCTCGACCAGCTCGACCGCCTTCACGTTGAGCTCGTCGCGCAGGATGCCCTCGAACGGGCGCAGCGCATCCACGCCCTCGGCGACGACCGTCAGCTTCGCCAGCGGCAGCCGCACGCGGAGGCCGGACTGCTTGCGCAGCGAGAGCGCCGTGGAGCTGATCGCACGCACGCGGTCCATCGCCGCGACCAGCGCGTCGTCGGCGGGGAACTCGTCCGGCTCCGGCCAGCCGGTGAGGTGGACGCTCCGGCCGCCGGTGAGGTCCTTCCAGATGCGCTCGCTGACGAGCGGCAGAAGGGGCGCGGCGACCCGGGTCAGCGTCTCCAGCACGGTGTAAAGGGTGTCGAACGCCTCGGCGCCGGAGCCGTCCTCGCCGACGCCCGCCCAGAACCGGTCGCGCGACCGGCGCACGTACCAGTTGGTGAGCACGTCCGCGAAGTCGCGGAGCTTCGCCGCGGCGAGGGTGGAGTCGAGGTCTTCCAGATCGTCGGTCACCGCTTCCACCAGGTCCCTGGTCTTCGCCAGCAGGTAGCGGTCGAGCACGTCGGTGGACGCGGTGGAGCGCTTCGCGTCGTACCCGGTCGCGTTGGCGTACAGCGAGAAGAAGTACCACGTGCTCCACAGCGGCAGCAGCACCTGACGGACGCCCTCGCGGATGCCCTCCTCGGTGACGATGAGGTTGCCGCCGCGCAGCACAGGGCTCGACATCAGGAACCAGCGCATCGCGTCGGAGCCGTCGCGGTCGAAGACCTCGTTCACGTCCGGGTAGTTGCGCAGGGACTTCGACATCTTCTGGCCGTCGCTGCCGAGCACGATGCCGTGGCTGATCACGTTCTTGAACGCGGGACGGTCGAACAGCGCGGTGCCGAGCGTGTGCAGCAGGTAGAACCAGCCGCGGGTCTGCCCGATGTACTCGACGATGAAGTCGGCCGGGCTGTGGCTGTCGAACCAGTCGTGGTTCTCGAACGGGTAGTGCACCTGGGCGAACGGCATCGAGCCGGAGTCGAACCAGACGTCGAGCACGTCCGGGATGCGGCGCATGGTGGACCGGCCGGTCGGGTCGTCCGGGTTCGGCCTGGTCAGCTCGTCGATGAACGGGCGGTGCAGGTCCGGCTCGCCGTTCGCGTTCAGCGGCAGGCGGCCGAAGTCGCGCTCGAGCTCTTCGAGCGAGCCGTAGACGTCGACGCGCGGGTACGCCGGGTCGTCGCTCTTCCACACCGGGATGGGCGAGCCGAAGTAGCGGTTACGCGACACCGACCAGTCACGGGCGCCGGCGAGCCACTTGCCGAACTGGCCGTCCTTGACGTTGTCCGGCACCCAGTTGATCTGCTGGTTCAGCTCGACCATCCGGTAGCGGAAGTCGGTGACCCGGACGAACCAGCTGGACACCGCCTTGTAGATCAGCGGGTTCCGGCAGCGCCAGCAGTGCGGGTAGGAGTGCTCGTAGCTGGCCTGGCGGAGCAGCCGGCCCTGCTCGCGCAGGAGCGTGGTGAGCGGCTTGTTCGCCTCGAAGACCTGCAGGCCCGCGACATCCGCCACCGCGGGCAGGAACCGGGCGCCGTCGTCGACAGAGATGATGACGGGGATGCCCGCCGCCTCGCAGACGCGCTGGTCGTCCTCGCCGTAGGCGGGAGCCTGGTGGACGATGCCGGTGCCGTCCTCGGTGGTGACGTAGTCGTCGACCAGGATGCGCCAGGCGTTCTGGGTGCCGTACGTCTCGGCATCCGCGTAGTAGTCCCAGAGCCGGTCGTACTCGACGCCCGCGAGGTCGCGGCCGGGGATCGTGCGTCGGACCGCATCCCGCGCGGCCTCCGCGGAGGCGTAGCCGAGGTCCTTCGCATAGTTGCCGACGAGGTCGATCGCCAGCAGGTACTCGCCGCTCAGCACGGTCTCGTCCGGCGCGCCGTGCGTGTCTGCCGCGCCGTTCGGGCCGGCGGGCACGACCGCGTACGTGATGTCCGGACCGACCGCAAGCGCCATGTTCGTCGGCAGCGTCCACGGGGTGGTCGTCCAGGCGAGTGCGCGCACGCCGGTCAGGCCGAGCACCTCGGCCCTCTCACCCACCAACGGGAAGGTGACCGTGACGGTCTGGTCCTGCCGCATCTTGTAGACGTCGTCGTCCATCCGCAGCTCGTGGTTGGACAGCGGGGTCTGGTCGCGCCAGCAGTACGGCAGCACCCGGTGGCCCTCGTAGGCGAGGCCCTTCTCGTGGAGCTGCTTGAACGCCCAGATCACCGACTCCATGTAGCTGGTGTCGAGGGTCTTGTAGTCGTTGTCGAAGTCCACCCAGCGCGCCTGGCGGGTGACGTACTCCTGCCACTCGCGGGTGTAGCGCAGGACGGAGTCCTTCGCGGCCTGGTTGAAGGCGGCGAGGCCCATCTCCTCGATCTGGCTCTTGTCGGTGATGCCGAGCTGCCGCTCCGCCTCCAGCTCCGCGGGCAGGCCGTGGGTGTCCCAGCCGAAGCGGCGCTCCACCTTCTTGCCGCGCATCGTCTGGAAGCGCGGGAAGACGTCCTTGGCGTAGCCGGTCAGCAGGTGGCCGTAGTGCGGGAGCCCGTTGGCGAACGGCGGGCCGTCGTAGAACACCCACTCGGGCGCGCCTTCGCGGTTCTCGATGGAGGCGCGGAAGGTCCCGTCCGCGTCCCAGAAGGCGAGCACGTCGGTCTCGATCTCCGGGAAGACCGGCGAGGGGGTGACATCCTGGCGCTCCGCGGCGTCTGCGCGCTCGGGCTCGGCTCCGTCCGGTGCGGACTTGGGGTACGGCATCTCTCTCCTGGCAGGTTCGCTGTTCTGCACGAGGACGCCGGACGCTCGCGCGCCCGTCGCGGTACCACCCCGCTTGCCCCATCCGTCTTCTGCGCCGGATGCGGCCTCTCGTTCATCGGCTGTGACGGGCCGTACCCGTTCGGTTCTACTGAGCGGGAGGCCCGCCGTTCTTCCGAAGACTCGCCGGTGATGGCCGGGTCGATGTCTGTGAGTGTCGATTCTACCGGGTCGCGAGCGCGTCCGCGTAGCCCGCGCACACCGGCTCGACGGCGGAGCGGACGATGGGGGCCAGCGCTCCCCGGCGCACGCCAGCGCGCGCCCAGGCGCCGGCCGCCGCGACGGCCGCGCCGACGACGGCCGTGGCCGCAGCGTTCGGCAGCAGCGCGTCCGCCTCGTCGCCGGTCCTGGCGGCGATCGCGGCCGCGACCTGTCGCACGACGGCGAGGAAGCGCGGCAGCGCGGAGGCCTGCAGCTCGCCGTCCGTCCCCATCAGCTCGACCTGCGTGACCGCGAGCGGCAACCGGTCGGGACCGAAGCTCTCGGCGAGCCGGATGAAGGCGGCGAGCACCGCGTCCATCGGGGGGATGTCCGGAGCCGGTTCCGCGAGCATCGCGGGGAACAGCGCCAGGGACTCGTCGACCTCGAGCCACAGGAGGTCACTCTTGGAGGCGAAGTAGTTGAAGAAGGTCGCCCGGCTGACCCCGGCGCGGCGGGCGATGTCGTCGACGGTCGTTCCCGCATAGGTCTGCTCGAGGAACAGCTCCCCGGCCGCCTCGGCGAGCATCCCGCGCGACGAGGCGCGCGGACGGCCGGTGGCAGCCTGGCCGTGCGTGTCTGCACCCGTGGAATGGCGGGGTGTCATGCTGCGTTGTCTCCTCACGCCTATTATTGGACCCGGTTCAAATACCTGACAGTCAGAAGGACACCCGTGACCTCCACAGCCACCCCGCCCGTCAGCGACACCGACCTCCCGGGGATCACACCCGGGACCGCGCGCCGCGTCACCGTCGCATCGTTCGTCGGAACCGCTCTCGAATCGTACGACTTCTACCTCTACGCGTACTTCGCCGCGTTCTTCGTCGGGCCGCTGTTCTTCACCCCGCTCGGCGCCTTCGGCGGTGTCCTCACCGGGTTCCTTGCGATCGCCGCCGGCTTCGTCATCCGCCCGGTCGGCGCGGTGCTGTTCGGCCACCTCGGCGACCGCATCGGCCGCCGCCCCGTGCTGCTGATGACCATCCTGCTGATGGGCATCAGCACCGGCCTGGTCGGCGTGCTGCCCAGCTACCAGGCGGCCGGCTGGTTCGGCGGCATCGCCCTGATCGTGCTGCGGTTGGTGCAGGGACTGTCGCTCGGCGGCGAGTGGGGAGGCTCGATCCTGCTCGCGACCGAGTACGCCAACCCGAAGCGCCGCGGGTTCTACGCTGCGCTCCCCCAGCTCGGCTCGCCGGTCGGCTCGATCCTCAGCGCCGTCGTCTTCATCGTGCTCACCCTCACCATGTCGAGCGCGGACATCGCGGCGTGGGGATGGCGCATCCCGTTCCTGACGGCGTTCCCGCTGCTGCTCGTCTCGCTCTACCTGCGCTGGTCGATCGACGAGACGCCGGTGTTCAAGAAGCTGCTGGAGACAGGTCGCCGCGACCGCTTCCCCGTGCTCGACGTGTTCCGCAAGGCCCCGACCGGGTTCGTCATCGCCGTCGGCGCCGCCGTCCTCGGCATCGGCTCCTACTCCCTGATGAACACCTACATGGTGGACTACGGCACCAGCGTCCTGAAGTTCTCGTTCCAGGACCTGCTTGTCGCGACCACCATCGGCGGCCTGCTGCAGCTGGTGACCATCCCGCTGTTCGGCCTGTGGGCGACGCGGATCGGCTCCGCGCGCGTGGTCGCGATCGGCGCGATCGGGACGCTGCTGATCGCCTTCCCGATGTACCTGCTGCTGCAGTCCGCCTCGTTCGCGGTGCTCGTCGGCAGCATGATCATCGGCGGCATCCTGCCGACGCTGTCCTGGGCAGGCCTCGGCGGGCTGATGGCCGACCTGTTCCCGAGCGAGGTGCGCTACAGCGCCCTGTCCGTCGCCTACAGCATCGCCGCACTGCTCACCTCCTTCGTGCCCGCGCTGACGCTGCTGCTCGGCAACGCGACCGGCAACGCCTGGTGGCACCCGGGGATCGTGCTCGCGGTGATGTCGGCGATCACGCTTATCGCCGCCTGGGCCGCCGCGCGCCGGCGCCCCGTGCTGGACGACGTCTCCGCCTGACCCGACGCGCCCGCCCAGAGGGGACGCGACACGCCGCCCGGCCGACCGGGACACGGCGGGTCGCGTCCCCTCTTCGCATCCGCCGGCCGACGGGGGATGCGGCGATTCCGCTACCCTTGATGGGTTATGACATTCAGGCACCTCGAGGACACGGTGCCGCACATATCGAATCGGAGACAGCCATGAGCGCCACGAACCCCGTGCCCGACAAGCCCGCACTCGAGGGCCTGGAGACCAAGTGGGGCGACCACTGGCAGCAGGAGGGGACGTTCCGGTTCGATCGCGCCGGGGCCCTCGAGGCCGGCCGCGAGTCCGTCTACTCGATCGACACCCCGCCGCCGACGGCGTCCGGCTCTCTGCACATCGGCCACGTCTTCAGCTACACCCACACCGACGTCGTCGCCCGGTACCACCGGATGCGGGGCGAGAAGGTGTTCTACCCGATGGGCTGGGACGACAACGGCCTGCCCACCGAGCGCCGCGTGCAGAACTACTACGGCGTCCGCTGCGACCCGTCGCTTCCCTACGACCCGGACTTCGTCCCGCCGTTCGAGGGCGGGGACAACAAGAGCTCGAAGGCCGCCGACCAGAAGCCGATCTCGCGCCGCAACTTCATCGAGCTGTGCGAGCGGCTGACCGTCGAGGACGAGAAGCAGTTCGAGGCGCTGTGGCGCTCGCTCGGCCTCTCGGTCGACTGGTCGCAGACCTACCGCACCATCGGCCAGGAGGCGCTGCACGTCTCCCAGCTCGCCTTCCTGCGCAACGTCGCCCGCGGCGAGGCGTACCAGGCGCTCGCGCCGACGCTCTGGGACATCACGTTCCGCACCGCGGTCGCCCAGGCCGAGCTCGAGGACCGCGAGCAGCCGGGCGCCTACCACCGCGTCGCCTTCCACGGCGCCGACGGCCCCGTCTTCATCGAGACCACCCGTCCCGAGCTGCTCCCCGCCTGCGTCGCCCTCGTCGCGCATCCGGACGACGAGCGCTACCAGCCGCTGTTCGGCACGACCGTCCGCACCCCCGTCTTCGGCGTCGAGGTGCCCGTGGTCGCCCACCACCTGGCGCAGCCCGACAAGGGCACCGGCATCGCCATGATCTGCACCTTCGGCGACATCACGGATGTCACCTGGTGGCGCGAGCTCGACCTGCCGAACCGCGCGATCATCGGCTTCGACGGCCGGATCCTGCCCGAGCCGCCCGCCGCCATCGAGTCGGAGGCCGGCAAGGACGCGTACGCGCAGCTCGCCGGGAAGACCGTGTTCTCGGCCAAGCAGGCCGTGATCGAGCTGCTGCGCGCCTCCGGCGACCTGATCGGCGAGCCGAAGCCCATCCAGCACCCGGTGAAGTTCTTCGAGAAGGGCGACAAGCCGCTCGAGATCGTCTCGACGCGCCAGTGGTACGTCAAGAACGGCGCTCGGGACGAGAAGCTGCGCGAGCGCCTCATCGAGCTCGGGCGCCAGATCGACTGGCACCCGGACTTCATGCGCGTGCGCTACGAGAACTGGGTGAACGGCCTCACCGGCGACTGGCTGATCTCGCGCCAGCGGTTCTTCGGCGTGCCGATCCCGGTCTGGTACCCGCTGGATGCGGACGGCAACCCGGTGTTCGACCAGCCCATCCTCCCGTCGGAGGACGTCCTCCCCGTCGACCCGTCCTCGGACGCGGCCCCCGGCTATGAGGAGTCGCAGCGCGGCCAGGCCGGCGGCTTCGTCGGCGAGCACGACGTGATGGACACCTGGATGACCTCCTCGCTCACCCCGCAGCTCGCGGGCGGCTGGCAGCGGGACGACGCGCTGTTCGAGACCGTCTATCCGTTCGATCTGCGCCCGCAGGGCCAGGACATCATCCGCACCTGGCTGTTCTCGACCCTGCTCCGCTCGCAGCTGGAGGCGGGGCTCACGCCGTGGACGAACGCCGCCATCTCCGGCTTCATCGTCGACCCCGATCGCAAGAAGATGTCGAAGTCCAAGGGCAACGTCGTCACGCCTGCGGACATCCTCGAGAAGCACGGCTCCGACGCGGTCCGCTACTGGGCGGCGTCGTCGCGGCTCGGCACCGACGCCGCGTTCGACCCGCAGAACCCGACGCAGATCAAGATCGGCCGGCGACTGGCCATCAAGCTGCTCAACGCGGCCAAGTTCATCCTCGGCTTCGAGGCCCCGGCATCGCTCGACCTGGCGCAGGTGACGAGCCCGCTCGACCGCAGCATGCTGCAGCAGCTGGCCGAGGTCGTCGCGGACGCGACCGCCGCGCTCGACGGCTACGACCACGCCCGCGCACTGGAGGTGGCGGAGACGTTCTTCTGGACGTTCTGCGATGACTACCTCGAGCTCGTGAAGGAGCGTGCGTACGGCGAGGCGACCGCCGAGCAGGCGTCCGCCGTCGTCGCGCTGCGCACTGCGCTCTCCGCGTTCCTGCGCCTGTTCGCACCGGTCCTGCCGTTCGCCTCCGAGGAGGCGTGGAGCTGGTTCAACGAGGGCTCCGTGCACGTGGCACCGTGGCCGACCACGGCCGAGGTCGCCTCCGACTGGAGCGACGACCGCGCGGTGCTGACCATCGTGGGGCGCGCGCTGACCGGCATCCGCGGCGCCAAGACCGCAGCGAAGGCCTCCCAGCGCACCCCGGTCGACTCCGCGGTGATCGCCGGGCCCGACACCGAGATCGCCGCCATCCGCTCGGCGGCGGGCGACCTCGCCTCGGTGGGCAGAATCGCCGAACTGCGTTTCGCATCCGCCGAGGAGACGCACGTGACCGATATTCTGCTTGCTCAGGCGCCGATCGAGGAGGAAAGATGACGGCAACGGTCCGCCGCGTAGAGGACAACGAGTTCTTCACCTGGCTCGACCTCTACACCGGCTACGGGGAGTTTTACGAGAACCCGGTGACCGATGAGAAGGCCCTCCTCGTCTGGAGCTGGTTGAGCGATTCCGACAACGACCTCGAAGCGTGGTTCGCCGTGGACGAGGACGGCAAGCCGATCGGACTCGCCCACGTGCGCGAGTTCGCTCGACCGCTGGACGGCAGCAAGGGCCTCTACCTCGACGACCTCTTCGTCGTGCCGGACGCCCGCGGCGCCGGCGCCGGCACCGCCCTGCTCGAGCACCTGCGCGACCAGGCCCGGGAGCGCGGTCTCTCCGTCGTCCGGTGGATCACCGCGAAGGACAACGAGACCGCCCGCCGGCTCTACGACCGCGTCGCCGAGAAGACGAAGTGGGTCACCTACGACCTCGTCCCCTGAACCGGACCGCGATATGGTCGAAACACACACCGGACGCCCAGCCGTGCGGGGAACGCGAACGGAGGAACCCATGTCGATCGAGGTTCGACCGGTCAGGGACGGCGATTTCTTCGCCTGGCTCGATCTGTACGCGAAGTACGCCGAGTTCTACGACACCGAGCTGACCGACCAGAAGGCCCTCGTCCTGTGGTCGTGGCTCAGCGCCGCCGACCACGAGGAGAGCGGCTACGTCGCGGTCGACGGCGAGCGGATCGTCGGTCTCGCTCACGTCCGCGAGTTCGCCCGCCCTCTCGAGGGCGACCGCGGCCTGTTCCTGGACGACCTGTTCGTCGCGGAGGACGAGCGCGGCAAAGGCATCGGGCGCCGGCTCATCCAGACGGTCCGCGAGCTCGCGGAGCAGCGTGGACTCGGTGTCGTGCAGTGGATCACCGCGCAGGACAACACCGCGGCACAGAAGGTCTACGACGGCGTCGCCGAGAAGACGGGCTGGGTCACGTACGAGATCGACCTCGTGTCGGCCCGAGCCCGCGAGCGCGCCTGATGCAGCTCGGGACCCGCTGGGCCGTCGGCGAACAGCCTCCGTCGTCCCTCCCGGAAGTGGTGGCGTACGCCGTCTCCACCGTCGAGGAGGAGCTCGTGGCCACCGACGTGGAGACGGACGGCTGGCGCTGGACGCTCACCTGGCTCGAGGGCAAGCCGGTGGTGGAGCTGGACGACGGGACGGTCATCCGGTACAACCAGGCCGAGGACTCGGCGACCATCACCCAGCCCGTCGAGCCCGAGTCGACGGACTACGACGAGGTCTGAGCGGGGTCGCATCTCGGCGTCTCAGCGCGGCAGCTGCGGGAGCAGACGGGCCGCACGGTCGCGGCTGGATTCGATCGACGTCACGCGCGCGGCGTGATCGGGCCCGATGGCGGGCTGGCGCGTCCCCCACGCGGTGAGGGCACGGCCGACCCGGACGGCGGTGCGGTGGCTGAACGACGTGCGGACGGGCACGAATACGGCGGTCATTTCACGGTTCCTTCCGGAATGGTGTCGGTCGGTGCTTCGGTGCCGGACCCGCTTGCGGCGGACGGCCCGTAGCTGTCGGCGCTGAGGAGCAGCCGGGTGGCGATCAGGGTGAGGACGACCACGACGACGCCGCCGATGAGGAACGGCAGCTTCAGGTCGATGCGGGCGACGAACCCGCCGAGGATGGTGGCGATCGGCGTGAGGCCCCAGCCGATGGAGCGCACGATGCCCATGGCGCGACCGAGCATCGCGTTCGGGACGATCGCCTGGCGGAGCGCGCCCCACGGCACGTTCCAGACGGCGACGCCGAAGGCGCCGATGGCGTAGGCGAGGATGCCGAGCACGACGTTGCCGGTGAGCCCGACGCAGCCGATGCCCAGCCCGCTGACCAGGATCGAGACGAACATCACGCGTCCGCGCCCGAAGCGGGCGACGAAGCGGCTGGAGAGCAGGGCCCCAGCGAGGGCGCCCACTCCGATCAGCGCGGTCACCACGCCCACCAGCGCGGCCGGCAGGCCGTAGGTGTTCAGGAGCAGCAGCACCACGCTCCCCTGCGCGAACGCGAGAGCGGAGGCGGTGATGGAGGTGAGGATGATCATCGGCCGCAGGAAGCGGTGGCCGGCCAGGAAGCGCACGACCGCGCCCATCCCCGGCCGCGCCTCGCCTGCGTGCTCGCCGCCGAACGCGTGAGCGCGCGCGGCCGCCGCCGGGATGGTGAGCGCGAGGAGGCCCGCGATCAGGAACCCGGCGCCGGTCAGCCAGACCGGAAGGAGCAGGGAGGCGGCGAACAGGAAGCCCGCCACCGGCGTCGCCACGAAGTTCTGGATGACGATCTCAGCGGACTGCATCCGCCCGTTCGCGCGGTCGAGCTGGTCGCGGGTGACCAGGCTGGGCACGACGGTGGTCGTCGCGTTGTCGAAGACCGTCTCCCCCAGTCCGAACAGCAGCACGCAGGCGTACAGCCACCAGATCGTGAGGGCGTCCCCGGCGATCAGCAGAGCCAGCAGCGCGGCCACGGCGAATCGCACGCTGTTCGCGACCGCCATGGCGATCCGCCGGTCCACCCGGTCGAGCAGCATGCCCGCGGGGATGCCGAACAGCAGCCAGGGCAGGAAGGTCACGGCGGTGAGGCCCGCGATCAGGGCCGGGTCGTGCGTGAGCGTCGTCCCGATCAGCGGGACGGCGGTGCGCCCGATACCGTCGGCGAGGTTGCTGGCGATCGCGGACGTCCAGAGCCGCCCGAAGCCCGCGCCGAGCCGGGTGCTCATCGCTTCTCACCCTCCGCGCGATCCTCCTGCTCGACGAGCGGGAAGGCGTTGAACTGCGCCTGGATGCGCTTCTTGGGTCCGTCGTCCGGCTCGGCCTTCCACTTCTCCTTGAGCCGGTTCACCAGGATGTAGTACTCCCGGCCGAGCTCGGCGAGCTGGTCGCGGGTGACCTCGAGGTGGGTGGTGGAGAGTGCGCTCGCCTCCATCCACTCCATGCCGAAGGTCTCGAGGCCGCGGCGGACGAAGGCGCTCAGGCGGCGGTCGTTGTTCTGCTGCCAGCTGAGGGACACCTGCTCGGTGGCCTCGCGGCCGGCCGGCGATTCGAGGATCGCGGGGCCGCCGAGCGAGACGCCGCCGGGTGCCATCTTCCACCAGCGCTCCCGGCCCTTGCCGCGCTCGTCGTCCTCGACGATGATTTCGTGCTTGGCCAGCTGGCGCAGGTGGTAGCTGGTGGCCCCGCTGGACTCCCCCAGCCGCTCGGCGAGCATCGAGGCCGTGGCCGGGCCGAAGTCGGAGAGCTCGTTCATGATCTCCACGCGGAGCGGGTGCGCGAGGGCTCGCAGCGCCGGCATCCCGATCGGTTCGAAATGCGGCTCGTACGGCTCGGCGGCGGCCTGCTCTTCGTCGTTGCTCATGTCATCAGAGTAGCGATGCAAAGACTTCTTTGCAAGCGTATCTTTGCATTGATTCTTTTGCATGGTTCTCTTTGCAACGGGATCTTTGTACGTTTGCTGGACGGGCCTAGGCTGGAGCAATGGCTGAAACGTCCAATCCCTTCTTCGCCCCCAGCACGCTCCCCTACCAGCTGCCCCCGTTCGCGGAGATCCGCGACGAGCACTACCGCCCCGCCTTCGAGCGCGGGTTCGAGGAGCAGCTCGCCGAGATCGCCGCGATCACGGCGACGACCGATGCGCCGACGTTCGAGAACACGATGCTGCCGCTCGAGCGGTCCGGAGGGACGCTGATGCGGGTCGCCGAGGTGTTCTTCAACAAGAGCTCGTCCGACAGCACCGACTTCACCAACGCGCTCGAGGAGGAGATCGCACCCCGGCTCTCGGCGCACCAGGACGCGATCCGGCTCGACCCCGAGCTCTACGCACGCATCGCCGCGCTCTACGAGCAGCGGCACGACCTCGGACTCGACGCCGAGTCGCGCTACCTGATCGAGCGCTACTACACCGAGTTCACCCTGGCCGGCGCCGGTCTCGACGACGCGGAAAAGGCCCGCCTCCGCGAGTACAACCAGCGCCTGTCCACCCTCACCACACGATTCGAGAAGAACCTGCTGGCCGACACCAACGACCTCGCCGTCGTCTTCGACACCGCAGAGGAGCTGGACGGCCTCGGCGAGGGCGAGCTGTCGGCCGCGGCGGAGGCGGCGAAGGAGCGGGGGCTCGACGGGAAGTACGTCGTCACGCTCGTGCTCCCCACCGGCCACCCGTGGCTCGCGAACCTCACCGTGCGCGCGTCGCGCGAGCGGATCATGGCCGCCTCCCGCGCCCGCGGCATCCGCGACGGTGAGAACGACAACCGCGAGCTGGTGCTGGAGATCTCGCGGCTGCGCGCCGAGCGCGCCCGTCTGCTCGGCTTCGACACGCACGCGGCCTTCGTCACCACGGACGAGACGGCGCGGAATCCGCAGGCCGTCGCCGACATGCTCGGCCGGCTCGCCCCTCCCGCCGCCCGCAACGCCCGCGCCGAGCAGGCCGAGCTGGAGAAGCTGGCCGGCGACACCGTGGAGAGCTGGGACTGGGCGTACTTCACCGACAAGGAGCGTCAGGCGACCTACGATGTCGACTTCGCCGCGATGCGCCCGTACTTCGAGGCCGAGCGCGTGCTCCGCGACGGCGTCTTCTACGCCGCCACCCGCCTCTACGGCATCACCTTCGAGGAACGGCCCGACCTCGTCGCCTACCACCCCGACGCGCGCGTGTTCGAGGTGCGCAACGAGGACGGCAGCGAACTGGGACTGTACATCCTCGACCTCTACACCCGCGACTCCAAGCGCGGTGGCGCGTGGATGAACCCGCTGATCTCGCAGTCGGAGCTACTCGGCACCCCGACCGTCGTCGTCAACAACCTCAACGTGCCGAAGCCCGCCGCGGGCGAGCCGACCCTGCTCACCTACGACGAGACGAACACGCTGTTCCACGAGTTCGGCCACGCCCTGCACGGGCTGTTCGCCCGCGTGACGTACCCGAAGTTCGCCGGGACGAACGTGTTCCGCGACTTCGTCGAGTTCCCGAGCCAGGTCAACGAGATGTGGATGCTCTGGCCCGAGATCGTCGAGAACTACGCGGTGCACCACGTGACCGGCGAGCGGATGCCGCAGGAGCTCATCGACCGCCTGCACGCCTCCGAGGCGTTCAACGAGGGCTTCGCGACCAGCGAGTACCTGGCCGCTGCGCTGCTCGACCAGGCGTGGCACTCGATCACGGCCGACGACACCGTGACCGATGTCGCGGCCTTCGAGGCGCAGGCGCTCGCGTCCGTCGGCCTCGACAACCCGGCCGTTCCTCCGCGCTACGCGAGCACATACTTCGCGCACACCTTCTCCGGCGGCTACGACGCCGGGTACTACTCCTACATCTGGAGCGAGGTGCTCGACGCGGACACCGTCGAGTGGTTCAAGGAGAACGGCGGGCTGAAGCGCGAGAACGGCGACCGGTTCCGTCAGCGCCTGCTCGGCGTCGGCGGATCCAAGGACCCGCTGGAGGCGTACCGCGACTTCCGCGGCCGCGACGCCGTGATCGACCCTCTGCTCAAGCGTCGCGGCCTCGACGGCTGAGACACGCCCTAGCCCCCTTCCCGTCCGACGCTCTAGCCTGAGCGCATCGCGGGAAGGGGGCGCAGATGACGTCGAGCGAACCGGTGCTCCCGGCGCCTACCGTGCGATCGCTGCTGCTGCTCAGCATCCCCGCGCTCGTCATCGGCATCGTGAGCGCCCTGACGCTCTGGGCCGTCGACGAGATCGCCGGCGTCGTCGAGGACGGCGTGTGGACGGCCCTGCCGCACGCGCTCGGCATCGACCCGTCGTCGGGATGGTGGATCTTCGCCGTGCTGACGGTGACCGGTTTCGCGGTCGGCCTGACCGCCTGGCTGGTCCCCGGCCACGCCGGACCGGACTCGGCGACGACGGAGCTCGTCGCGCCGCCGCTGCGGCTCGCCGTGGTGCCCTCGCTGGCGCTGGCCGCGATGCTGGGGCTCGCCGGGGGCGTGAGCCTAGGGCCCGAGAACCCGATCATCGCGATCAACGTCAGCATCATGGTCACCCTGATCGGGCGGCTCTGGAAACGGGTGCCCGCCAACGTCGTGATGCTGATGGCCGCGTCCGGCACGATCGGGGCGCTGTTCGGCACCCCGGTCGCCGCCGCGCTCGTCTTCACGGGCATCGTCGCGGCCGTCCGGGGCGGCGGCGAGGTGTGGGACAAGCTCTTCCTCCCGCTCGTCTCCGCAGCGGCCGGGTCGCTGACCATGACGCTGCTCGCGCATCCCTCGTTCGCCATCCCGATGCCGGCCTACACGCAGGTGACCGGGTGGGACCTGCTGGCCGCGCTCGTCATCGCGGCCGTCTCCGCCGCGATCGGCGTGCTGGCCGCCACCGTCTTCCCCGTCGTCCATCGGGCGTTCCACGCGTTGCGCCATCCGGTGCTGATCACCCTGGCGGGCGGAGCGGTGCTCGGGCTCCTCGGCGCGCTCGGCGGCCCGATCACCCTCTTCAAGGGGCTGCAGCAGATGGGAGAGCTCGTCACGCACCGCGGCGACTACACGGCAGGGCAGCTCGTCACGATCACGGTCGTCAAGCTCGCGGCGCTGCTGGTCGCGGCGGGTGCCGGCTTCCGCGGCGGCCGGGTCTTCCCCGCCGTCTTCATCGGCGCCGCCGTCGGGACGCTGGCGAGCTCCCTCGTGCCGGGGATCCCGGTCGCCGTTGCTGTCGCCGCGGGGGTGCTCGGGATCACGCTCGCGGTGACCCGGGACGGCTGGATCGCCATCTTCGTCGGGGTCGCGGTGACCCACAACCTGCTGATCCTGCCCATCCTGTCGCTGGCGGTGCTGCCGGCGTGGCTGATCGTGACGAAGGCACCGCCGCTCCTGATCCGGACCGAGCCGGAGGCTACGCCGACTTCTCCTCGCGCCGCGGACGGTGCGGGACGATAGTCGGTGCCGCGTTCTCCAGCACCGCCTCCTTGGTGACCACGACCCGAGCGACCTCGGAGCTCGACGGCACCTCGAACATGATCGGGCCGAGCACCTCCTCCATGATCGCGCGAAGGCCGCGGGCGCCGGTCTTGCGGAGAACCGCGAGGTCGGCGATCGCCTCGAGCGCAGAGTGCTCGAACTCGAGCTGCACGCCGTCGAGCTCGAACATCCGCTGGTACTGACGCACGAGTGCGTTCTTCGGCTCGGTGAGGATCTGCATCAGCGCGTCCTGGTCGAGCGGGGTCACCGTCGTGACGACGGGGAGCCGGCCGATGAACTCGGGGATGAGTCCGAACTTGTGCAGGTCCTCCGGCAGCACCTCGCTGAAGAGGTTGATGTCGTCGCCCTTGGAGTGCAGCGGGGCGCCGAAGCCGATGCCCTTCTTGCCCGCGCGCGAGGAGATGATCTCCTCGAGCCCGGCGAACGCGCCGGCCACGATGAACAGCACGTTCGTCGTGTCGATCTGGATGAACTCCTGGTGCGGGTGCTTGCGGCCGCCCTGCGGCGGCACCGAGGCGACCGTGCCCTCGAGGATCTTCAGCAGCGCCTGCTGCACGCCCTCGCCGGAGACGTCGCGCGTGATCGACGGGTTCTCTGCCTTGCGGGCGATCTTGTCGACCTCGTCGATGTAGATGATGCCGGTCTCAGCGCGCTTGACGTCGTAGTCGGCGGCCTGGATGAGCTTCAGCAGGATGTTCTCGACGTCCTCGCCGACGTAGCCCGCCTCGGTGAGAGCGGTCGCGTCCGCCACGGCGAACGGCACATTGAGCCGGCGCGCGAGCGTCTGGGCGAGGTAGGTCTTGCCGCAGCCCGTCGGGCCGATCAGCAGGATGTTCGACTTCGCGATCTCGACATCGTCGATCGCGTCGGCCGACGTGATGGTCTGCTTGGCGCGGACCCGCTTGTAGTGGTTGTACACCGCGACGGCAAGGGCGCGCTTGGCCTGCTCCTGGCCGATGACGTACTCCTCGAGGAAGCCGAAGATCTCCTTCGGCTTCGGCAGGTCGAACTCGCTCGACGCCTCCTCGCCCGCCTCGGCGAGTCGTTCCTCGATGATTTCGTTGCAGAGCTCGACGCACTCGTCGCAGATGTACACGCCGGGACCGGCGATCAGCTGCTGCACCTGCTTCTGGCTCTTGCCACAGAAGGAACACTTGAGCAGATCGGCGCTCTCCCCGATGCGTGCCATCCGTCTCCCCCTCCTTGTCGGGTCTCTCCGACGAGCCTAACCCGCGGCGGCGACATTGGCGCGCACCTGGGACGCATTTGGTCGCTGCGCGCCGTTACGCCCTGAGCAGAAGCGCGGGGCGACCGGCTCAGAGCAGGTGCTTCAGCCACCGTCCCGGCGCGTCGAGGAACGACCGCCAGTTGCGCACGATCTCCAGGTCGTCCCATTCCGCCTCGCGGATCCCCCACTCGCCGAGCTCGAGGATGTGAGCGCCGGGCAGCGAGCAGAGGATCGGCGAGTGCGTCGCGCACAGCACCTGCGTTCCGCGCTCCGCCATGACCGCCAGGTTCGCGACCCACCCGAGGGTCGACTGGAACGACAGCGCCGCCTCCGGCTCGTCGAGGCAGACCAGCCCGGCCACGAACTGCGGGTGGTTCAGCCGGGTCTCCAGCAGCGTGTTGAACGACTCGCCGTGGCTCATCGTGTGCAGCTGCGGGTCGCCCGCGGTCGCGACGGACTCGAAGTACGTGTAGTAGCCGTGCATGGTCTCGGCCCGCAGGAAGAAGCCCCACTTCGCCGCCCAGGGCGCGCGCTCCAGCGCGAGCCACTCCGACAACGGGGACTCGGTGCGGCGTGTCGCGTGGTGGCCCTGGTTGCTGCCACCCTCTGGAGGGAGCCCATAGGCCTCGGCGACGGCCTCCACGATGGTGGACTTGCCAGCACCGTTCTCGCCGACGAGGAAGGTCACGCCCGCCGGGAGGTCGAGTCCCTCGCGCAGCAGCTGGCCCACCGCCGGGATCGACGCCGGCCAGACCGCGGTGTCGTACGCCGCATCCAACCGCGTCCTGACACGACGAACGGGGCGGTCGTCGAAGAGACCGCCCCGTTCCGCCATGTGCGACAGGCTACTTGACCAGTGCCGGCAGCGTCTTCCTGCTGGTGAGCACCTGGTCGATCAGGCCGTACTCGAGGGCCTCCTCCGCGGACAGGATCTTGTCGCGGTCGATGTCCTTGTTGACCTGCTCCACCGAGCGGTTGGAGTGCCGCGCGAGCGTCTCCTCCAGCCAGGTGCGCATCCGCATGATCTCGTTCGCTTGGATCTCGATGTCGGACGCCTGCCCCTGTCCGGCCTCGCCGACGGCGGGCTGGTGGATGAGGATGCGGGCGTTCGGCAGCGCGAGGCGCTTGCCGGGCGTTCCCGCCGCGGTGAGCACGGCGGCGGCCGAGGCGGCCTGGCCGAGCACGACGGTCTGGATCTGCGGGCGGATGTACTGCATCGTGTCGTAGATCGCCGTCATGGCCGTGAACGAGCCACCGGGCGAGTTGATGTACATCACGATGTCGCGGTCGGGGTCCTGGCTCTCGAGCACGAGCAGCTGGGCCATGATGTCGTCGGCCGACGCGTCGTCCACCTGCACGCCGAGGAAGATGATGCGGTCCTCGAACAGCTTCGCGTACGGGTCCTGGCGCTTGTAGCCGTAGGCCGTGCGCTCCTCGAAGCTGGGCAGGATGTAGCGGGCGCCTGGCGCCTGCACGCCTCCGAAGGCCTGACCGCCGAAGGACGGTCCGCCGAGCATAGGGGTGTTCATTTCGTGGGTCCTCGTCCTTCTCGCGGGTCCTACTTGGTCTCCTGGTCGGTTCCGCCGCCACCGGCGACGTCGAGAGCCGACTCGCGGATGTGGTCGACGAAGCCGTAGTCGAGCGCCTCCTGGGCGGTGAACCAGCGGTCGCGGTCGCCGTCGGCGTTGATCTGCTCGACGGACTTGCCGGTGGCCGACGCCGTGATCTCGGCGAGGCGCTTCTTCATGTCGAGGATGAGCTGCGCCTGCGTCTGGATGTCGCTCGCGGTGCCGCCGAAGCCGCCGTGCGGCTGGTGCAGCAGGACGCGCGCGTTCGGCGTGATGTACCGCTTGCCCTTGGTACCCGCCGTCAGCAGCAGCTGGCCCATAGACGCCGCCATGCCGATGCCGACGGTGACGATGTCGTTCGGGACGAACTGCATGGTGTCGTAGATGGCCATGCCGGCCGTGATGGAGCCGCCGGGAGAGTTGATGTAGAGGTAGATGTCGCGCTTCGGGTCCTCTGCGGCCAGGAGCAGCAGCTTCGCGGCGATCTCATTCGCGTTCTCGTCCCGGACCTCGGACCCGAGCCAGATGATCCGGTCCTTCAGCAGTCTGTCGAAAACACTGGGCTGGATACCCATGTCGGCCATGTTCGCTCCGTTTCCTTTGTCGCTTGGAAATGAATCTATCGGAGGGTTTCCGGCATTTCCGCGCTGTTCGCCGTGGGCAGATACAGTGTCGCCGCGTGGCGTCAGCCGAGCGCGAGCAGCGCGACGCCGCCCAGCACGACCGCGGATCCGGCGAGCCGCTGCAGCGGACGGGGCTCGCGCAGCAGCAGCCAGCCGGCGAGGCTGACGAGCACCACCGACAGCTCGCGCGTCGGGGCGACGAGAGAGACGGGCGCAAGCGTCATCGCGCAGAGCACCAGGATGTACGACAGCGGCGACAGCACGCCGACCACGACGACCTGCCGGCGGTAGTCGCGCCACGCCGCCCGCACCTCCGCCCGGCGCCGGTACGCGATCGGGGCGAGCAGGACGATCTCGCCGAGTGAGCATCCCACCATGAACGACACCGGGGAGACCCCGAGGTCGTTGACCGTGAACGCGTCCCAGAGCGTGTACACGGCGATCGTCACGCCCGTGAGCAGGCCGTAGAGGACGCCGGGGCCGAGCAGCAGCCGGGCGCGTCCCCGTCCGCTCTCGCCCGGCACGGCCGCGGGCGCACCGGTGCTGAGGCCGATGCCGACGATCCCGGCCACCACGACGGCGGCGCCGGCGAGGGCGAGCGCTGACGGGTGCTCGCCGAACAGCAGGATCGCGAACACGACGGAGAGCAGCGGGCCGGTGCCGCGGGCCATCGGGTAGACGACGGAGAGGTCGCCGTGCCGGTAGCCACGCTGGAGCACCCACATGTAGCCGACGTGGATGACCGCCGAGACGCCGGCGCCGACGGCCAGGCCGCGCAGGTCGGCGCCCGCGAGCACCAGGTCCACCCCGGCGGCCGGCAGCCAGAGCACGGTCGAGGCGACCGCACCGAGGAAGATGAACGGGATGCCGCTGGCGCTGGCGCGTTTGGACGCCAGGTTCCAGGCGGCGTGGCAGAACGCGGCGATGACGACGAGCAGCAGGGCGGTGGGCGACACGAGGATCCTCTCCCCCGTCGCGTGGGCGCGACGGATCGGATCCTCCGGGCTTTTGTCCTGTCAGATGACGGGGCGCGGTGCGCTCCCGTGGTGCCGCTCGGACCAGTCCACCCGCCGGGGCGGGAACGGAACCCTAGGCACTGTCACGCTCAGCCTAGCGGTCGCCGCAGGGGCGGTGCTCCGTCGGCGCACCCGGCGCGGGTGAACAACTCAGGAACGGTCGGCCAAGCCGCCATCGGTTCCGGAGTTCTTCACGCGACACGCCGATGCAAACCGTGAACAACTCCGGAACCGATGGCGAGGGTGCCAGTGATTCGGGAGTTCTTCACGCGTCTCCGGCCTAGCGGTCCTCCAGCTCGGCCGCGTAGGCGGCGACGGCGCGTCCGTAGCGCGGCAGGCCCTGCGCGAGCGCGTCGAGGGCCTCGCGCAGGGCAGCGGCGGGCAGGCCGGAGTCGAAGAGGGCGAGCGCGGCGAACGCGTGCGCGGCGCTCGCGAGCTCGTGACCGGGGTTCTCCTGGAGGAGGTCGCGCAGCATCCCGAGCGCCTCGTCCGGGCGGTCGAGGTTGCGCAGGGTGCTCGCGAGCTGAATGACCGCCTGCCCGCGCCGCGGCTCGGCGAGCCCGGCATCCAGCGCCGCCCTGTAGAGGGGTTCCGCCTCGGCCTCGCGGCCGGCGAAGTCGCGTGCCCCCGCCGCCTCGAACAGCGCGATCGGGTCGCCGGGGTCGCGCTCGGCGACGAGCGCATCGATCGCGGCCACGGTCTCCCGCTCGTCGCGATCGCCTGCCGCGTCCCAGACCGCGTCGACGCGGTCCTGCCAGTCGTCCATGCGCGTCACCCTTCTCGTCCCGTCATGGTGCAGAACGCACGAGAGGCCGGGCCCACGCGGGACCCGGCCTCTCACACGATGCGACCTACTTGTCGGCTGCCTTCTTCTTGGCGGCGGCCTTCTTCTTCGGCTTCTCCTCGGCGGCGGGCTCCTCGGCGGGGGCCTCGTCCGCGGCCTGCTCGGCGGCGGGCTGCTCCTCGGCGGCCGCCGCGTCCTCGGCGTCGTCCTCGTCCGGCAGGGCGATGAACTCGGTCAGGTCGACCTTCGCGCCGTTCGTGTCGACGACCTCGACCTTGCCGAGGATGATCGCGAGCGCCTTGTTGCGGGCGACCTCGCCGACCATCGACGGGATCTGGCCGTTCTCGCTGAGGATCTTCACGAACTCGTTCGGGTCCATGCCGTACTGCGCGGCACCCTGCACCAGGTACTGGGTGAGCTCGTCCTGGCTGACCTTGATGTCCTCGTTCTGCGCGACCTCGTCGAGCAGGATCTGGGTGCGGAACGTCTTCTCGCTCGACTCCTTCACCTCGGCGCGGTGGACGTCGTCCTCGAGGCGGTTCTCCTGCTCGAGGTGACGGTGCACCTCGTCCTCGACGAGCTGCTCCGGGACCGGGATCTCGACGAGCTCGAGGAGCTTGTCCACGAGCTGGTCGCGCGCCGCGGTGCCCTGGCCGAACGACTTGGCGCGCTCGACCTGCGTGCGCAGGCTCTGGCGCAGCTCGCCGATGGTGTCGAACTCGCTGGCGATCTGGGCGAAGTCGTCGTCCGCCTCCGGGAGCTCGCGCTCCTTGACGGCGTTCAGCGTCACCGTGATCTGGGCGTTCTCGCCCTCGTGGTCGCCGCCCATGAGCGGGGCCTCGAAGGTGGTGGTCTCGCCGGCGGTGAGGGTCTCGAGCGCCTCGTCGATGCCGTCGATGAGCTCGCCGGAGCCGATCTCGTAGGAGATGTTCGCGGCGGTGTCGACCTCCTCGCCGCCGATGACGGCGACCAGGTCGATCTGGGCGAAGTCGCCCTTCTTGGCCGGGCGGTCCACGGTCACGAGCGTGCCGAAGCGGCTGCGCAGGCGGTCCAGCTCCTCCTCGACGTCGTCGACGCCGACCTCGGCCGCGTCGACCGTGATCGTGATGTCGTCGAAGGCGGGCAGGGTCACCTCGGGGCGGACGTCCACCTCGATGGTGAGCAGCAGGTCGCCGGAGAAGTCCTTCTCGTTCGGCCACTCGGTGATGTCCGCCTCCGGGCGGCCGAGCGGACGGACGTCGTTCTCCTCGACGGCCCGGCGGTAGAACCCGTCCAGGCCCTCGTTGACCGCGTGCTCGAGGACGGCGGCCTTGCCGACGCGCTGGTCGATGATGGGCGGCGGCACCTTGCCCTTGCGGAAACCGGGAATGGTCACCTGCTCGGCGATGTGCTCGTACGCGTGGTTGATGGACGGCTTCAGCTCCTCCGGCGTCACCGCGATGGTGAGCTTGGTGCGGGTGGGGCTGAGCTTCTCGACCGTGGTCTTCACGATGTCTGGGTTCTCCTGAATGTTCGAACGATGGTCTACTCGCAAGGAACGAGGTCCTCGTCGGGGCGACAGGATTCGAACCTGCGACCTCCCGCTCCCAAAGCGGGCGCTCTAGCCAAGCTGAGCTACGCCCCGGCTTCAGCGGTGCGAAAGACCACGCGCAAGTCTACTGCACACGGGCGCGGGCCCGTTATGTACTACGATGGTCGTCGGCCGTCCGGGTGGACGGCTTCGGGGATGTAGCTCAATGGTAGAGCCTCAGTCTTCCAAACTGATTACGCGGGTTCGATTCCCGTCATCCCCTCCGACACGGAAAACCGCTGGTCATCGGGCTCGATGACCAGCGGTTTTCCTGTTTCCGGGGTTCAGCGGAAGATGTCCCAGCCGCGACCGATCGCGACGGCGGCCTTGGCGTAGCCGGTCGTCACGGCGCCCGCGTCTCCCGTGCCGGAGTAGAAGTAGACCGTGCCGTCCGGCCGGACGGCGACCAGGTCGTTCTTCCCGTCGCCGTCGAGGTCGCCGACCCCTGCCACCGACGAGAAGATGCTCCAGCCGCGACCGATCAGGGCGTTGCGCGAGAACGTCTTCGCACCATTGACCGTTCCGGTGCCGAGCTTCAGCGTCACCGTGCCGTCCGGAGTGCGCGTGATGAGGTCGGCCTTGCCGTCGCCGGAGAAGTCCTTCGGCCCGATCAGGTCTGCGCCGCCGTTCCAGCCCGTCCCGAGCTGGACGGCCGGCTTGTAGCCCTCGTGGGTGGCGTCCGCGATCCCGGTGCCCGCGTAGAACATCGCGACGCCGTCCGGACGGACCGCGACGAGGTCGTTCTTGCCGTCGCCGTTGAGGTCGCCGACCCCGACGATCGAGGAGTACACGTTCCAGCCGTGGCCGATCTGCACCGCCTTCGCGTAGCCCTCGTCCCCGCTGCCGACCTTGCCGGTGCCGGCGTAGAACCAGAGCGTGCCGTCCGGTCGGATCCCGAGGAAGTCCGGCTTCTTGTCGCCGTTGAAGTCCCCGGTCGCGACCACCCGCGAGTACACGGTCCAGTTCGAGCCGATCTTCACCGAGGCGCCGAAGACCGTGGAGGTCCGGGTGCCGGGGTGCAGGTACAGCGAGCCGTCGGTGCCCGTGGTGAGCACATCCGGCTTGCCGTCCCCGTCGATGTCGCCCGCAGGGATGACCTGCGACGTCGACGCCCAGTTCTGGCTCAGGACGCGGCCGGCCGCGTACCCCTCCGCGATCTGGCCGCCGCCGATGAAGCGGAGCTCACCGGAGACGGTGCGGTCGAGCAGGTCGGGGATGCCGTCGCCGTCGAAGTCGCCCGGCGCCGCGAACACGTCGGTGGAGCTGACGCCCGGGATCGTGATCGGGACCGCGACCTTGTAGTACGGCGCGGACCACGTGCCCGAGTAGAAGCCCGCAGTGCCGTCCGCGCGGATGCCGACCAGGTCCGGCTTGCCGTCCCGGTCGAGGTCGCCGACGCCGAGGAGGACCTTCCAGGTGTTCCAGGAGCTGCCGATCTGCGTCGGCGTGCCGAAGATCCCGTTCGCCACCGCGCGCCCGGTGCCCGGCAGCAGCCAGAGCGTTCCGTCGGGCTTGACCCCGAGCACGTCCGCCTTGCCGTCGCCGGTGAAGTCGCCGGCGCCGACGAGCTGCGAGTACTGGTCGTAGCCGCTGCCGACCTGCACGGCGGCCGCGTAGCCCTCCGAGCCGCCCCCGACCCTGCCCGTGCCGGCGTAGAACCAGAGCGTGCCGTTCGTCCTGCGCGCCAGGAGGTCCGGCTTGCCGTCGCCGTTCAGGTCACCCGTGCCGACGAGCGCGTCGTAGACGCCCCAGCCGGTGCCGATCTGCTGGGCGGACTGGTATCCCGTGCTCATGCCGGTGACCGACCCGGTGCCGGCGTAGAAGAGCAGGGCGCCGTTCGACCGCCGCCCGATCAGGTCGGGCTTGCCGTCGCCGTTGAAGTCACCGACGCCGATCACGGGCGCGGCCATCGGCTCGACGATCGGACCGTTCGAGGCGAACTGCTGCAGGTTCGCCAGCGTGCCGTTGAAGGTGTCCTGGTCGCCGGGGAAGATCCCCGAGCTCGCGTACTGCCAGATCGAGTAGTTCGACCAGCCGGCCGGCAGCGTCCCCGCGCCCGAGGAGATGTTGGAGGGGTAGCGCGCGATGAACAACGGGTTCGCGCCGAAGCCCGGGTTGTTGCCGGTGCAGCGCGTCCACCAGTCGGTGGTCGAGTAGATGGCCGGGAGGCGGCCGGTGCGCGCCAGGATGGTGTTCGAGAAGTCCCGGATCCACGACACCATCTCTGCCGCGCTCAGGCCGTAGCATGTGGCGCCGTACGGGTTGTACTCGATGTCGAGCAGGGGCGGCAGCGTGCGGCCGTCCGCGCTCCAGCCTCCCCCGTTGTTCACGAAGTAGTTCGCCTGCGTCGCCCCCGAGGAGGTGTTCGGCGTGGCGAAGTGGTACGCGCCGTGGATGAGCCCCGCAGCGTAGGAGTCGTTGTACTGCTCGGCGAACTGACTGCTCTTGTAGTCCGTGCTCTCCGTCGCCTTGACGTACACGAACTTGGCGCCGTTTGCGGCGATGGTGCGCCAGTTCGCCGCGGTGAGCACCTGCCAGCCGCTCACGTCGAGACCGGGGACGCCCGGCGGGAGACCGCCGGCGAACGACGACAGGCCGCGTGCCGACTTCGCGGAGCTGTTGGGGTCGTTCGCAGCGATCGTCGAGCCCATTGCGTGGTTGCGCGCCGCGTTCTGGGTGGCGAGCGACGGGTCCTCGGCGATCTCGACCTGCGAGGACGCGGACGGAGCCGGCGACGTCGTCGGCGCAGGAGCCGGGGAGGCGGACGGCGACGGCGTGCCCGTCGCGGACGGGGTCGGCTCCGGCGTCGGCGCGGTGGGCTCGGGCGCACCCGATTCCGGGGTCGCGGTCGCAGCGGAACCCTGGGTCGTCGCGGGCTCGCCCGCCGAACCGGGACCGCTGGTCGCGAGCGCCGGCGCGGCGCCCGTCACGGTCAGGCCGGTCGCGAGCGCGCCGACGAGCAGAGGGAGAAGGGCTCGAGGGATTCGTCGGGGCATTTCGTCTTCCAGGGTCGCGTCGGGGTCGATCCGGGCCAGACCGCGTGGTCTACCGTCCCTGGCCAGGGTACGACGGGATCGCCGCAACCGGGGAACCGACGCGCTCAGTGCGGTGCAGGATCCATGCCTTCACATGAATGCGGCGACGGCTCGCGCGTGCTCGTGCCAGCCTGAACTCAGCGCTGAAGGAAGGCCAGCACCGCGAGCACCCGGCGGTGGTCGTCGCCCGAGTCCTCCAGCGCGAGCTTCTGGAAGATCGAAGTGACGTTCTTCTCGACGGCGCCCACGCCGATCACCAGTCGGGCGGCGATCGCGGCGTTCGTCCGGCCCTCCGCCATCAGCGTCAGAACGTCGCGTTCGCGCGGGGTGAGCGAGGCGAGCGGGTCGGTGCGGCGCATCAGCAGCTCGCGCACCACCTCGGGGTCCAGCACCGTGCCGCCGGCAGCGACACGAGTGACCGCGTCCCTCAGCTCGTCGAGGGAGGCGATCCGGTCCTTCAGCAGGTAGCCGGTGCCGCCCCGTCCGCTCGCCAGCAACTCCTGGGCGTACGCGCCCTCGACGTACTGGCTGAGCAGCAGCACCGCGACCCGTGGATGCGCGGCCCGCAACTCGAGGGCGGCCCGAACGCCCTCGTCGCGGAAGCTGGGCGGCATCCGGACGTCGAGCACGGCGACGTCCGGCTCGAGGGATGGGATCGCGGCCAGCAGCGATTCGGCGTCGCCGAAGGCGCCGATCGTCTGGAAACCGGCCTCGTCGAACAGCCGGATGAGCCCCTCGCGGAGCAGGACGGAGTCGTCGGCGACGACGAGGCGGAGGGGTGCGGCGTCTGACACCCCTCCACCCTAGGGCGCGGCGTCTCCGCGCGCCGAGAGGTCGCGACGTGCCGCCTCGATGGTGTCGAGGCGGCGTGTCACGACCCTTCGGCGCCCGTCGCCGGGTCAGGCGAGCGGGATGCGCGCGCCGATCCGGGTGGGCCCTCCCTCGGGGCTGTCCACGACGAGCTCTCCGCGCAGGCCGTGCACCCGCTCGGCCAGCCCGCTCAGCCCGTGGCCGGGCAGGGCGCTCGCGCCGCCGCGGCCGTTGTCGGTCAGCCAGACGTCCAGCCAGGCGGCGCCGGCTTCGTCCAGGCGACGGTCGAGCACCAGCCGGGACGCGGTGGCGCCGGAGTGCTTGGCGAGGTTCGCGGCGAGCTCGGCCAGCACGTAGTACGCGTTGCGCTCGATCTCCGGGCTGAACCGCTCCCCCGGCGCCAGCGACGATTCCACGCTCATCGGCACTGTGCTCCGGGCGGCCAGCGACTCGGACGCGGCGAGAAGGCCGCGGTCCTGCAGCAGCGGCGGCGCGAAACCGCGGGAGAGCGCGCGCAGTTCCTGCAGGGTGTCGCCGGCCTGCTGCCTCGCCTCCGCGAGCAGCGACGCTGCGGCGTCCGGGTCGTCCGCCAGCTTGCGCTCGGCGGCCGCGATGTCCATCTGCAGCCGGATGAGCCGCTGCTGCGGGCCGTCGTGCAAGTCGCGCTCCAGCCGGCGCAGCGCCTGGTCCTCCGCGGCGACAGCCGCTCCGCGCGACGCCGACAGGTCGGCGACCTCGCGCTGCAGCGCCTCCGAGCGCCACGACCCCAGCAGCCCGCGGGCGATGGCGTGATGCATCAGCGTCAGCCCGCGGGTGACGAACGGCAGCGTCACCGCGAACAGCACGCCGAGGATGAGCTCCAGGATGCGGTCGCCCACCACCGGGTCGAAGCTGGAGTGCACGCCGAACACGGCGTCCACGATCACCCGGGAGAGGAAGATGTCCTGATCGCCGCGCGGGATGAATCCCCGCCAGATCCACGAGGTCAGACCGCCGAGCACGACGGAGGTCCAGGCGATGGTGATCGCCCAGCTGACGATGCTCACGATCGGGTTGATGAACAGCCCGTGCAGCAGGTACAGCCAGTAGTGCCCGTCCACGAACGGCCCGAACGCCGACCGCCAGAACGAGCGCGGCTTGTCCGCCGGCTCCCACTTCGGCCGCTGGATGCGGGGTCGGCCCGCCCACTCCAGCCGGACCAGCTCCAGCGTCCCGAATCCACGGGCGGTGTAGAAGGTGCCGATCAGCACGAACAGTCCGACGTAGATCACGATGGTGCCGACACCGAACCAGAACAACGTCTGCAGCACGGAGAGCCCGACGATCGCGATCGGCATGGTGAGGAGGAGGAAACCGAGCTCCCTCGGCACGCCGCGCCAGAGCGACCCGTACGTGGTGCGGGCGGCGGGCGCGGTCGGCGTCGTCGGGGGCGTCGTCTGGGTCACGGCATCCAGCGTGGCAGATGTGCTGTTCGTCATGCCTCCAGCCTCGCGGGCGGGGGCGGACGGACCCACCGGGTGCGCCTCCCGAACCGTACGGGGGTTAACCCGCCCTTAGTTAGCGCAGCCTCAGCTTCGTTGCGGAATTCCGGGGCCGCAGTAGCGTTGACGCAGGCAGAAGAAAGGACGCCCCACATGACGGACATCGCTGCAACCCAGAGCGTTTCGAACCCGGATGTCGCCGCGGGGGTCGCTCAGTTCCTGAGCCCCGTGGTCATCGACCTCACCGCCATCGTCGTCGACGGAAAGCAGGCGCACTGGCACGTGCGCGGCGCGAACTTCATCGGCGTGCACGAGCTGCTGGACACGATCGTCGCCCACGCGCAGGAATGGGCGGACCTTGCCGCGGAGCGCATCGTCGCCCTCGGCCTCCCCGTCGACGCGCGCCTGGCCACGGTCGCCGCCAAGACCACCACCCCGGAGCTGACCGCGGGCTTCCGCCCGTCGAACCAGACCATCGCCGAGGTCATCGCGCAGATCGACGCGGCGCTGGCGAGCGTCAACACCGCGGTCAAGGAGCTCGACGAGCTCGACCAGACCAGCCAGGACGTCGCGATCGAGATCGCGCGCGGTCTCGACAAGGACCGCTGGTTCCTGTTCGCACACATCAGCGAGTAGGTCCTCGCCAGACCGTCGCCCCCGGACCCGCCGTCCCGGGGCGACCGTCAGTTAACGGCGCGGATCGTCTCGATCATGCCGAACGATCGCCGTTCATGCTCGGTGACGGTGAGTCCCGCCGCTCGGACCGTGGCCAGATGCCGACGGGTGAGGTGCTCCCCCTGGATCGGGACGGTGAACAGCTCCGCCATCCAGAGCACCGCCGTCACGGGAGGCCAGGTGCTGCGGACGTGGTCCGCGAGCAGCAGCGTGCCGCCGACCCGGAGCACGCGCTTCATCTCAGCGATCGCGACCGCCGGGCGTGGGATGCTGCAGAGCGCCAGGGCGCACACGACCGTGTCGAACTCCCCGTCTGCGAACGGCAGAGCCTCCGCGTCGCCGGTCATCAGCTCGACGGGATGTGCGCGGCCGGCGACGCGGGTGCGTGCGATCGCGAGCATCTCCGGGCTGAGGTCGACGCCGGTCAGTTCGACATCGTCCCGATAGAACGGGATGCTGCGGCCGCTGCCCACCGCGACCTCCAGCGTCCGGCCCGAGGCGCGCTCGCCGATCCACCGGCGTGCCGTTCCGATGACCCCGCTCTCGGCGCGGCCGATCTGCTCGTCGTAACGCGTCGCCTGGCGGCGCCAGGTCCGCTGCTGGCGCCGGATCCGCCGGTCGGGCGATGTCAACGCGTCACCCGAGCCCGTCGTGCGTGAACCGGCCGGCGAGCAGCGTTGCGGCGACCGGCATACCGCGCAGCTCGTCCGCGGACGCGGCGAACGGGTCGCGCTCGATCACCGCGAGGTCGGCGGGCTCGCCAACGACGATCGCGCTGCGTGAGGAGGCATCGAGCGCCGCATCCACCGGGATCGCGTTCTCGGGGTGCCACGGCTCGCGGCCGTCGCGGCTGCGGAAAACAGCGGCGGAGATCGCGACCCACGGGTCCAGCGGGGCGACCGGCGCGTCGGAACCGAAGGCCAGCCGCGCCCCGGCGCGGAGAAGGCCCGCGAACGGGAATGTGTCCGCGGTCCGTCCCGCCCAGAGCCGGTCGGCGACGTCCCTGTCGTCCATGGCATGCTCGGGCTGGACGCTCGCCGTCACCCCGAGCGCTGCGAAACGCGGGACGTCGTCCGGGTCGATGAGCTGGGCATGCTCGATCCGGCCGCCCGACCCGAGCTCCTGGAATGCGTCGAGGGCGCGGTGGTTCGCCTCGTCGCCGATCGCGTGCACGGCCGGCTCGATCCCGGCGCGCGTCGCCGTGCGCATCCCCTCGATCAGCTCACGCGGAGTGAGGTTCGCGACGCCGTGGTCGCCGTCCGGATAGGGATGGCTGCACAGGGCGGTGCGGGTGTTGAGCGAACCATCGGAGATGACTTTGAACGGGCCGGTCGTCAGTAGGCCGCCGGTCCCCTCGATCGGCGTGCCCGTGCGGAGGCCGAGGGCGACCGCCCGCTCCAGGTCCTCGCGGTAGAAGCCGGCCGCCACGCGCAGGTCGCCCTGTCCGGCGGCGAGCCGCCGCGACCAGGTGTCGATGTTCCAGCCGTACTCGAGGTCGACGATGCCCACGACACCACGCCGGGCGGCGGCCTGTGCCGCGTCGGCCGCCCAGCGGTCGAGCGTCGCCTGGTCGGTGGCGGTCAGCCTGCTCGTGACGGCGAAGCTCGCGTCCTCGCGCAGGACCGCGTCCTCCGACCCCGGCGCGAAGAGACGGGACGCCGCCGTGTTGAGCCACGAGCAGTGCAGGTCGCCGGCGACCAGGACGACGGGACGCTCCCCCGCCGCCTCGTCGAGCAGCCGCCGCGTCGGGATGTCCGGCCAGAGCGCGTCGTGGAAGCCGAAGCCGACGAGGACATCGTCGCCCGGCTGCGCCTCGACGCGCTGCCGCACGAACCGAGCGGCCTCCGCAGCCGAGGAGGCCTGCGAGACGTCCAGCCGACGCGCCGTCTGCGCCCACTGCGTGAAGTGGACGTGCTCGTCCCAGAGGCCGGGGACGACCCACCGGCCGGCGAGGTCGCGGCGCTCGGCGCCGGGCGCATCCAGCCGCTCGCCGACCCCGACGATGCGGCCGCCGTCGACCGCGATCTCGACGGCACAGCCGCCGGGGATGCGCGCTCCGGTCAGCAGCAGGGTCATCGCGCGGTGCGGCGCCGGTCGTGGACGATGCGCATCTCGCGCAGCAGGGCCTCGCTCGCGTAGGGCGAGTCGCCGCCGAGCTCGGTCATGATGCTGTCGACGATGTGGTCGGGACGGTTCTGGCTCATCTTCTGCTTGGCCACGATCTTCGTCGGGGTGAGGCGGAGGCCGACGGTGCCCGAGGAGATCCGCTCGGCGTAGCGCTCGTCCTCGAGGGTGCCGCGCATCCGCCGGGGATCCGGCAGCTCGCGCTCGAAATGGTCGACCAGCCTCTCGAGCACCTGGAGGTTCTCCTCGGCGCTCAGGATCTCCGGCACGCCGGAGAGGTGGACGGCGACGAAGTTCCAGGTGGGAACGGCCGGGTCGGCGTCGTACCAGCTGGAGGAGATGTAGCCGTGCGGCCCCTGCAGGATGACGAGCAGCTCGTGCTCGCCCAGCTCGTGCAGCTGCTCGTCGGGACGCCCGACGTGGCTGACGATGCTGAGCTCCTCGCGGGTGTCGTCGAGGATGACCGGGTAGTGCGAGGCGACGAGACCGGTGGAGGCGTTGCTCACGAAGGTGCCCCACGGGTTCTCGCGGATGATCCGCTCGATCTCGGCGCGGTCGGTGAGAGTGAAGCTCGGGTTCTGACGCATGCGGGGCCCCCTACTTCTGGTCCTTCGGGCACCAGTAGAGCTTGCGGCCGCCGAGCTCCTCCATGACGATGTGCGTTCCGCACACCCGGCACGGCAGGCCCTCGCGCTTGTAGACCCAGTGCCGGTCCTCGCGATTGGCCATGGCGCGGCGGTAGGACTCCGGATCCAGGTCGTCCATCGTCATCATCTGGCCGGTCTCGACGCCGATGCGCAGCAGGTGCACCCAGTCGCGCCAGAGCGCGCGCACCGTGTCCTCCGGCACCTGCTTGCCGGGGGTGTGCGGGTTCTGCCTGGCGCGGAACAGCAGCTCGGCGCGGTAGACGTTGCCGATGCCGCTGACGACGCTCTGATCCATCAGCAGCAGGGCGATCGCCGTCGGCTTCCTGCGGACCTTCGCGACGAAGGCCTCCTCCGCCTCCGGCCCATCGTCGAGCTGCGGGTCCGGGCCGAGCTTGGCGATGACCGCATCCACCTCGGCCGGGTCGAGCACCTCGCACGCCGTCGGCCCGCGCAGGTCGGCGACCGCGGTGTCGGTGAGCAGCCGCACGCGCACCTGGCCGACGGGCTCCGGAGGGAAGTCCGTGATCTCGTCCTCGAGCTTCTCCGACTCGGCCATGCGCAGCCGGGTGCGGCGGGGCGCTCCGATGGAGTGCAGCGAGTTCTCGCCCGCGGAGTCGAACACGGTCCCCGCCTGGTTGGTCTGGCCCATCCGTCCGTTCGCGCTCGCGATCGTCGGGTCGACGCTGATGTCGCCCGCGAAGTCCCACGCGCCGTAGATACCGAGGTGGATGCGCAGCCAGAGCTCGTTGTCGAACTCCAGGAACATCTGCTTGCCGACCGCCTTCGCGGCGGTCATCCGGTGGCCGTCGATGCGCCGAGCATCCTCGGCGAACCGGCCCTGGGGCGAGGAGACCGCCACCTCGTGCCCGACGAAATTGACCGCGAACTGCTTCGCGATGCGGTGGACGGAGTGACCCTCTGGCATCAGCGGTCCACGTTCTTACCCGCGATGTCGCCAGTCGCCTCGTACTCGGCCAGCTGGGCGATGCGGCGCACGTGCCGCTCCTCCAGCGAGAACGGCTCGGCGATGAAGACGTCGATGAAGCGGGTCGCCTCCTCCACCGTGTGCTGCCGTGCACCGATCGAGATGACGTTGGCGTCGTTGTGCTGGCGGGCGAGCTGCGCGGTGCTCTCGTTCCAGACGAGCGCGGCGCGCACCCCGAGCACCTTGTTCGCGGCGATCTGCTCGCCGTTGCCGGAGCCGCCGAACACCACGCCGAGCGCCTCGACGCCCGCCTGCTGGTCGCGCACCACGGCCTTGGCGGCGTTGATGCAGAACGCCGGGTAGTCGTCGATCGGGTCGTACTCGGTCGGACCGTGGTCGACGACCTCGTGACCGGCCGCCGCGAGATGCTCCTGGAGGTGCCTGCTGAAGTCGAGACCAGCGTGATCGGTGGCGATGTGGATGCGCATGTGCTCAGTCTAGGGAAGGCCACCGACCTCCCCGGCCCGACCTCACTAAGGTGGATCGGGTGGACACGATCCACGGCCATTCCGCCTTTCCCAAGGAGTCAGCGTTGCCCGGAGAAAACCTCACCCGCATCGAAGCACAGGAGCGCGCCGCGCTCGTCACGACCCACGAGTACGACGTCGTCCTGGATCTGACGACCGGACCGGAGACCTTCCGCAGCACCACGACGGTTCGCTTCTCCGCCACCGAGGGCGCATCCACCTTCATCGACGCGATCACCCGCACGGTGCACTCGGTCACCCTCAACGGCGTCGAGCTGGACCCGGCCGAGGTGTCAGACGGCGTGCGCATCCGGCTGGAGAGCCTGCAGGCCGAGAACGTGCTGACCGTCGACGCCGACGCGATCTACACGAACACCGGCGAGGGCCTGCACCGCTTCGTGGACCCGGTCGACGGCGAGGTGTACCTCTACTCCCAGTTCGAGGTGCCGGACTCGCGCCGCATGTTCGCGGTGTTCGAGCAGCCGGACCTGAAGGCCCGGTTCCGCTTCACCGTCACCGCTCCCGCGCACTGGGCGGTCGTCAGCAACTCCCCCACGCCGGAGCCGACCGACGCCGGTGACGGGAAGAAGACCTGGGCGTTCGCGCCCACCGCCGTCATCTCCTCCTACATCACCGCGCTCATCGCCGGCCCGTACGAGTCGGTGCACAGCGAGCTGACCAGCCGCGACGGCCGCACCATCCCGCTCGGCGTGTACGCGCGCAAGAGCCTGGCGGAATACCTCGACGCCGACTACATCTTCGAGAAGACGCGCGAGGGCTTCGCGTTCTACGAGGAGAAGTTCGACTACGCGTACCCGTTCGAGAAGTACGACCAGCTGTTCGTGCCGGAGTTCAACGCCGGCGCGATGGAGAACGCGGGCGCGATCACCTTCACCGAGACCTATGTCTTTCGCTCCAAGGTCACCGACGCGATCAAGGAGCGCCGCGTCGTCACCATCCTGCACGAGCTCGCCCACATGTGGTTCGGCGACCTGGTCACCATGAAGTGGTGGAACGACCTCTGGCTGAACGAGTCGTTCGCCGAGTACGCCTCCACCCTCGCCACCGCCGAGGCCACCGAATGGCACGAGGCGTGGACGACCTTCGCCGCGATGGAGAAGAGCTGGGCGTACAAGCAGGACCAGCTGCCATCCACCCACCCGATCGTCGCCACGATCAACGACCTGGAGGACGTGCAGGTCAACTTCGACGGCATCACCTACGCGAAGGGCGCCTCGGTGCTCAAGCAGCTCGTGGCGTGGGTCGGCCAGGACGACTTCCTCGCCGGCGTCGCGCAGTACTTCACGAAGCACGCGCACTCGAACACCGAGCTGAAGGACCTGCTCGTCGAGCTGGAGGCGACAAGCGGCCGCGACCTCACCGACTGGTCGGAGAAGTGGCTGGAGACCGCGGGTGTCAACACGCTCCGCCCGGAGATCGCGGTCGACGCCGACGGGACGATCACCTCCTTCGCCGTGCTGCAGTCGGCTGCCGCCGACTACCCGACCATCCGTCCGCACCGCCTCGCGATCGGCTTCTACAACCTCGTCGACGGCCGGCTGGTCCGCGACAAGCGCGTCGAACTCGACGTCGACGGCGAGCGCACCGAGGTCGCCGAGCTGGTCGGGACGAAGCGCCCGGCGCTCGTCCTCCTGAACGACGACGACCTCGCCTACGCGAAGATCCGCCTGGACGAGGAGTCGCTGGCCGCCGCGGTCGAGCACCTCTCCTCCATCGAGAGCCCGCTCGCGCGCTCGCTGGTCTGGGGCGCAGCCTGGGACGCCACCCGCGACGCCGAGACCCCGGCGAGCGACTACGTGCGCCTGGTGCTCGGCAACATCGCCTCCGAGACCGAGTCCACCACCATCCGCACCACGCTGAACCAGCTCGTTCTGGCAGCGACCTCCTACGTCGCTCCCGAGCGGCAGAAGCAGACCAGCGAGGAGGCGGCCTCCGCGCTGTGGACGCTCGCGCAGCAGGCCGAGGCGGGCAGCGACGCGCAGTTCCAGTTCGTGAAGTTCTTCGCCGCCCTCGCCTCCACCGAGGAGCACGTGCAGGCGATCGCGGCGCTCCGCGACGGCTCGACCCAGCTGCCCGGTCTCACGGTCGACACCGACCTGGCCTGGGAGCTGCTGATCGCGCTCGTCGCCGGCGGCGCGGCGGGCACCGCGGAGATCGACGCGGCGCTCGCGGCGGACAACACCGCCAACGGCGGGCAGTTCGCCGCGCAGGCCCGCGCATCGATCCCGACGCTCGAAGGCAAGCAGGCGGCCTGGGATTCGGTGTTCGGCTCGGACGCTCTGCCGAACACGATCGTCCGCTTCACGGGGATGGGCTTCCAGCGCGCGGCGGACACCTCCGTGCTCGCCGCCTTCGTCGAGCCGTACTTCGCGGCGCTCCAGGAGATCTGGGCCTCGCGCAGCTACAAGATCGCCGAGTACCTGGTCTCCGGGATGTACCCGGCGCCGCTGGCGAACGCGGAGCTCCGCGACGCCACCCGCGCGTGGCTCGACGCCAACCCGGAGCCAGCGGCCCTCCGCCGCCTCGTCGTGGAGAACCTGGCCGGGGTCGAGCGCGCCCTCGCCGCCCAGGCCCGCGACGCCGCGTAACCCGCACCGCGCAACCCGCGAGTACGCAGAAAATCGCACGAAAGCCGCCGAGTACGCAGAGGATCTGCGTACTCGGCGGCGACGTGTGCGGGGCGGGGATGGTACCCGGGGAGGATGTTGCCGGGCGAGCGGCGGCCCTAGGGTCGAAGACATGATCCAACTCGACCGCCTCACCAAGACGTTCGGTTCCAAGACCGCCGTCGACGACATCACGGCGACCATCCAGCCGGGCAAGGTCACCGGCTTCCTCGGCCCGAACGGCGCCGGCAAGTCCACCACCATGCGCATGATCATGGGACTGGACCGCCCGACCCGGGGCGCCGCCACCATCGACGGGAAGCGCTACGCGGACCTGCAGTCCCCGCTCAGCGAGGTCGGCGCCCTGCTCGACGCCAAGGCCGTGCACACCGGTCGCACCGCCTACAACCACCTGCTCGCGATGGCCGCCACCCACGGCATCCCGAAGCGCCGCGTGGAGGAGGTGATCGGCCTCACCGGGCTCGAGTCGGTGGCGGGCAAGCGCGTCGGCGGCTTCTCCCTCGGGATGGGCCAGCGGCTCGGCATCGCCGCCGCCATGCTCGGCGACCCTGCGACGCTCATCCTCGACGAGCCGGTCAACGGCCTCGACCCGGAGGGCGTGCTCTGGGTGCGCCAGTTCGCCCGGCACCTCGCCGGCCAGGGTCGCACCATCTTCCTGTCCTCGCACCTGATGAGCGAGATGGCGCAGACCGCCGATCACATCATCGTGCTCGGCCGCGGCCGCATCCTCGCCGACGCCCCTGTCGAGCAGATCCTGGCCGGCGCCACCCGCGGCGCCGTCCGTGTGCGGACCCCGCAGGTCGATCAGCTCGCCCGCACCATCGCCGGCCCCGACGTCACGATCACCGGCGTCGAGTCCCAGCTGATCGAGGTCACCGGCCTGACCGCCGCCCAGATCGGCGACATGGCCGCGGCCACCGGCGTCGTGCTCCACGAGCTCACCCCCATCAACGCCTCCCTCGAGGAGGCCTACCTCGAACTGACGCAGGACGAGGTCGAATACCACTCGGAGGTCACCCGATGAGCACCGCAACCGCTGCCGTGCAGCAGCACCCGCACTCCTCGCTCGGCCGGCTGAGCTTCCCCCGCGTCGTCCGCTCCGAGTGGATCAAGCTGCGTTCGCTGCGCTCCACGTTCTGGACGCTCGTCGCTGTCGTCGTGATCGTCGTCGGCCTCGCCGCGCTGCTGTCCGCCGTGGTGCCGAACGCGTCCACGCTCGGCGCGCAGGTGCCGCCGGCGCAGCTCGCGGACTTCGTGACGAACACCGCGACCTCGGGCCTCATGTTCGCGCAGCTGGTGGTCGCCGTCCTCGGCGTCCTCGTGATCAGCGGCGAGTTCTCGACCGGCATGATCCGTTCCTCGTTCGCGGCGGTCCCGCGCCGGTTCCCGGTCCTGGCGGCGAAGGCCATCGTGCTCTTCCTCACCTCGTTCATCGTCGGCCTGGTGAGCATCGCCATCTCCTGGGCCATCGCGGTCCCGATGCTGACCGGCAAGGGCTACACGGGCGACCTGTTCACGCAGGACACGCTCTGGGCGATCCTGGGCGCCGCGCTCTACCTCGGCCTCGTCGCAGTGTTTGCGCTCGGCATCGGCACCATCGTGAAGGCGAGCGCAGGCGGCATCGCCGCGGCGCTCGGCGTGCTGTTCCTGCTGCCGATCCTGGCGAGCCTGTTCGGCAACCTGATGAACCAGAAGTGGGTGACCGACGCGTCGCACTACCTCATCAGCAACGCGGGGACCGGCATGTCCGGCGGCACCAACGGGACGCTCGAGCCGTGGGCGAATGTCGTGACCGTCCTGGTCTGGGCGGCCGTCTCGTTCATCCTCGGCGCCATCCTCCTGCAGCGCCGCGACGCTTGACCCCTCCCGTGACCGCTCCGGATCCCGCCCCGGGCGCCCTCGAACTGCCGAGGCCGCCCGGGGCGATCCGTCGGTTCCTGGCGGCGCATCCCGTCGTCGTCGACCTCTTCGTCGCCGGTGTGTACCTGGTGCCGGCGCTCGCCTACGGCGTGCTGATGATGGTCGCGCACCCGAGCGTGACCGTCGCGATCCACCTGATGGTCGCCTCGGTGGCCGGGGCGTCGCTCATCGCACGCCGGGTGCACCCGCGCGCCGTGTTCGCCATCACGGTGAGCGCGCTCGCGGTCAGCGTGTTCCTCGGGCACGATGTGGACTTCGTGCCGGCGATGTTCGCGCTCTACGCCCTCGCGGTCTACCGCTCGGTGCGGTCGGCCTGGATCGGCTACGCGATCACCGCGGGCGTCACGATAACCTCGCTCGCCGCGACGTCGATCCTCGGCGAGCTGTTCGTCATCACGCCGCTGGATGCGGAGGCGGCGCCGTCCGCGTTCGCCGTGCTCTCGCTGTGCGTCGTCGCCGTGCTGCTCGGCGTCAACGTCGGCAACCGGCGCCGCTACCTGCTCGCCCTCATCGACCGCGCCCGGCAGCTCGCCCGCGAGCGCGACCAGCAGGCGGAGATCGCCACCGCCGCCGAGCGCAGCCGGATCGCGAGAGAGATGCACGACATCGTCTCGCACAGCCTGACGGTGATGATCACCCTCGCCGACGGCTCCGCCTCCCTCGCCGAGACCGCCCCCGAGCGGTCCGCGGAGGCGATGCGGATGGTGGCGGAGACTGGGCGCGGCGCGCTCGCCGACATGCGCCGGCTGCTCGGAGTGCTGAGGGCAGGCGAGGGCGACGGCGCGGAGCACGCTCCGCAGCCGGGACTCGGCGAACTGCGCGAGCTCGTCGAGCGGTTCCGCGCAGCCGGGCTCCCGGTGCGGATCACCGTCAGCGGCACCGCTCCGGAGGACGTCGGGCAGCAGCTGACCGTCTTCCGCGTCGTGCAGGAGGCCCTGACCAACGCGTTGCGCTACGCGTCGCTCGCGACGGCGGTCACGGTCCGGATCGCCTTCGGCCATGACCGCACCCGTATCGTTGTGGAGGACGACGCGAGCGTGCGCACCGAGGCGGTCGCCGGTTCCGGCCGCGGCCTGCTCGGACTCCGCGAGCGCGTCGCGCTGTACGGAGGGACGCTCGAGGCCGGTCCCCGCCGGGGCGGCGGCTGGCGGCTCGTCGCCACCTTCGACACCGTCCCACCGCGCAGTGGCGACGATCGCATCCCAGCGGGCCCCGACGCCTGAGACCACATCCGAGGAGACAGACACCCGTGACCGACCCCGCTCCCCTGCGCGTCCTGCTCGTCGACGACCAGGCGCTCGTACGCCTTGGCTTCCGGATGGTGCTGGAGGCCGAGCCCGACCTGACCGTGGTCGGGGAGGCTCCCGACGGCGCCGAGGCCGTGCGGCTCGCGGTCCAGACGCGACCGGACGTGATCCTGATGGACGTGCGGATGCCGTCGATGGACGGCATCGAGGCCACACGCAGGATCGTCGCGGCGAACCCGGAGGCGCGGATCATCATCCTCACCACCTTCGACCTGGACGAGTACGCGTTCGGCGGCCTGCGCGCCGGCGCCAGCGGCTTCCTGCTGAAGGATGCGCGGCCGGCCGAGCTGATCGCGGCGATCCGGGCGGTCGCCGCGGGCGATGCCGCCGTGACCGGCAGGATCACCCGTTCGATGCTCGAGCTCTTCGCCGACCGGCTGCCCGCGGGCGCGTCCGGTACGGCGGCAGGCGGCGACCCCGCCTCCGCCCTCACCCCGCGCGAGCGCGAGATCCTGCTGGCGATGGCGGACGGCCTGACCAACGGCGAGATCGGCGCGAAGTTCTTCCTCACCGAGTCGACGGTGAAGACGCACGTCGGCCGGGTGCTCTCCAAGCTCCAGCTGCGCGATCGCGTGCACGCCGTGATCTTCGCGTACGACAACGGACTCGTCGACCGGTGATCGCGCCCCCGGCCCCAGCCGACGCCAAGGCGCGTCTCGCTAAGATCGCAGCGGTATGAGCATCCTGAAAGCGAACTTCTGGACGGACTTCGGGTCCTGGGCCGCCAGCACGGGATGGACGCTGCTGCACGTCGTCCTGATCATCGTCGGAGCCTTCCTGATCAGCTGGATCCTGCGGGTGATCATCCGGCATGTTGTCAGGCAGATCGTCAGCGGCGTCAAGAAGGGCCAGAGCGTCACCGATACCCAGGCGCTGGTCGCCTCCCCGCTCGCGGCCGTGCGGGTCGTCCAGCGGACGCGGACCCTCGGTTCGGTGCTGAGCAACATCGTCAACGTGGCGGTCGGCATCATCGCCATCGTGCTCGTGTTCGGCGTGGTCGCGCCCGGCGCTGCCGGATCGCTCGCCCTGCTCACGGCGGCGATCGGCGCCGGCCTCGGTTTCGGCGCGCAGAACATCGTTCGCGACGTGCTGAACGGCCTGTTCATGGTCATGGAGGATCAGCTGGGCGTCGGCGACGTCGTGGACCTCGGTCCCGCGACGGGCGTCGTGGAGGCGGTGGGCATCCGCGTCACGCAGGTGCGCGACGTCAACGGAACGCTCTGGTTCGTGCGCAACGGCGAGATCCTCCGGGTCGGCAACCTCTCGCAGGGCTGGTCGCGCGTGATCGTGGACCTGGCGGTGCCGTACGATGCCGACATCGAGGCGGTCCAGAACGCCATGATGGAGGCGGCGACCGCCCTGGCGACAAGCCCGAAGTGGCGCTCGCGCATCCTCGAGAAGCCGGAGCTGTGGGGGCTCGAGTCGGTGTCCGACGAGGCGATGGTCATCCGCATCGTGCTGAAGACGCGCACGACCGCGAAGGACGACGTGTCGCGCGAGCTGCGCCTCCGGCTCAAGCAGGCGGCCGATCAGCTCGGCGTGAAGCTGCCGTCTCTGGAGGCGGTCGTCCTCAGCGGCTTCGACAGCGCGGGCAGCGTCACCGGCGCCAAGCCGCCGCGCACCCGCCCGACGCCGGCCGTTCCGGAGAAGCCGCTCAAGGGCCGCAAGGCGCGAGCGGCGGCCAAGAGCAGGACGTCGGTGCCCGACCCGGGCGCGATCCGCATCCACCCGGCGGTCGAGACGCCGCCTCCCGCGACGCCGAAGCCGCGGACGGCCAAGCCGCCCGTGGCGCCGAAGCCGCCGACGGCCGCGCCGAAACCCGACCAGCCGACCACAGACAAGCCGACCACTGACAAGCCCACCACCGACCAGCCCCCCGCGGAGTGAGACGATGACCATCCCTGTCGGACCGCCGAGCGGGCCGTCCTTCTACGAGCAGGTGGGCGGGCACGAGACCTTCCGGCGCCTGGTCGACGCGTTCTACCGCGGCGTGGCCGACGACCCGGTGATGCGGCCGATGTACCCGGAGGAGGACCTCGGCCCCGCCGCTGAGCGACTGACCCTGTTCCTGGAGCAGTACTGGGGCGGCCCGACCACCTACAGCGAGCAGCGCGGGCACCCCCGGCTGCGGATGCGGCACCAGCCGTTCCGGGTCAACCCGGACGCCCGCGACCGCTGGCTCGCGCACATGCGCACGGCGGTCGACGAGCTCGGCCTGCCGCCTCTGCAGGAGGAGACCCTCTGGAGTTACCTGGAGCGCGCGGCGTTCGCTATGGTCAACACATTCGAGGAGTAACCACCCCCAGCGCCTCTCCCCCGGCGCCGCGACGTGTCGAAGGAGCCACGCCATGATCCACGACCCCGACTGCATCGTCGTGGGAGCTGGCCTCGCCGGCCTGGTCGCCGCGAGCGAGCTGCTCGATGCGGGCAAGCAGGTCACCATTCTCGAGCAGGAGCCCGCCGCATCCCTCGGCGGACAGGCGTGGTGGTCGTTCGGCGGCCTGTTCCTCGTCGATTCGCCGGAGCAGCGCCGGATGGGCGTGCACGACTCGCTGGCGCTTGCCCGCCAGGACTGGTTCGGCAGCGCCGCCTTCGACCGCGACGAGGACCACTGGCCGCGCCGCTGGGCTGAGGCCTACCTGCAGTTCGCCGCGTCCGAGAAGCGCGCCTGGCTGCGCGAGAAGGGCGTCTCGTTCTTCCCCGTCGTCGGCTGGGCGGAGCGCGGCGACGGGACCTCCGGCGGCCACGGCAACTCGGTCCCGCGGTTCCACATCACCTGGGGCACCGGTCCCGGCGTGCTGGAGCCGTTCATCCGCCGGGTGCACGCCGGGCTCGCCACCGGACACGCGCGCATCCAGTACCGGCACCGCGTCGACCGCCTGATCGCGGAGGACGGCCGTGTCACGGGCGTCGCCGGGGCGGTCCTCGCGCCGGACGGCGCCGCGCGGGGCGCAGCGAGCAACCGGGACGTCACCGGCGAGTTCGAGCTGCGCGCGCCCGCCGTGATCGTCGCGAGCGGCGGCATCGGCGGCAACCACGACCTGGTGCGAACGGCCTGGCCGGAGCGGCTCGGCACGCCCCCGGCGTCCATGCTCTCCGGGGTGCCCGCGCACGTGGACGGACGGATGCTCGGCATCGCGGAGTCCGCCGGCGCGCACCTGATCAACGGCGACCGGATGTGGCACTACACCGAGGGCATCCAGAACTGGGATCCGGTGTGGCAGCGGCACGGCATCCGCATCCTCCCCGGTCCCTCCTCGCTGTGGCTGGATGCCCACGGCGATCGGCTGCCCCCGCCCCTCTTCCCCGGCTTCGACACCCTGGGCACGCTGGAGCACCTGCGGCGGACCGGCTCGGACTACAGCTGGTTCATCCTCACGCAGAAGATCATCGAGAAGGAGTTCGCGCTCTCCGGCAGCGAGCAGAACCCCGACCTGACCGGCAAGGACATGAAGCTGCTCGCCAAGCGCGTCGGTCCGGGCGCGCCCGGCCCGGTGGAGGCGTTCAAGGAGAAGGGCGCGGACTTCGTCGTCGCCGACACGCTCGACGACCTGCTCTCGGGCATGCAGCGCCTCTCGGAGGTGCCGCTCGACACGGAGCTGGTCACCCGGCACGTGCGCGAGCGCGACCGCGAGCTCGACAACGACTTCGGCAAGGACCTCCAGCTCGCCGCGATCCGCGGCGCGCGCGCCTACCGCGGCGACAAGCTGATCCGGGTGGCGAGCCCGCACAAGCTCACCGACCCGAAGGCCGGGCCGATGATCGCGGTGAAGCTGCACATCCTCACCCGCAAGAGCCTCGGCGGGATCGAGACGGATCTGGACGCGCGCGTGCTCGGCACGGATGGGGAGCCGATCCCCGGGCTCTACGCGGTGGGCGAGGCGAGCGGCTTCGGGGGCGGCGGCGTGCACGGCTACCGCGCGCTGGAGGGGACGTTCCTCGGCGGCTGCCTGTTCTCCGGGCGGCAGGCGGGACGGGCGGTCGCCCGCGGGGTCTGAGAGCCTCCGAGCGCCCGGACGCTCTCAGCCGCGGAGCGACCAGGCCTGGCGGCGGATCAGGATGTGCCCGCGCGCGGTGGTGAGGCGCGTCCAGGTGCCGGTCTCCAGGATGCTGACCGGCTCGTCCGGGGCGAGGAAGCCGAGGCTCTCCGCCGCGAACGCCGCACCGGCCGGCACGTACTCCAGCCCCTCGATCGGCGTGCCCCAGACCTCGGCGCGCACGCGCTGGACCAGCTGCTCGCCTGTGCCGGACGGGATCGCCTCGGCCACCTCGGCGATGCCGGCCTTCGCCGTCTCCTCGAGCAGCGCCGCCGACGTCTCGCCGACCGGGCGCCAGCCGCCGCGCGGCGGCGAGATGCCCGCCCAGGTGACCGTGGACACCTCGAGAGGGAGCCGCAGGCCCACCTCGCCCTCCGTGCCGTCCGCCTCGGCGGTCTCCCTGGCCCTCGCGAGCCGGTCGAGCAGCGAGCGGATCGGCACGACGGCGTCGAACTCGGCGCCCGCGTCGGTGGCGAAGGTGCGCAGCCCCAGCACGGTCGGCGTCTGATCGAGCAGACCCCGCGCGTAGAGGATCGCGGTGTAGACGGCGAGCACGCCCGATCCTGCGATCAGGCGCACCGACCCTTCCTCGACGCGCGCAGCCCGAGACAGGTAGGTCTGCAGGTCGGCGACGGCGAGGGTGTCCTGGAGTGAAAACGACTGGCTCATCTGACCTCTAAACTACTAGAGAGACCCGCATCGGAGGCACCGTGACCGAGCCCTTGGCTTCCCTGCTCACCGCACTCGATCTGACCGACACCGGCGCACGCACCAGCGAGGACATCTTCACCGGTCCATCCCAGTGGATGCCGCTGGGCCGCGTGTTCGGCGGCCAGGTGCTCGCCCAGTCCATCGTCGCCGCGACGCGCACGGTCTCCGACGAGCGCAGCATCCACTCGATGCACGGCTACTTCCTGCGGCCGGGCGACGTGAACCTGCCGATCACGTTCTCCGTCGACCGCATCCACGACGGCCGGTCGTTCTCCACCCGGCGCACGCAGGCGTACCAGAACGGCCTGCCGATCCTGTCGATGATCGCGTCGTACCAGGACGAGGACGAGGGACTCGAGCACCAGGTGACCATGCCGGAGGGGCTGCCGGAGCCGGACGAGCTGCCCAGCTCGGCGACGACGCTCGAGGACGTGGAGCATCCGGTCGCGCAGTACTGGGCCAGCCAGCGTCCGTTCGACATGCGGCACGTGTCGTCGCCGGTCTACCTGTCGGTGGAGGGCGAGCACGTCGCGCACCAAGCGGTCTGGTTCCGCTCCATCGGCGACCTGCCGGACGACCCCGCGTTGCACCGCGCCGCCCTCGCGTACGCGAGCGACTACACGATCATGGAGCCGGTCATGCGCCGGCACGGCGTCGCCTGGGCAACGCCGGGCCTGAAGGCCGCGAGCCTGGACCACGCGATGTGGTGGCACCGGTTCGCGCGCGTGGACGAGTGGCTGCTCTACGTGCAGGAGTCGCCGAGCGCCAGCGGCGGCCGCGGCCTCTCCCTCGGCAGGATCTTCAGCCGCGACGGCCGGCTGGTCGCGAGCGTGGCGCAGGAGGCGATGGTCCGCGTCCCCGACGCGCGCTGAGCTGCTGCCGTTGCCGCCGCCGCTAGCCGAAGGTGGAGCGGAGCAGGACGGTGCCGTCGCCCGCCGAGCGGATGTCCACCGCGGCGATGTCCGCGAGCGGGACGCTGGTGGTGGCGGTCGGCACCACCGTGCTCCCCTCCTCGGCCGTCCACGTGGAGATCTGCGCCTGGCGCCCGTCGCGGTCGGTGACCACCATCGCGTACGTCCAGGCGCGGCCCTTCTCGCCGGAGCCGACCTCTGCATAGCTGCACCGGGAGTCGATCCTGGTCCCCCACGGCTCCGCCGTGAGCCTCAGGTCGGCCGTGAGGGCGCTGGGCTCGACCTGCTGCATCGCGACAGTGGTCGCCGATGACGTGGATGAGTTCAGGACGCTCGGCAGGACGATCGCGAGCACGCCGACCAGGACGGCCGCCGCGACCGCGGCCACGGTCGCGGTGATCCACCGCGACCGGATGCGACGGCGCCGCGCGGTGTGCAGGAGACTCGGAAGCACCTCCGCGCCGACACCGCCGTCGCTCGGCGGTTCCGCCTCCAGCACGGCGAACGCCAGCTCGCGCGGAACGCGCCCGAGCAGCCCCGGCATCCCGGCCAGCTCGGCGACGGCCTCCCCGCAGCGCTCGCACGTGCGCAGATGCTCCTCGTACGCTCTGCGCTCGGCCGGTGAGAGGGCTCCGAGCACATACGCGGCATCCCAGGTCGCGAACTCGTCGTGGCTCATCGCTCGGTCACTCCTCTCTCCTGCAGGGCGAGCCGCATGGCCCGCAGTCCGTAGTGCAGCCTCGATTTGACGGTGCCTTCCGGGATGTCGAGCTCGCGAGCGATCTCGGCGATCGACCGGCCGCCGTAGTACGCGTGGACGATGACCGCCCTGTGCTCTGCCGAGAGCTCGGCGAGGGCGTCGGAGACCAGCCAGGCGTCGAGCACCGCGTCCGCCTCGTCGGTGGCGGCGGGGCGTTCCGGGAGGGTGTCCGTGCCGTATTCGTGCTGCGCGTGGGCGCTCCGCCTGTCGTCGATGACGATGTTGCGGGCGACCGTGAACAGCCAGGCGCGCGCAGACTGCTGCGACTGGTCGAGGACCGCCGGTCTCCTCCAGGCGCGGAGCAGCGTCTCCTGCACGACGTCATCGGCCATGGCGCGGTCGCCGGTGAGGTGCACGACGTAGCGCCACACGGCCTGTGCGTGCTGGTCGTGCAGTTCGCGCAGCAGTCGCGCGTCCTCGTCCGGCATGTTCACCTCCTGAAGAGACCACGGGATGGGCGGCGAATCGGTTCAGGATCCGCTGGATGAACCTTCGGCCACGCGCCCTCGTGCATACGGTAGGAGAAAGTTCAGCCGACCGGGAGGATCCACGATGACCGAACCCACTCCGATCACGAGGCGCACGGTCGTCCAGCTCGGCGGCGCGACCGCCGCCGGGGCGGGCGCTCTGCTGCTCGCGGCCTGCACGCCGGCCGGATCCGGCCAGGGCTCGGGCGATGCCGGGGGCTCCGGGGGCTCGGCAACGGTCGAGCTGTCGTCGATCCCGGTCGGCGGCGCCGTCTCCGCCTCGCTCGGGTCGACGCCGATCGTGGTGTCGCAGCCGTCGGCGGGCGAGGTCGTGGCGTTCAGCGCCGTGTGCACGCACCAGGGCTGCACCGTGGCGCCCCAGGGCAAGGAGTTCGACTGCCCGTGTCATGGCTCGAAGTTCGACGCGGCCACCGGCGACGTGCTGAACGGGCCGGCCCGGGATCCGCTGAAGAAGCTGAAGGCCGCCGTTTCCGGCGGGACGGTCACCGTCACCGAGTAGCGCTGTCGCGCGCGCGTCAGCCCCGTTTGGTGAACTGGACGGGGTCGTCGAGGTACGGCGTCCACGCTGCGCGCTCGCGCTCGTTGATGCGCCGGGGCCTCTGCGAGGCCGCATCGACGAGGACGATCGTCGTCGCCGCCCGGGAGAACATCGTCTCCGGCTCGGCGCCCTCCGGCGACCAGACCTCGTAGCAGACCTCGAGGCTCGCGCCGCCGAGCCGCCCGAGCCAGAGCTGCACGTCGAGCGGCTGCCGCAGGTACGGGATGGGCGCGAGGTACTCGATCTCCTGGCGCGCGATCAGCGTCAGCGTGTCCGCGCCAGGGCGGCCGTCCAGGACGGCGGTCGTGCCGCCGACCGCCTCCCCGGTGCCGACGGCGTCGTCCGGCGCCCAGAACGCCTCGATGCGCGCCTCCTCGAGGAGGCGCAGCATCGCGGCGTTGTTGACGTGACCGTACGCATCCAGGTCGCTCCAGCGGAGCTTGATCGGGACGTGCAGTCGCATGGCGGCCCTAGTCGCGGGTCAGCTTGCGGTACGCGGAGCGGTGCGGCTTCGCGGCGTCCGGCCCGAGGCGCATCACCTTGTTCTCCTCGTACGCCTCGAAGTTGCCCTCGAACCAGTACCAGTCGGCGGGGTTCTCGTCCGTGCCCTCGTACGCGAGGATGTGCGTGGCGATGCGGTCGAGGAACCACCGGTCGTGGGTGATCACGACGGCGCAGCCGGGGAACTCGAGCAGCGCGTTCTCGAGACTCGAGAGCGTCTCGACGTCGAGGTCGTTGGTCGGCTCGTCGAGGAGCAGGAGGTTCCCGCCCTGCTTCAGGGTGAGCGCCAGGTTCAGCCGGTTGCGCTCGCCGCCGGAGAGCACGCCCGACTTCTTCTGCTGGTCGGGGCCCTTGAACCCGAACGTGGAGACGTAGGCGCGCGAGGGGACCTCGGTCTTGCCCACCTGGATGTAGTCGAGCCCGTCGGACACGACCTCCCAGACGTTCTTGTTCGGGTCGATGCCGCCGCGGGTCTGGTCGACGTAGGAGATCTGCACGGTCTCGCCGACCTTGAGGTCGCCGCCGTCGAGCGGTTCGAGCCCGACGATCGTCTTGAACAGGGTGGTCTTGCCGACGCCGTTCGGGCCGATGACGCCGACGATGCCGTTGCGGGGAAGCGTGAAGCTCAGCCCGTCGATCAGCCTGCGGTCGCCGAAGCCCTTCTCGAGGTTCTTCGCCTCGATGACGACCTGGCCGAGACGCGGCCCCGGCGGGATCTGGATCTCCTCGAAGTCGAGCTTCCTGGTGCGCTCCGCCTCTGCGGCCATCTCTTCGTAGCGAGCCAGACGCGCCTTCGACTTGGCCTGGCGGCCCTTGGAGTTGCTGCGCACCCAGTCGAGCTCCTCGGAGAGGCGCTTGGCGAGCTTCGCGTCCTTCTTGCCCTGGATCTCGAGGCGCTCGCGCTTCTTCTCCAGGTAGGTCGAGTAGTTGCCCTCGTACGGGTAGAGGTGGCCGCGGTCGACCTCGGCGATCCACTCGGCGACGTGGTCGAGGAAGTACCGGTCGTGCGTGACGGCGAGCACGGCGCCGTGGTACTTGGCGAGGTGCTGCTCGAGCCAGAGCACGCTCTCGGCGTCGAGGTGGTTGGTCGGTTCGTCGAGGAGCAGCAGGTCCGGCTTCTGCAGCAGCAGCTTGCAGAGCGCGACGCGACGCTTCTCACCACCGGAGAGGGTGTTCACCGGCCATTCGCCCGGCGGGCAGCGCAGGGCGTCCATCGCCTGCTCGAGCTGCGAGTCGAGGTCCCATGCGTCGGCGGCGTCGATCTGCTCCTGAAGGGTGCCCATCTCGGCGAGCAGGGTATCGAAGTCCGCGTCGGGATCCGCCAGCAGACCGGAGATCTCGTTGAAGCGGTCGACCTTCTGCTTGATGTCGCCGACCCCCTCCTGCACATTCTCGAGGACGGTCTTGTTCTCATCCAGCTGCGGCTCCTGCATGAGGATGCCGACGGTGTAGCCGGGGCTCAGCTTGGCTTCGCCGTTGGAGGGGGTGTCCAGGCCCGCCATGATCTTCAGGATCGTCGACTTACCTGCACCGTTCGGCCCGACGACGCCGATCTTCGCGCCGGGCAGGAACGACATCGTGACGTCGTCCAGGATGACCTTGTCTCCGACCGCCTTGCGGGCGCGGACCATCGAGTAAATGTATTCGGCCACTCTTCTTCCTAAACTCCCTCGAAGTCTTCGGGCCTCACGGGCCCTGTACGAGGATACCGGCTGAACCTCGACACGCAGTCGGGGCCGTATCCGTTCCGCTAGGCGCGATCAGCGCCGCGAGCGCTCACGAGCGCGGCGACTCCGAGCAGGAGGCAGAGCGGCCGGTAGACGATGGCGTCCAGGCGCTGGAACCGCGTCCCCGGGTTCCCGAGACCGAGCATCCGTGCGGCGACGACCCCGCCGGCTGCTGCACGCCCCAGCAACGCCCCGGCCGCCGCGTACCGCGTCAGTCGCGCGAGCCCGCGCTCTCCCCCGGCTCCCGCCGTCGCGGCCGCCGCGACGAGTGCCGGTGCGCCGACGACGACGCAGGCCGACGCGGGCATCCGGACCGCCGACCCGCCGAGGACCGCCTCCGCGAGGGCGTCCGCATCACGCGAAGGCCACGACGACCCCGTCGCCCATACCAGGTGCAGGAGCCCGACCGCTCCGATTCCCGCTCCCGCGACGATCCGCGCAGAGCGGAGCAGTCGCGGGCTCGATGGGGATTTCATGCGTCTTCCCTTCACCAGTCGATGGGCCGCGTGTCGCCGATCAGGCAGGTGCCAGTGGCGAGCACCGGCGTCACCATGCTGCTGTAGCCGCCCGCGTCGGCGCCGTTCTGCCCGATCAGGCAGGTGGAGCCGAGCTTCACGGAGAACTGGATCGAGTTCGCCTTCAGCCCGATCGTGGTCGTGTCCGGGGTGACCTGCATGTCCTTCTTGACGAACCCGGCCGCGACGAGCGCGTCGATGAAGTCGCGGCCGTGCGCGTTCGGGTTCGCGGCGAGCGTCGCCCTGTTGACGCGGTCGAAGAACGGCTTGTTCTGCTGGGCCGTGCCGCCGATGACCAGCGCGGGCGCCGGAGCTGCCGAGGCCGTCGGCGTCGATGTCGCCGTGGCGGTCGCGGTCGCCGTCGGGCGCGGGGCGGCCGGCGACGAACAGCCGGCGAGCGCGATCCCCGAAGCGACCACGATGACCGTGGCGACGGCGCGCACGGCACCGCGCGCTCCGAGGCTGCGCCGCTGTGACGGTGGGGTCATATGTCGCATCCTAGGGGGCGGCTCCTGGAGAATCATGGGGAAGCTGCGGCCCGGGATCCTCCACGGCATCCGGCCCCGCATCGCTCCCAGGATCGCCGCCCGATTCGCTCACCCCATCGCTCACCGGGTCCGTGCCCGAGCCCGCCCGCGGCGAACGCGTAAAGGTGCTGCTCCCCCAGCTCAGGTCGTGGCCGATGCTGTCCGCCTCGATCTCGGCCGTGATGCCCCGGTGTTCGCCCATCCACTCCCGGATGGCGAGCCGCCCAGTGACCAGCACCGGGTCGCCCTTCGCCAGACAGCCGGCGGCGCTCAGGGCCAGACGCCGGAAGGAGCTCACCGTGTACCAGTTGCGCTCGGCGTCCTCCCACGTGCCGGTGTCCCTGTTGAACCGCCTTCGCGTGCTCACCAGGCGGAAGCTCGTGATCGCCACCCCGGCTTGCGTGACGAGGTGGCGCGGATCTGTCGCGATGACGCCGCGAACGGCCACCGACTCGGTCATGGTCTCTCTCCTCTCGCCCCGCCGGCGGCGGGCGCTGAGACCACTCTCGGCGCCGGGCGCGCACTCCGTGGCGCCCACTCCGGATCCGTGGAGAGAACGCGATCCTCCGCGGCCTGTGGAGAAACAGGACCCCGCGCTCTCAGGCGGCGGTGACGTACTCCGCGTACGACGCCCGGATCTTGTTCACCTTGGGCAGCGCGACCGCCAGGCAGTAGCCCTGGCCGGGGTTCTTGGCGAAGAAGTCCTGGTGGTACTCCTCGGCGCGATAGAACGGGCCGAGCGGCTCGATCGTCGTGACGATCCCGCCGTCCCAGTACTCCGCTGCCCGATCGCGCGCCGCCTCGAAGAGCGCCTTCTGCTCGTCGCCGTCGAAGAACATCGCCGATCGGTACTGGGTGCCGACGTCGTTGCCCTGCCGATTCAGCTGGCGCGGATCGTGGAGTGTGAAGAACACGTCGAGGATGACGCTCGGCGGGACGACCTCGGGGTCGAAGGTGACCGCCACCGCCTCCGCGTGACCCGTCGTCCCGGTGCAGACCTCCTCGTAGCTCGGTTCGACGGTCGTGCCACCGGTGTAGCCGGACACGACGTCCTGCACGCCGCGCAGCACCCGGTAGACCGCGTCGAGGCACCAGAAGCACCCGCCGGCGAGGACGAAAGTCTGCATGAGTCGATCCCTTCGATTCGTGTTCCTCCCTATTCTGCGCCCGGGATGCGCGACACAGCGCACGCGGTCCGCGGACCTGCGGCGCCTCGCCGTTACCATCACCGCATGCAGTGGTGGAATGACTTCGTCGATTGGCTCTCCTCGTCGGCCGCGCAGCCCGCGGTCTTCAACGCCGTCGTGCTCGCCGTCGCCGTGATCATCTCCGGATTGATCGCGGCGTGGATCGCACGCGGTGCCCTCCGCGGACTCCTCTCCCGCAGCGACCGTCAGCAGAAGGCCAGCGCCATCGCGGCGCTCGTCGACGCCGCGACCGAGGCCTCCGTCTGGAACTCCCTCACCCCCGCCGAGCAGATCCTCTCGGACCGTGCGGTCGGCCAGGCCGACATCCAGGTGCGGCTGCTTCCGATCAAGGGCGCCGGCATCGCGGCGAACTGGGCGGGGCACCAGCTGGCCGAGATGAAGCGCGCGTCCGCGACCTTCGGCTACCAGCTCGACCCCGCGATCGCGGAATTCCGCGACCGCCTGATCGAGTGGCAGAACAACCCGCGCCGCGCCAGGAAGATCTTCCAGAGCGACCTCGAGCGCTGGCGGTTCGAGAACACCGACGCCGAGCGATCGCTGATCTCGCAGCAGGACGCGTGGGTCGCCCAGCAGCACCACGAGCAGTACACCCCCGTGCCGGCCAACGCCGACGCCCAGGCACAGGTCCCGGCCGCGGCCGCGGCCGAGGACACGGTCGTCTCCCCGTTCACGACGGCGCAGGGCGACGGTTCCGACACCGCGCCGACGCCCCGGCTCGGCCAGCCCGTCTGACGCCGCAGGCGGTCACACCACCCGAGAAGACCCGCACGGCCAGTCGGCCAGCGCACCACGAGAAGGGCGCCGGAACCCCGTTCCGGCGCCCTTCCCGCATGTCCGGGATCAGTCGGTGTAGTCGCCGCGGGTGCGCCACCACGCGTCGAACATGGTCGCGGGCACCCGGCGCTTGTGCTCGGTCGCGAGATACCGCGTCTCGATCGCCGTCGCGACCTCCTCCGCGACATCGCCGCCCTCGAGGAAGGTGTCGATGTCCCGGTAGCTGAGCCCGAGGTTCGCCTCGTCCGTCTGCCCGGGGTCGTGATCGAGCAGGTCCGCCGTCGGCAGCTTCTCGTAGAGCCGGGACGGCGCGTCCAGGTGCTCGAGCAGGGCGCGCCCCTGGCGCTTGGTCAGGCCGCTCAGCGGGAGCACATCCGCACCGCCGTCGCCGTACTTGGTGTAGAAGCCCGTGACCGCCTCGGCCGCATGATCGGTGCCGACCACGAGGAGGCGGCGCTGGCCCGCGATCGCGTACTGCGCCACCATCCGCACGCGGGCCTTCACGTTGCCCTTGGTGAAGTCGGTCATCGCATCCCCGATGGCATCCGTGTATTCGGCGACCACGCCGTCGACACCGCGCTGGATGTTGAAGGTCACGGCGCGCTGCGGACGGATGAACGAGAGCGCGAGCTGCGCATCCTCCTCGTCGTGCTGCACCGCGTACGGCAGCCGAACGGCGATGAACTCCGCGTCCACGCCCTGCTCGGCCAGCCGCTCGACAGCGAGCTGGCAGAGCCGGCCGGCGAGGGATGAGTCCTGACCGCCGCTGATGCCGAGCACGAACCCGGACGCCCCCGTCGCCTTCACGTACTGCACGAGGAAGTCCGTCCGCTTCTCCACCTCGGCCGCCGGGTCGATGGTGGCGGAGACGTTCAGTTCGTCGATGATTCTGGCCTGGAGTTCTCGCATGCGCCAACGATAGCCCGCCGGGATTTCGTCCGTGTGAACTGCCCGGAGACCCGTCCGCGCCACTAGCATGCGGCCATGGAGCACGCTGTCGGCACCATCGTCCTGGTCCCGCTGCTCGCCGTCGGCGCCGCACTGCTGACCTCTGCGGTGGGCAGGGTCGCGAAGATACCGCTGGTCGTCTTCGAGATCGTCCTGGGGCTGATCGCCGGGCCGAGCGTCCTCGGCTGGATCCCCACCTCCGACGCGCTGGACAGCGTCGCGAACTTCGGCCTCGCCTTCCTGTTCTTCATGGCGGGGAACGAGATCGACTTCGCCGCCATCCGCGGCAGGCCGGTGCGGACCGCCTCGCTCGGCTGGCTGATCTCGCTCGTGCTCGGCGTGCTGATCGGGGTGCTCCTCGCGCCGTCGGCGGTCGCGGGCGTCTACGTCGGCATCGCACTGTGCTCCACCGCGCTCGGCACCCTCATGCCGATGCTCCGGGATGCCGGCGAGCTGAAGTCGCCGTTCGGCCGCGCCGTCACCGCCGTCGGGGCGGTCGGCGAGTTCGGGCCGCTGCTGGCGATCTCGCTGTTCCTGAGCGGTCGCAAGCCGCTCGCCGCGGCGCTCGTCCTCATCGGCTTCGCCGTGATCGCGGGGGCCGCGATCTGGTTCGCCTCGCGGGGACCGCACGAGGGCTTCCATCGGCTGGTCCGCGCGACGCTGCACACCAGCGGGCAGTTCGCGATCCGCTTCGTTGTGCTCGTGATCGCCGGCCTCGTGGGGCTCAGCATCGCCTTCGGCCTGGACATGCTGCTCGGCGCGTTCGCCGCCGGAGTCCTCTGCCGGGTCCTGCTCTCGGGGGCGGCGGAGCCGGACGCCCGCCTGATCGAGACGAAGCTGGAGGCGGTCGCGTTCGGGGTGCTCGTGCCGGTGTTCTTCATCAACACCGGCATCACGTTCGACCTGCGCGCGCTGCTCGGAGACCCGCACGCTCTGCTGCTGCTCCCGGTGTTCCTGGTGCTCCTCCTGGTGGTGCGCGGCCTCCCCGGCTCCCTCGCCACCCCGCGCGGATCGACGTTCGCGGACCGCGCATCCATGACGCTGTTCAGCGCGACCGGGCTGCCGATCATCGTCGCGGTGACCAACATCGGCCTCAGGGAGCACGACCTGAGCGCAGGCACGGCGACCGCGCTGGTCGGGGCAGGGATGCTCTCGGTCCTGCTGTTCCCGCTGATCGCCCTGGTGCTGCGCCGCCGATCCGCCGACGGCGGGCTGCGTCCACCGGATCCCGATCGCGTCCCGATCGTCGGCTGACCGCCGGACGCGGCAGCGCGGTCGGCGTGGCGTCTCGTCAGGGGACGCGCGTCACCGCCCGCGCCAGGATCGCCGTGGTCAGCGCGTCGACCGGCTCGCGCGCCGCCGACGGGTTGGACAGCAGTGTGAAGTCGACATGCCCGAGGTCGGGAAGCGCGAAGCGGTTGGTGACCTTGATCAGGTCCGTCGGGATGAGAGAGCGCGGGAACACCGCGACGCCGATGCCCGCGCGCACAGCGGCGAGCACCCCGTTCACCTCCCGGGTGTTGCAGGTGATCCGCCACGTGCGGCCCGCCGCCTCCAGCGCGTCGATCGTGATCTGGCGGCTCAGGCTCGGCCCCTGATACGCGATCAGCGGCACCGGCTGGTCGGGCTCGAGCACCGTCTTCTCGTGGCCGATCCAGACCAGCTCGTCGGTGGCGACGACGGTCCCCTCGGTGGTGCCGGGGTTCTGCTTGATGAAGATCAGGTCGAGCTGCCCCGCCTTGAGCCGGCGGTGCAGGGGCGCGGACTGGTCGACCGTGAGCTCGAGGTTCACCTGCGGGTTCTGCTGGCGGAAGTGCCGGAGGATCCGCGGCAGTGTGGTGATGGCGAGGTCGTCCGCCGCACCGAAGCGCAGCCGCCCGCGCATCGCCGAGCCGCTGAAATAGCTGTCGGCCTCCGCGTGGGCGGCGAGGATCGTGCGCGCGAACCCGGCCATCGCATCCCCGTTGTCGGTCAGCCGCACCTCGCGGGTGTCGCGGGCGACGAGCTGTCGCTTGGCGGCCTGCTCGAGCCGGCGGATGTGCTGGCTCACGGTCGGCTGGCTGATGCCGAGACGTCCGGCGGCGCGCGTGAAGCTGCGGGTGTCGGCGACGGCCAGGAAGGTCTGCAGCAGGATGGGATCGAACACGGGCGCATCCATTCAGAAAGCCAATGGGACTTATAGCGTCAATTGGCTCACAGAATACCGCGGATGTCCGTAGCGTTGAAGGCAGAGCACAAGCGAACGCATACGAAACCAGGAACCCAGGAACCGAAACGTGGCCTCCCCCGCAGCAGCAGCCCCGCCCACCGGCCCCATGCCCGTCCTCAGCGCCCGGCCGCCGTGGCGTGAGACCTTCGTCTCGCTGCGCGTGCCGAATTACCGCCGCTTCGCCGCCAGCAACCTCGTCGCCAACACGGCGGTGTGGATGCAGCGGATCGCGATGGACTGGCTGGTGCTGCAGCTCTCCGGGAGCGTGGCGGCGGTCGGCGTCACCGTGTTCATGCAGTTCACCCCGATGCTCCTGTTCGGGCTCTGGGGCGGCGTCATCGCCGACCGCTACTCGAAGCAGAAGCTGCTGATCGCCACCCAGAGCGCGGCGGCCGTCCTCGCGGCCGTCCTCGCGGTGCTCACGCTCACGGACGCGGTGCAGGTGTGGCACGTCTACCTGATCTCGTTCGTGCTCGGCCTCGTAACCGTCGTCGACAACCCGGCCAGGCAGGTCTTCGTCAACGAGCTCGTCGGCCCGCGGTACCTGCGGAACGCGATCAGCCTCAACTCCTCCATCTTCCAGCTCGGCGGCCTCATCGGGCCGGCGCTCGGCGGCATCCTGATCACGGCGGTGGGCGGCGGCTGGTCGTTCGCCATCAACTCGGTGGCCTGCCTCGCCGTGGTCGGGGCACTGCTCTCGCTGCGCCGCCACGAGCTGCACCACTCCCCCGCGGCGCCGCGGCGCAAGGGACAGCTGACCGAGGGGATGCGCTACGTGCGGCGCAAGCCGGTCATCTTCTGGACGGTCGTGATGGTCGCGGTGCTCGCGGTGTTCGCCTTCAACATGCCGGTCTTCCTCGCCGCCTACGCCAACGATGTGTACCGGGTGGGCGCGCAGGGCTACGGGATGTTCAACGCGCTGGTCGCGGCGGGAGCGCTCGCCGGTGCCCTCGCATCCACCCGGCGCACGTCCGTGCGGCTGTCGATGGTGGTCGGCACGGCGGCGGCCCTCGGCGTCGTCCAGGCGCTCGCCGGCCTCGCCCCTGGCGAGATCGCGTTCAGCGTGCTGCTGGTGGGCATCGGCATCGGCAACCTGCTCTTCATCACCGCCGCGAATTCGCTGGTGCAGATGTCGTCGAACGTGCAGATCCGGGGACGGGTGATCTCGCTCTACATCCTGGTGCTGCTCGGAGGCCAGGCCCTCGGCGGCCCGCTGATGGGCTGGGTGGTCGAGCTGGCCGGACCGCACGTGGCGATGGCGATCTCCGGGATCGTGCCCGCCGTCGCCGCGGTCGTGGTCGCCGTCCTGATCGCCCGGCACGCCAGCCTGCGGCTCCGGTTCGGGCTGCGCGGCCGGCGCCCGGTGATCGCGATCGTGAACCGCGCGGGCAAGTCCGGCGCCACCCTGTGACCGGCCCCCGGCGGCCCGGGCGCCCGGCGCGCCTACGGTATCGTTGAGGGAGCGCCCCCGTAGCTCAGCGGATAGAGCAGGAGCCTTCTAATCTCTTGGTCGCAGGTTCGATTCCTGCCGGGGGCACCTCCACGCCCGGGCCGCGACTGACACCTCCCGGTACGAATGCCCGTGCTCGAGCACGGGCAGACGTACCGAACGGGCACCGTCACCGCGGCCGGGCGCTCAGACGGCCTTCGCGAGCGCGACCAGGACCTGGTTGAGGGTCGGCACGCCGACCGCTCGGAAGACTTCGTCACCGTCGGCGCCCGCCACGATCACGGTCGGCGTCGAGTGGATGCCGTCGGCCTCCGCCCGCTCCTGCTCGCGCGCGACATCGCGCTCCGTCACCGTGAGCCCGGGGACGAGACGGGACGCCTCGGCGAGTACGGCGCGCGTCTGCATGCACGGCTCGCAGAACGCCGAGGTGTACAGGGTCAGGCCGACCGCTCCGGTGACGGGGCGGCCAACGGCGGGTGTCGCATCCACGCTGCCCAGTGTACGTCCGGCGAATTCCCGACGACCATCGCGGAACGACCGGCCGCGACGCCGACACGCCACTGCGGCGACGGCACAGAATCGCATCTGTGAGCCGAACCAGCTACTCCCGGTATGTCGCCCTCGGGGATTCGCTCACCGAGGGGCTGTGCGATCCGACGCCCGGGCGCGCGGGCGACTGGCTGGGCTGGGCCGACCGCCTGGCCGGCATCCTCGACGGCGACGCCCGGCTCGCCGGCCACGGCCTCGAGTTCGCGAACCTCGCCGTCCGCGGGCGCCGGATCTCGGACGTGGTCGGCGAACAGATCCCGCACGCGCTCACCCTCCGGCCCGACCTGGTGTCCGTGCTCATCGGCGGCAACGACCTGATGAGCCCGTCCGCCGATCCCGATGTCCTCGCCGACCGGCTCGCCTCCGGCGTCGCCCGGCTGCGGGCCGGAGGCGCTACGGTGCTCCTGGCCAACCTGTTCGATCCCCAGTTCGCCTTCTTCCTCAAGCCGTTCCGCGGCCGCGCCGCCGTCTTCAACGCCAACGTGTGGAGCATCGCGCGCGACCACGGAGCGGTCGTGCTCGATGTGTGGGGCGTCCGGGAGTTCCAGGATCCCGGGATGTGGGCCGCCGACCGCGTGCACCTCAGCTCCCGCGGCCACCGGCTGCTCGCGAGCCATGCCGCGCACACCCTCGGCGTCCCGTACGCGGAGATCACCACGTCGGCGGCGGCCGAGCCCGCCCCCGACGCGCCGGACGACCTGCCGTTCCGCACCTGGCTGCGCGTCCACGCCCTGCCCTGGGCGGCCCGGCGGCTCCGGCACATCTCCGCGGGCGACGGACTCGGCCCCAAGCTCCCCGAGCCCGCGCCCGTGAGCGTCCGGCCGCGGATCGTCGGAGGGCCGCACTAGACTCGATCCATGGCTACCTCCTCGGATCGTCTGGTCTGGATCGACTGCGAGATGACCGGACTCGACCTCGAGGTCGACGAGCTGGTCGAGATCGCCGTCGTGATCACGGACTTCGACCTGAACGTGCTCGACCCCGGACTCAGCATCGTCATCAAGCCGGACGCGTCGGCGTTCGAGAACATGAGCGACTTCGTCCGCGAGATGCACACCACCTCGGGACTGATCGAGGAGATCCCGAACGGCAAGAGTCTCGCCGAGGCCGAGTACGAGGTGCTCGAGTACGTGCTGAAGTTCGCGCCGGGCACCCGCACGGCACCGCTGGCCGGCAACACCATCGGCACCGACAGGATGTTCCTCGCCAAGTACATGCCGCGTCTCGACAACCACCTGCACTACCGCAACGTCGACGTGTCCTCCATCAAGGAGCTCGCCCGCCGCTGGTACCCGCGCATCTACTTCAACGCCCCCGCGAAGAACGGCGGGCACCGCGCCCTCGCGGACATCCTGGAGTCCATCCGCGAACTGGACTACTACCGCAAGGCCGCGTTCGTCGCCGAGCCCGGACCCACCACCGAGGAGACTCAGGCCGCCGCCACCGACGTGGTGGAAAAATGGGCCGCTCGGATGTACTAGAATCGATGAGTTGCTTGCGCACGGATCGGACGATCGGCGCAGGACATGGTGGGTATAGCTCAGCTGGTAGAGCGCCTGGTTGTGGTCCAGGAGGTCGCGGGTTCAAGCCCCGTTACTCACCCCAATGACGAAGGGCCCGGAGCGTTCGCTCCGGGCCCTTCGTACATCCACCCGACGCCGCGGACTCACTCCGCGGCGCGGTGGAGCAGGAACATGCCGCCGTGGGCGGGCAGGTGCGAGCGCTGATCGTCGGTCTCCACGTACTCGTCGATGACGGCGACGATGCGCCGGTCGAGCTCTGCCACATCCTCCGGCGACAGGTGCAGCGAGAACCGGGCGTACGTCGCGATCGATCCGGAGCCCGCCTCGGCGAGCTCCTGCTGGAACGCCTCCACCGGCGCGAAGCCCTCTCCGAGGTCGAGCTGATCCAGCTGCATCGAGAGCCACCAGCTGCGGCCGGTCGAGCGGTAGGGCTTCTCGAGCGCGCCGCTCTCCCCCGTGCGCACCGGCGCCGGCTCCAGGAATCCCGCGTCGACGAGCTGCCGCACGTGGTAGTAGACCGTGCCAGGGTCGACGCCGAGCCGGTCGGCGAGCTGCTTGTTCGTCAGCTCGTGGTCGCCGCACAGCCGGATGATACGCACCCGCAGCGGGTGCGACATCGCCTTGATCTCCTTCACGGTGGCGGGGCGGCGCTTGGCATCGGGGTCGATCTCGGCCATGACCCGATGATAGCCGCTGATTTGCTTCCTCCGATCGATTGAGATTTCCCAATCGACGTGCGATCCTGGACGGGTGACCTCCTCGATCCGGCTCGGCGCCCCGTATTGGAAGCTCTGGACGTCCGCCTCGTTCTCCAATCTCGCCGACGGCGTGATGAAGGTCGCGCTGCCGCTCGTCGCGGTCCGCTACACCGACTCACCCGCGCTGATCGCGGGGCTCTCGTTCGCCTTCACGCTGCCGTGGCTGCTCTTCGCCCTGACCGCGGGAGCGCTCGCCGACCGCTACGACCGCCGTCGGCTCATGCTGATCGCGAACATCGCCCGCGCCGCCTTCCTCGCGGCGCTGACGATCGTCACCATCGCCGGAGCCGAGTCCATCTGGCTGCTCTACGTCGCTGCGCTCTGCGTCGGCACCGCGGAGACGATCTACGACACGTCCTCGCAGTCGATCCTGCCCCAGCTGGTCGACCGGTCCGCTCTGCCGCGCGCGAACGGGCGCCTGTACGCGGCGGAGTTCGCCACCAACCAGTTCATCGGGCCACCGCTCGGCGGCTTCCTCGTCGCGGCCGGCATCGGCCTGGCGTTCGGCTCGCCGGTGCTGCTGTGGGTCGCCGCGGTCGGGGTCCTGCTGCTGGTGCGCGGCCGCTTCGACACGGGACACACCGGGCAGACCACCATGCGGGCGGACATCGCGGAGGGCCTGCGCTTCCTGTGGGGCAACACGCTGCTGCGGGTCCTCGCGATCATGGTCGGCGGGATGAACTTCGCCAGCAACGCGGCGATGACCGTGTTCGTGCTCTACGCCGTCGGGGCGGGCTCGCAGATGAAGCTGACCGACCCCGGGTACGGCATCCTGATCACGACCTTCGCGATCGGCAGCATCCTCGGCACGTTCCTCGCTGAGACCGTCGAGCGCCTCCTCGGCCGTGCCGGCGCTCTGATACTCACGGTGTTCGGATCGCTCGCGACGATCATCACCCCCGCCCTCACGACGAGCCCATGGATCATCGGCGCCGCGTTCTTCGTCGGCGGTGTGCTCATCTCGGTGTGGAACATCATCACGGTCTCGCTGCGGCAGCGCGTCACGCCGCACCGGCTGCTCGGGCGTCTCAACTCGGCGTACCGACTGCTCGCCTGGGGCACGATGCCGCTCGGGGCGGCGGCGGGCGGCCTGATCGCCCAGCTCTTCGGGATCCCGGCGGTCTTCTTCTCGATGAGCGCGCTGGTCCTGTGCCTGCTCACAGGCATGATCTGGGTGACGAATCGGCGGATGGATGCCGCGGAACGCGAGGCGGAGGCCGCCGAGGCTGCCGACACCGCCGCGGAGGCGCCGGCGTCCGAACGGTGACGCGTACACGACTTTGCCAGCGTTCACGCCTGTTCCGTCCAGAGTAGGCGCCTAACGTGGCTTGCCGACGGCACCTGTTGCTGTCCGTGCTGCGCCGCATGCGCCCTCCCCCAACCCCCTGAACACGCCCGGAGGACGTCGGCCCGAAACCCTTGGTGCGGCACACCCGCGCCGCACGCCGCGCCCTCGGGACCCCCTGGTCCATGGACGCTTCCGCGCGTGCCGGCGCGGTCTTGCCAGCCCGTCCGGCGCGGACCCCGTTGGGATCGCGCCTGCCGTGCCGGCGTCCGGCAGGGCGCAGCACGGCGGCGGGGCAACCCGACCCAGGAAGACTATGCCGAGCATTCTCCGCACCATCCGCAACACCAACCTCCCCTTCGGCCGCATCGTCACGGGCGCTGCGGCCATCATCCTCTCCGCGAGCGTCGTCGCCCCCGCGATGGCGCAGCAGCAGGCCAGCGAGCACGCCACCCGCGAGCTCGCACAGTCGACCGGCCTGCACCACGAGCAGCTGGGCGTCTACGACTCGATCTGGCGCGATCGCCTCGAGGGCGAGGCGCAGAAGGCGCTCACCTCCGCCCAGGCCACGGTGAAGGCCAACCAGACGAAGGCCGACGCCAGCGCGGCGAAGACCGCGATCGCGGGTCTGGGCACCTTCAAGAAGCTGGACGACAGCGAGATCCGCGCGGGCATCGACAAGACCGAGGCTGCGGCAACGGCACTTGCGGCCGCCGGAGCAGAGGCCGACCGCAAGGCGGCGGAAGCCGCCGCGGCAGCGGCCGCCGCAGCCGCCGCCGCGCAGGCGCAGGCGAACACCCCGGACGGCGCCAAGGCGACCGCCCGCACCCTCGCGGCCAGCACCTACGGGTGGGGCGACGACCAGTTCCAGTGCCTGAGCAACCTCTGGCAGAAGGAGTCCGGCTGGAACTACGAAGCCTCCAACGGCGGCAGTGGCGCCACGGGCATCCCGCAGTCGCTGCCGGGCAGCAAGATGGCCACCTTCGGCGCCGACTGGGCGACCAACGCCACCACCCAGATCAAGTGGGGCCTCGACTACATCAGCCGCTCGTACGGGACTCCGTGCTCGGCGTGGGGCCACTCCCAGGCGATGAACTGGTACTGATCTCCGCCACCGGGATCAGCGGGGCCGGGCCGGTAGACTCACGCGAGTGAGCACCAGCCCGGCCCCTGCCCTTCCCCGCGGCGCCCACCTCGTCGGCAGCGTCAACCTGCCCGACGCGGACAGCGTCTTCCGCACCGTCAGCGAGCACCTCGGCGGCCGCCTCCGGCGCATCCCGGACGGCGAGGTCGGTGAGCGGTTCTACTGGATCCAGTTCCAGACCAAGCGCTTCGACACGATGGCGGGTCTCTCCCGCATCCCCGTCGAGCCCTTCTACCTGCGCGACGTGTTCGACGGCCGTCCGTTCCAGCTCGACCCCGGGGTGCAGGCGGACGACCTGCGCTTCCCCGATCTGGGCTACGCCGAGGCGGCGCTCGACTCGTACGCGCGATTCGCCCGGCTGCGCGAGGCCGGCGCCATCGCGGCCGGAACGCGCTTCCAGGTCTCGCTGCCCACGCCCGCCGCGATCGCCGGTGCCTTCGTCGTCCCGCAGGACCGCGCGGCCTTCGAGCCGGCGTACGAGAGTGCGCTCTTCGCCGAGCTCGACCGGATCGCTGCGGGGATCCCGCACCAGGATCTCGCCATCCAGTGGGACACCGCCGTCGAGTTCGCGCTCCTGGAGGGTCGCATCGAGCCCTGGTTCGACGATGTTCTCTCCGGCGTCATCGAGCGCGCCGTCCGCCAGGCGGCGGCCGTGCCAGACGACGTGGAGGTCGGCTACCACCTCTGCTACGGCGACGTCGAGGAGCAGCACTTCGTGCAGCCAACTGACGCAGGACACCTCGCTGCCGTCACCGCCGGTGTGCTCGCCGGCGCCGGTCGTCCGATCGCCTGGTTCCACCTCCCGGTGCCCATCGAGCGCGACGACGACGACTACTTCGCGCCGCTGAAGGACATCGAGATTCCGGAGTCGACCGAGCTGTACCTGGGTCTCGTTCACCACGAGGACGGTGTCGAGGGCGCTCAGCGCCGCGCCCGGGCGGCTTCGACCGCCCAGCCGCGGTTCGGTGTCGCCACCGAGTGCGGCTTCGGCCGCGGTCCGAGTGAGCGAACGGTCGCCCTCCTCGACCTGCACGCGGCCGTCGCCGAGGCGTGGTGACGGTGCCCGTCACGTTCGGCGAGGAGGCCTTCGAGGCGATCGTCACCGACGAGCTCGATCGGCTCCCCGACGAGATGGTCGATGGACTCGACAACGTCGTGTTCGTCGTCGAGGACCGGCCCGAAGACGGCTCGCTCGACCTGCTCGGACTGTACGACGGCGTCGCGCTGACGGAGCGCGACCGCTACGGCTTCGGCGAGATGCCGGACCGCATCATCCTCTATCGGGAGCCGCTGCTGGCGATCTGCGCGAACGAGGACGAACTCCGCGACGAGATCCACATCACGCTCGTCCACGAGATCGCGCACTACTACGGCATCGACGACGAGCGCCTGCACGAACTCGGCTGGGCGTGACCCGCGAGGCCTAGAGGGACTCGTCCTCCTGGTCGGCCTCCACCGGGTCGCTGTCCGGGGCATCGAAGTGGTAGGAGACGTAGCGCTCGCCGTTCACCGTGCGCTCCTCGCCCGCGACGTACCAGAACAGCGACTCCAGCCCCTCCACCGCGGCGACCGCGCCGATGCGCTCGTCGACCTTGCCGTCCACGAGGAGGCGACGGTCGGCGGTGCCGGCCAGCGGGCCGTCGGCGTACTCGACGATGTATTCGGTCTCGGAGGGGCGTGTCTCGCTCATACGACAACCGTAGTCCCGTCGTGGCGCTCTCGCGGTCCTTCGAGCGGCCAGGCGGTCACATCGACGCGCAGGGTGGCGTTGTCGCGGGGATGCTCGCGCGCGACGTAGCGCTCGAACTCGCCCTGCCACTGCTCCCAGTGCACGGCGAACGTCTCCCCATCGCGGGCGAGCGCCCGGCTCTTGCGGAGCGCATCGTCCGCATCCGCCCAGATCGCGAGCCGCGCGTGCGCGACGCCCACGCGCGAGAGCGTGCCGCATCCCTCGACGATCACCGGGGCGGGGCCGACGACCGGATGCCACTCGGCCGGCCGGTCGTCCGCCCAGTCCCAGCGCCGCCAGCGGCCCTCTCCGGTGCGCGCGAGCGGCTCCAGCAGCTCGGCGGCGACCGCCTCGCTCGCCGCGTCCAGACCGTCCCAGCCCGGATAGAGGTCGTCCATGCGCACCAGCGTCGGTGCCGCCGGGCCTGGCCACTCCGCCACAAGGAGATCGGCGAGCGTGCTCTTGCCCGCGCCGCTCGGTCCGTCGATCAGGATCACGGGAGTCTCGCCGTCCGGGACGGCGATCGCCGTCCGCACCGCGGCGAGCAGCGCCTCCCGCGCGGCCGCCGACTCAGGATCCCGGGACATTCCAGCTCCCCACCGCGATCGCAACCGCCGCCGCGGTACCGGCGACGACCGCGGCGACGCCGAGCGCGACCCAGTCCCTGCCGCGGAACTCGGACGGGCGCGCCCAGGTGCGCGCGGTGCCGGTCGCGCCGAATCCGCGCGCCTCCATCGCCGTCGCCAGCTTGCTGCCGCGGCGGATGGAGAGCACGAAGAGGGCGAACGACTGCCCGAGCAGCCGCCGAATGGCGCCGGACTCCGCGACGCCGCGCGCGCGGCGCGCCAGAGTCAGCGCGCGCCAGTCGTCGACGAACAGCCCCACCAGCCGTAGGCCGGCCAGCCCGCCGAGGACGAATCGCGCAGGCAGCCGCAGGATCTGCGCCAGCCCGTCCGCGAGGTCCGTCGGGTCGATGGTGATGAACAGCAGCACGGCCGGCAGCCCGATCGCCAGGATGCGCAGCATCGTCGCGAGTCCGAGCTGCAGCGAGCCCGCGCTCACCTCGACGACCCACCAGTGCACGAACACGGTGCCGCTGGTGCGGCCGTACAGAGCCGTCGTGAGGCCCGCGAGCGGCGCGGCGACGAGGATCGGCGCCAGCCGCGGCAGCAGCGTCCGCACCGGGATGGCCGCGAAGCAGAGCAGCACGAGCTCGAGCCCGAGGGCGACCGCCGCCGACACCGGGTCGATCGAGACGATGAGCACGGCGGTGACGATGAACGCCGCGCCGAGCTTGACGACCGGGTTCAGCGCGGCGAGCGGTCCCTGCCGGACCGGTTCGAGGACGCTCATGCCGCCACCTCCGCGGCTTCGAGGCGCAGCTCGGTCGCACCGACGGCCTCGACGAACTCGGCGTCGTGCGTCGCCGCGACGATCGCGTGGCCCTCCGCGCGCAGCTCGCCGATCATCCGCACGAGCCCGAGCCAGGTGGTGGCGTCCTGACCGAACGTCGGCTCGTCGAGCACGAGCAGGCGCGGGCGGGTCGCCAGCGCGGTCGCGACCGACAGCCTCCGCTTCTGGCCGCCCGAGAGCGTGAAGGGGTTCGCCGCGGCCAGGGCGGAGAGCCCGAGGCGTTCGAGGAGCTCGTCGACCCTGGTGGCCGTCTCCCGATCGGGGAGACGGAGGGCGCGCGGGCCGGCCGCCAGCTCGTCGCGCACCGTGGAGGCGACGAACTGGTGCTCCGGATTCTGGAAGACGCTGCCGATCCTGGTCAGCAGCTCGGTGGAGCGCCAGCGCGACGGCTCCGGGACGGCATCCCCGGCCAGCGCGGGCTCGGCGGCCACGTCGCCGGCCAGCGGGGCCAGCAGTCCACCGAGCGTCAGCGCCAGCGTCGACTTGCCGACGCCGTTGCGACCGGTCAGGGCGATCGCCTCGCCCTCGGCGAGAGCGGTGTCGACGCGCAACGGCAGCGCCAGGGCCCGCGCGCGCTCGGCGGCGCGCGCGACGGCACGGGCGGAACGCCGGCGCGAGATGCCGGGGCCGCGGCCCACCTGGAGCCCGCGCGCGGTCAGCAGCGGCGCGCCCGCGCCCACCGCGGTGGCGGCAGGAACGCGCGACTCCGGCAGCCACACGCCGGCGGCGCGCAGCCGGCCCGCGCTGTCGGCGAGCACGCGGTCGGGGGCTCCATCGGCGAGCACGCCGCCGTCCGCGTCCAGGACGATCACCCGGTCGACGAGGTCGCGCCAGACCGAGACGCGGTGCTCGACGACCACGAGGGTCGCGCCGGTGGACGCGACCGCGGCGCTCACCGCATCCCGCACCTCCAGCACGCCCTCTGGATCGAGGTTCGCCGTCGGCTCGTCGAGCAGCAGCAGCCCCGGGCGCATCGCGAGCAGGCCCGCGAGCGCGAGGCGCTGCTTCTGGCCGCCGGAGAGCCGGGAGGTGGGGCGGTCGGGCGGCAGGTCGAGGCCGACCGCGGCGAGCGACTCCGAGACGCGCCGCCAGATCTCCTGGCGTGGGATGCCGAGGTTCTCGCACGCGAAGGCGACGTCGTCACCGACGCGGGCGAGGATCACCTGGGCGTCCGGGTCCTGCAGCAGCAACCCGGCACGGCCGCGCGAGTCCGTGGGTCGGCCGCCGTCCAGGAGCAGTGCGCCCTCGGTCTCGCCGTCGTCGTCGCCGCCGAGCACGCCGGCGAGGCCGGCGAGCAGGGTCGACTTGCCTGCGCCCGACGCGCCGAGCAGCAGGACCCGCTCCCCCGGCTCGATGGCGAGCGTGAGCCCGCGGGCGGCCCAGGCCCGTCTGCCCGCGTAGCGCCAGCCCCAGTCGTCGACCCGAACGGCGACCGGGGCCGGCCGGCCCGGGAAGGATGCCGTAGAGATGATCAGACCCGCCCCGTGACCTCGCGGCCCGCGGCGAAGCGGCTGAGCGCCCCCGTCCTCGCCAGCGCCTTCACCAGGAGCCACGAGCCGAGGCCCGCGAAGACGACGCCGGAGACGGTCGTGGTGATCGTGTACGTGACCGCGAACGCGGGCGTCGATCCCGGGTAGGAGTAGAGCAGGTCGAGGATGGACTCGGCGAGCCCGGCGCCCGCGCCCGCGATGAGCGCCGGGATCAGTCCCCAGCTCGTGTAGAGGAACAGCGCGAAGACGATCTCGGCACCGAGGCCCTGGACGACGCCGGAGAGCAGAGTGGCGAAGCCCCACTGCGTCCCGATCAGCGCGGAGACCACCGCGGCGACGAGCTCGCCGTAGAGGGCGGCGCCGGGCTTCCGCACGATGAGGGCGGTCAGCACGCCGGCGAACAGCCACGGTCCGTTGAGCAGTCCCTGGAAGCCAGGGAGGACGGCGGTCACCGGACCGGAGATCGGGTTGTAGGCCTGCCCCCAGACCCAGAAGACGACGCCGGCGGCGACGGCGACGACGCTGGCGACGACGATGTCGACGACCCGCCAGCGGAGGACGCGCGCCGGGCGCGCGGAGATGGACGTTGCTGTTGCGTGCACTGTTCGTGCCCCTTCTCTCGAGAAATGAGGGCACGGGATGTGAGATGCCTCCCTGCGCTGGCATGACCCAGATCAGGTTCGACGGTCGAAACTTGGAGAAGCTTCCTCTCAGCCCGGCTCACCGGACTCCCGTGTTCGCCGCCAGTCTAGCGCTTGAGCGCGCGGATGATCCGCGACCACGCGTGACCGGCGACCCACACGAACGGGATGCCGACCGCGAGCAGCGTGATCAGGTTGGGCCGGAAGCGCACGCCGGTCTCGTCGCTGATGTACGCGCCGAACGGGATGGCGACACCGCCGCCGCCCGCTCCGCCCGGCGCCTCCTCGCCGTCGCCGGCCGAGCCGGCGCCGAAGCCGAACTGGGCGGCGGCCACCGGGACGATGGTGGTCCCGTCGACGACGATCGGCTCGCCGTAGACGGACTTGATGCCGGAGGAGCTGATGGTCTCGGCGAGCTTGAGCGAGATGTTCGTCATGGGTTCACCGTACCCGCCCGCTCCCAGGCTGGCCAGGGCAGTTCGCACCCGGTGCACAGCGTTCACGCCGGGTTCTCAGGAGGTCGGCCGGAATAATCGATCGGGTGTCCTCGTCCCGCTCCCGTCGTCGCCCCCGCGGCGTCCTGACCGGGATCGCAGCCCTCGCCGTCGGAGCGCTGCTGCTCTGGCACGGGCTCCTTCCCGACGCGGGCGGGGCGGCGTCGCTGGTGGAGACGTTCCTGCCGTGGGCGGGCGTCGCGCTGGTGCTCCTCGGACTCGCGGCGCTGGTACGGCTCTCGCTGTTCGCGGGGCTGGCGGTCGCGGCGGCGATGGCGGTGTGGTGGGCCTCGTTCGGCACCGCGCTCCTGCCCGCGATGGCGGCGGGGACGCCGCGGTTCACCGTCGTGAGCGAGAACATCCACGCGGACAACCCGCGGGCGGCCGCGGTCGCGAAGGACCTCGCGCAGCGCTCGCCCGACCTCATCGCCCTGCAGGAGCTCGATGCCGCCTCCCGCGACGCCGTCGAGGGAGTCCTCGACGGCGCGTATCCGCACCACCTGGTCGTCGGGACGGTCGGCCTGTGGAGCAGGTACGATCTCCACGACGGCCAGGGTCTCTCGCTCGGTCTCGGCTGGCAGCGCGCGCTGAGCGTGGATGTCGACACCCCGGGCGCGCCGACGCGGGTCTACGCGGTGCATCTCGCCTCCGTCCGGCCGGGCGAGTACGAGCAGCGCGACACCATGCTCGGAGAGCTGGCGAAGACCGTCGCCGCCGACGACGCGGCGCACGTCCTCGTGGTCGGCGACTTCAACGCGGCCGGAAGCGACCGCGCCCTCGCCCCTCTGCTCTCTCGGCTCGGCGAGGCGCCGGACGGCGCGCTCGGCCTCGGCTTCACCTGGCCGGCGGCGTTCCCCGTCGCCCGGCTCGACCACGCGCTGGTCCGCGGGCTCACGACGGCCGAGAGCGAGGTCCTCCCCGCCAACGGGAGCGATCACCGCGGCATCGCGGTCGGCCTGCGCTGACGACCAGGGCGGCGCGCATCCGGCGCCGAGCGGCCGCGACATGCCGCCATGGCACGGCCCAGGCGGCGTGTCGCGACCGGTCGAGGCCTCGGGACGCTAGTCGGTCAGCCAGCGGGGGTTGCGACCGTCGCGGGCGGCCTCGTCCGCGTCGCGGGCGCGGCGGACGAGCGAGGCCGGGCCGATCGCGCCGCGGCCGAACCGCGCACTCACCGCGTCCAGGGTCCGCTCGGTCTCGCGCCACTCCTCGTCCGGATCCCACAGCGCGAGGGCATCGCCGCCCGCGTCGAGCAGCTGCTCCGCGCGCACCCCGATCAGCCGGATCGGCGTCGCGCGCAGATCGATGCCGATCGACTCGAAGACGTCCCACGCCTCCTCGAACAGCCGGCGGCCGACGTTCGTCGGCTCGGCGAGCGTGCGCGAGCGGGTGATGGTGCGGAAGTCCGAGAAGCGCACCTTCAGGGCGACGGTGCGCCCGACCATCCCGTGCGTGCGCAGCCGCTCGCCGACCCGGCCCGCGAGGCGGAGCAGCTCGCGTCGCAGCTGGTCGGCGTCCTCGACGTCGACGCCGAAGGTGTTCTCGTGCCCGATGCTCTTCTCGCGCGTCTCCGTGATCACGCGGCGCGGGTCGCGGCCGTTCGCCAGCTCGTGCAGGCGACGCGCGCTCGCGTCGCCGACCGCGCGCTGCAGCACGGCGAGCGGCGCGTCGGCGAGGTCGGCGACCGTCCGCATCCCCATCCGCTCCAGCGACGCCTGGGTGCTCGCGCCGACGCCCCACAGCGCGCCGACCGGCAGCGGGCGCAGATAGGCGACGGTCTCCGCCGGAGGGATGACGAGCATCCCGTCGGGCTTGGCCCGGCCCGAGGCGAGCTTGGCCATGAACTTGGTGCCCGCGACGCCGACCGAGCAGGTCAGCCCGGTCTCCTCGAAGACGCGGGAGCGGATCAGCTCGGCGATGCGCTGCGGTGCCCCGAGCAGTCTTCTGGCGCCGGACACGTCGAGGAACGCCTCGTCGATGCTGAGCGGTTCCACGATCGGCGTGACCTCGTGGAAGATCTGCATGACCTTCGCCGAGTACTCGGTGTACTTCTCGTAGTGCGGCGGCAGGATGATCGCGGTCGGGCACAGCCGCAGCGCCTGCGACATCGGCATCGCGCTGCGCACGCCGAACCGGCGCGCCTCGTAGGTGGCGCTCGTCACGACGCCGCGGCCGCCGGCGTGCCCGACGATCGCCGGCTTGCCGCGGGCGTCCGGACGGTCGAGGAGTTCCACGGAGGCGAAGAACGCGTCCATGTCCACGTGCAGGATGGTGGCGTCCGCGTCGTCGACGGGCGCGGTCGTCACCCGTCTGTCGCTGCCGTCCGCCTTTCCCACCGTTCAAGGATGCCACCTCCGGCCGACAGCCGTGCGATGGCGGGTAGCGTGATGCCATGGAATTCAGATACCTCGGCAACAGCGGCCTCAAGATCTCCGAGATAATCTACGGCAACTGGCTCACCCACGGCTCCCAGGTGGAGAACGACACCGCGACGCAGAGCGTCCACGCGGCGCTCGACGCGGGCATCACAACGTTCGACACCGCGGACGCCTACGCGAACACCGTCGCGGAGCAGGTGCTCGGCGACGCCCTGAAGGGCCAGCGCCGCGCATCCCTCGAGATCTTCACGAAGGTCTACTGGCCGACCGGTCCGAAGGGGCCGAACGACACCGGCCTCTCCCGCAAGCACATCATGGAGTCGATCGACGGCTCGCTGCAGCGCCTCGGCACCGACTACGTCGACCTCTACCAGGCGCACCGCTACGACCACGAGACGCCCCTCGAGGAGACCATGCAGGCGTTCGCGGACATCGTCCGCGCCGGCAAGGCGCTCTACATCGGCGTGAGCGAGTGGACGGCGGACCAGCTGCGCGCGGGCCACGCGCTGTCGAAGGAGCTCGGCTTCCAGCTGATCTCGAACCAGCCGCAGTACTCGATGCTGTGGCGTGTGATCGAGAAGCAGGTCATCCCGGCCTCCGCCGAGCTCGGCATCTCGCAGATCGTCTGGTCGCCGGTCGCCCAGGGCGTTCTGACCGGCAAGTACCTGCCGGGCGCGCAGCCGCCGGAGGGCAGCCGCGCCGCCGACGAGAAGGGCGGAGCGAACGCGATCAAGGAGTTCCTGCGCGATGACGTGCTGGAGTCCGTCCAGCGTCTGAGGCCGATCGCCGACGAGCTCGGCATCACCATGGCGCAGCTGGCCGTGGCGTGGGCGCTGCAGAACCCGAACGTGGCCGGCGCGATCGTCGGCGCCTCCCGGCCGGAGCAGGTCGCCTCGAACGCGGCCGCTGCGGGCATCCGGCTCTCCGGCGATGTGCTCGCGCGCATCGACGAGGCCGTCGGGGACGTCGCGGAGACCGACCCGGCGAAGACGGTCTCCCCGCCCAAGCGCGTGGCCTGAACCGGCCGCCGGCCGTAACCGCCGTCCCGCTCAGACGAGCGCGGCGACCAGAGGCCGGAACCAGGCGCGGAAGGCGGTCGAGTCATCCCGCATGGTCGTGCTGACCGCGACGGTGTGCGGGCCGACGATCCACGCACCCGCCTCCGCGAGCGGGAGCACGTCGATGTCGAGCCGGAAGTATCCGGCCTGGCGTCGCAGTTCGTGCTCCCGCTCGCGGACGACGTCCACGATGTCGGCGGCCCTGACGGCGTGATGCTCCAGGCTGGCGCGGGCGTACTCGGCGTGCCGGTCGCGCGCCCAGCGAGCCGCGACCTCGTAGTTCGCGATCACGACGTCCTGCAACTCGATCGCGCGATCCAGCGCGGAGAAGTGCGGCGGCTGCAGGAGAGGCGTGAGCGCGCGGTGCTCGCGGTCCGCCGCCGCCTCGAACAGCGCGAGCCACTGCCTCTCGAGCAGATCGCGGCGCGGGCGGGTCGCTGTCATCGTCGATCGCGCGCCGTGCAGGACGGGAACAACGGCGGGCGAGAGCCGCGGAAGCACCGGCTCGCCGATGGCGCCGAGCCCGGCGAGGTCGCGCAGGGCGAGCGCCATCAACAGGTCCCAGGGGCAGTCCTCTGTCACCTGCCATCGAAGGGTGCCTTCGACGAACATGCCGTCATTGTAGGTTTCCCCGCCGCCCAGGAGAAGGGCGTCGGGACGCGCTATCCCCTGCGGTCCAGCTCGGCCAGGATGCGCTGCACGGTCCGCTGGTTCCGAGCCGTGGCGACGGGCCCGAGCGAGCGCCAGAACGACGCGGGCACACGCGACTTCGACACCCCGAGCGGGCACCACTGGTAGACGGCCCGCGTGCCCAGGCGCAGCTCCTCCGGAGCGAGCCCGTCGGGCTCGGGCACGTCGATCCCCCTCGGCACCTCGTGGTCGAGGAAGGTGACGACCAGGCGCGCGTCGTCGTCGCCGCTCAGCGGGTTGGCGGCGGCGATCCTGCGGAATTCCGGTCCGGTCAGCAGCACGACGCCGGCATCGACGCCCGAGCGCCTGCGCAGCTCCGCGGAGACCGTGGCTGCGTCGGCCTCGGTGGGCGCAACGTCCGCGGCGAAGACGACGTTGCCGCTCTGCAGCAGCGTCACCACGTCACGGAAGCCGGCCTGCTCGAACGAGGCCGCGAGGTCCGCCTTCGCCACCCGCGTGCTCCCGCCGACGTTGATGCCACGGATCAGCCCGACGCCCAGCATCGTCACTCCCACTCCCCCGCAGCCAGGTCCCCCGCCGGCTCGTCCGCCACCGGCTCCGCGGCCACGAGCAGCGCCGCCGGGATGGCCGCGCGCTCGAACGGACCGCGCCCGTCACGCGTGCGCTGGGGCTCGGAGAACGCCACGATCCACCGGGTCAGACCGTCCGGCGGCAAGCCGACGGAGCGCAGGCCGCGGTCGCCCGGCGCGACGATGACACCGGTCGGCTCCCCCGGCCAGTCCTCGCCCGTCGCCGGCGTCCGCTCGGTCACGTAGACCTGGACCCCGACGCCGAGCGCCGTGCCGGACGGGTCGTGGACGGGCCGCTCAGCTCTGCGCCGGAACATGCGCGAGGCATCCCATCACGATGGCGTCGACCCATTCGCCCTCCCAGAGCAGCGCATCCCGCCGCCTGCCCTCGGTGACGAAGCCCGCCTTCTCGTAGGCGCGCTGGGCGCGCGGGTTGAACGCGAACACCTCCAGCTCGACGCGGTGCAGGCCAGCCGTCCCGAATGCGTGGTCCAGCACGGCCCGGGTCGCCTCGGTGCCGTAGCCCCGCCCGAACCAGCGCGGCGCGCCCAGGGCGATGCGGAAGCCCGCCGACCGGTTGTCCTCGTCCAGGTCGTTCAGCACCGCCTCGCCGATGTGCTCGCCGTCCTCCGCGCGCAGGATCGCCCAGTCGGCGCGGTCGTCGCGCGAAGCCAGCGAGGAGAGCCAGTCACGCACCCCGTCCTCGGTGAACGCGGCGTGGGTTCCGGTGAGGCGCATCACCTCGGGCTCCTGCAGTGCCGCCCAGGTCCGCGCGATGTGCTCGGGGCCGAGCGGCACCAGCCGGAGGCGCTCGGTGGCGAGTTCCGGGACGGGTGTCAGTGCGATGTCGATGGCTGGGTCCCTCTCCGGTCCGGGTCGAGGACGCGGCGGAGCACGAAGCGCTCCACCACCGTCCACGCTGTCGTGGTCAGAATGTACACGGCCGCGGCCAGCGGCACGAACGCGGCGAACACCACCGTGACGTACGGCAGGAAGGACAGCGCGCGCACCACTCCCGTCGGCGCGGGCGTCCCCTCGGGCCGCGGCAGGGCGAGGACGCGCCGCGACACCGTTGTGACCACCGCGATCAGCGCGAGCACACCGATGTAGACGGTGATGGCGGGCCAGACCGAGGAGCCGAGCCCGGTGAGGGCGACGAAGCTGGTGCCGAGCGGCGCGCCGAGGACCGACTCGCCGAGGAGGGCGTTCGGGTGCCCGGCGATGTTCGCGTGCGTGAACACCGCGTAGACGAGCGTGACGACCGGGATCTGCGCGAGGAGCGGCAGCATCCCGGCGAATGGCGACGTGCGCTCGTCCTGGTAGAGCTCCATCGTCTTGCGGGCCAGCAGCTCGCGGTCGTGGCCGTGCCTGCGCTGCAGCTCCGCGATCTTCGGCGCCAGCCTGCGGCGCGTGTACTCGGCGCGCACCTGGCTGACGCCGACCGGGAGGAGGAGCGTGCGCACCAGCACGGTGAGCACGGCGACGGCGACGAGGCCGGAGGCGGCCCCTGCGAACGGTTCGACGCCCTCGGAGAGGGCGGTGACGACGCGGTAGGCGAAGTCGATGAGGGCCGCGACGGGCGGCCAGGAGAAGAAGTCCATGGGTGTCCCTGCTGTCTGTGAGGAGTCGGCTGACGTCGACCGGCCGCGCCGGCGCGTCGCACGACGCCCGTCACACGGCCGGCAGCAGGATGCCCGGTGCCCTCGGGCGGGGGTGGCCGTCCGCGTCCGGATCGGCTTCGCTCTCCACAAGCCAGCCCGCGGGCGGCTCGGCGGGCGTCGACCAGGACGCGCGCACGCGCAGCGAGGCCGCCAGCGCGGCGACCGAGCGGACCGCGGCCGTCGCGATCGCCGCGACGATGCCGATGGCACCGACGAGACCGGCGAGGGCGACGAGCCCGGAGGGCGAGAGCGTCGACGGCGTGACAGCGGACGCGAAGACGCGCCCGATGAGCTCCAGTACCGCCGACATGGCTCCGACGCTAGTGCATCCCGCCGTCGACGCGCGAGAAGGTTCGCCGTGAGCGGACCGGCGCCGGAGAGGAGCAAGATGGGAGCATGTCACGAATCGCGATCGTCGGAGCCCACGGAAAAGTCGCCCAGCAGCTCATGCGGGTGCTGTACGACCGAGGGGACGACTTCGTCGGCCTGGTCCGGGCCGACGAACACGCGGAAGACGTGTACCGGCTGGGCGGCCAGGGCGTGCTCCTGGACATCGAGCGCGCCGACACGGACGCCATCGCCGCCGCGTTCGAGGGCTGCGACGCAGTCGTGTTCACCGCCGGAGCCGGCGCCGGGTCCGGCATCGAGCGCAAGCGCACCGTCGACTACGAGGGCTCGGTGAAGTCGGCCGAGGCCGCGGCGAAGGCGGGCATCCGCCGGTTCGTCCAGGTCTCGGCGTGGGGCGTCGACGCCCCCCTCCCGGAGGACACGGAGCCGGTCTGGCGCGCCTACGTCGAGGCCAAGCGGGATGCGGACGCCCGGCTGCGCGAGTCCGGCCTCGACTGGACCATCCTGCGACCGGGCGGGCTCACCTTCGACGAGGGCACCGGGCGCGTGCAGCTCGGCGAGAGCGTCCCGCGTGGCTCGATCGCGCGCGAGGACGTCGCGCTCCTGATCGCCGTCTGCCTGGACGAGCCGGCGAGCATCGGCAGGACCTGGGAGGCCGTCTCCGGTGACACCCCGATCGAGGAGGCGGTGCGGTCGCTGACCGCTGCGCCGTAGGCTTCCCGTGTGAGTATCTACAGCGAACGTCCGTGGCTGTCCAGTTACGCCCCGGACGTGCCGGCGGACGTGGACGTGCCGGCCGGATCCCTCGCCCACCTGATCGACGAGTCGGTCGCGACCTACGGCAAGCACGTCGCGCTCGAGTTCTTCGGGGCCACGACGACGTACGCCGAGCTCGGCGATCAGATCGCGCGCGCCGCCGAGGGCCTGCGCAAGCGCGGGGTGCGCAAGGGCGACCGCGTCGCGCTCGTGCTGCCGAACTGCCCCCAGCACGTCGTCGCGTTCTACGCGGCGCTGCGGCTCGGCGCCGTCATCGTGGAGCACAACCCGCTCTACACACCGCGCGAGCTCCGCCACCAGTTCGAGGACCACGGCGCCACCGTCGCGATCGTCTGGGACAAGGTTGCCAAGACGGTCCAGGAGCTTCCGGCGGACCTCGCCGTCACCACCGTCGTCTCGGTGGACATCACCCGAGCGATGCCCGCGAGCAAGCGCTTCGCCCTCCGCCTCCCCATCCCCGCCGCCCGCAAGGCCCGCGAGCAGCTGACCACGACCGTCTCCGGCACGATCACCTGGGAGACGCTGGTCGCCTCGCGCCGGCTGAAGGCGTCCGTCCCCCGGCCGGAAGGCGACGACCTCGCCCTCATCCAGTACACCTCCGGCACGACGGGCACGCCGAAGGGCGCCATGCTCAGCCACAGCAACCTCACCGTGAACGCCGCACAGGCGCGCGCCTGGGTGCCGACGATCGAGCGCGGAACATCGGTGGTCTACGCCGTGCTGCCGCTGTTCCACGCGTACGGGCTGACCCTCTGCCTCACCTTCGCGATGAGCATGGGCGCACGGCTCGTGCTGTTCCCCAAGTTCGACCCCGACCTCGTCCTGGATGTCGTGAAGAAGCACCCGGCGACCTTCCTGCCCGCGGTGCCGCCGATCTACGAGCGGCTGGTGCAGGCGGCGGAGAAGCGCCGGGTCTCGCTGTCGGGCATCCAGATCGCGATCTCGGGCGCGATGAGCCTCCCGCAGTCCATCGTCGACCTCTGGGAGCAGAAGACCGGCGGCTTCCTCGTCGAGGGCTACGGCCTCTCGGAGTGCTCGCCCGTGCTGATGGCGAACCCGGTCGGAGCGACCCGCCGCCCGGGGACGGTCGGCCTGCCGCTCTCCAGCACCGAGCTGCGCGTCGCCGACCCCGACGACCCGTCCGTCGACCGCGCGTTCGGCGAGGAGGGGGAGCTGCTGGCCCGCGGACCCCAGGTGTTCTCCGGGTACTGGCGCCGCACCGAGGAGACGGCGAAGGTGCTCACCGCGGATGGCTGGTTCCGCACCGGCGACATCGTCACGATGGACGAGGACGGCTTCGTCCGCATCGTCGACCGCATCAAGGAGCTGATCGTCACCGGCGGCTTCAACGTCTCGCCGACCGAGGTCGAGGATGCGCTGCGCCCGTTCGAGGGCGTGGAGGATGTGGCCGTCGTCGGCCTCCCGCACCGGCGCGGCGGCGAGGACGTCGTCGCCGCCGTCGTGATGAAGCCCGGCGCCTCCTTCGACGAGGCGGCGATGCGCGCCCACGCCCGCGACTGCCTCACCCCGTACAAGGTGCCCAAGCACATCGTGCAGGTGGACGAGCTGCCGCGCAGCATCGTCGGCAAGGTCATCCGGCGCAAGGTCCGCGATCAGCTGCTGAAGGACCAGCAGGGCTGAACGGCGCACCGCTGACCGGTCGCGACACGCCGCGACGGCTCGTAGATGGCGGCGTGTCGCGACCGCTCGACGCCCCTCCCCAGATTTCGCCCGCCCGTCAGGCGATCGGGAAGACGAGGAGCGAGCCCGTGGCGGTCGCGACCGTCTTGCCGGAGCCGTCCGTCACGACGCCGTCGGCGAAGGCGACCCGGTTTCCCGGCTTCGTCACGGTGGCGACGCAGGTGAGCGGGCCGCTGGTCGCGAAGACCGGGCGCAGGTAGTTGACTTTGATCTCGATCGACGTGTAGCCCTGCCCCTGCGGCAGCGTCGACTGCACCGCGCAGCCGAGCGCCGAGTCCAGGAGAGTGCAGACCAAGCCGCCGTGCACTGTCCCGATGGGGTTGTAGTGTGACTCGTCCGGGTCGCACACGAACACCGCCTTGCCCGGCTCCGCCTCGGTCAGGGTCATCCCCATCAGGCTCGCGATAGGAGGCGGAGGCAGCTCCCCCGCGATCATCCGGTGCAGGTACTCCAGGCCGCTGAGGCTCGGCATCACGGCGACACCCGGCGCCGGGTCCTCCCAGTGCACGGTTCGGCTGCGCTCGGTCACTCGCTCTCCTTCCGCTGCGGGTTCCGCACGGCCGGCGACGGCGTCCCTGCCTCGTCGACCGGTTCGAGCGTATCCTGCCCCTCGCCGGAGCTGCCGGCCAGCCGCGCGAGCCGGCGGCGCGCAGCGAGCTCGGCCTGGGTGTGCTCGCCGAGGAGGACGCCGGCGCCGCGCAGGACGAGGCCGGTCGTGGCGTGCACGGGAAGACGGTCGCGCTCGGGCAGCCCGAGCAGCCGTCGATGCCGGGGTTCGAGCGTGGAGACGGCGGCGCGGAACACGATCCGGTAGGACGGGCGCAGCACCGGGGACAGCGGCGCCCGGCGGATGAAGCGGACGATCTCCTCGACCTCCGCTCCCCCGCGCAGGTCGCCGGTGTCGGTCGCGTCGTCGATGCGGGCCCGGAGCTCCGCGGCCGTCCGCGGCGGGTCCTCGACGCCCATCAGCTCGCCCGCCGTCGCCCACTGCGCCACGTAGCCGTCGGCACCGCCCGGGATCGGCGACCCCCAGTTCTCGTGCGCCGTGAGGAAGGCGTCGGTGAACGCGACGTGGACCCACGCGGCGAGCTCCGGGTCGTTCGCGGCGTAGGGCCGGGTGCTCCCGTGCCCGTCCACGTAGGTCCCGACCACGCTCCTGTGCAGCGTCTTCACCATCTCGGAGCCGGCGATCGCCTGGCCGCGGCTGCCGAAGGTGACAGTGTGGATCCACTGGATGGTGCCCGCGAGCCTGCCGAGCGGGTCCTCCCGGTAGCGGGAGTGCTCGCGGACGCCCGCCAGGGCTCCGGGATGCAGCGCCTGCAGCAGCAGCGCCCGCACTCCGGCGACGAGGGTCGGCATTCCGCCGTGGACGACCCACGGCGCGCTTCCCGGAGCGAAGAACCCCTCGTCCTCGCCGTCCTCGAGCCGGAGCACCCACGACGGGATGCGGTCCGAGCGTCCGGACAGCGTCTCGATGAGCCGCGACCGCACCGGGCCGAGCATCCGGTCCACCTGCGAGGTCACGACGACGGCACCGGAAGGCCGAGACCCTCGACGAGCCGCGCGGACGGCAACTCGCCGAGGAGCCGGCCGGGCAGCAGGATCTTGGAGCGGCGCACACCGGAGCCGATGATCACGACGTCGGTGCCGGCCACGCGCGCGTCGACGAGTACCGGCCACGGCTCGGGGAGGCCGATCGGGGTGATGCCGCCGTACTCCATCCCGGTCAGCTCCACCGCACGGTCCATCGGCAGGAACGAGGCCTTGCGCACGTCCAGCAGGCGCTTGACCGCGCCGTTGACGTCCGCGCGGGTCGTCGCCAGGACGACACAGGCGGCGATCCGCTCGAGGCCCTCGCGTTTGCCCCCGACGACGACGCAGTTCGCGAGGGTCGCGGCGTCCAGCCCGAACCGCTCCTTCGTTGCCGCGGTGTCGGACACATCCGGGTCGATCTCGACGACGCCGACCCTCTCCAGCCAGCCCAGCGCCGTCAGCGCGTCGAGCGCGGCCGGTGCCAGCAGGTCGGTGCGGGATGCGGCGGGCGCGGTGGTCAGCCCGCCGAGAGTGAAGACGCCCATGCGCCTACCGTAGTCCGGCTCCGCCCAGCCGCTTGTACATCAGGGTGGTGGCGCCGAGAGCGCCCGAGGGACGGACCGCGTAGTCCGGGATGGCGCCGGCCGTCTGCCAGCCCCAGCGCGTGTACAGCGACTCGGCGAGGCTCCCGGTCTCGGTGTCCAGCACGAGCAGGGTGAGTCCGGAAGCGGTGGCGTGCGCCTCCAGCGCCGCCATCAGGGCCGGAGCGATGCCGCGTCCCCTGGCGTCCCTGTGCACCATCAGCTTGATCACCTCGGCGCGGTGTGGCCCGTTGCGCTTGCTCGCGCGCACCAGCGTGATGGTGCCGAGCACCCGGTCGCCCTCGCGTGCGATCCACGTCTCGGCGTCCGGGTCCGCCAGCAGCCGCGCCCACCAGGCGGTCGCGTCCTCGTGCGATGGCGGCTCGATCCAGCCGACGCTGGCGCCAGAGGACACCGTGTCGATGAGCACCGGGGCGAGCGCGGCGGCGGTTGCCTCCGCGCTCGCCTCCGTGACCAGCTCGATCACGCCCGACGCGCCATCACTGGGATGCGCGCTCCAGCACCAGCTCGCGCACGCGCGCGGCGTCCGCCTGGCCCTTCATCGCCTTCATCACGGCGCCGATCACGGCGCCGGCGGCCTGCACCTTGCCGTCGCGGATCTTCTCGAGCACGTCCGGCTGGGCGGCCAGTGCCTCGTCGATCGCGGCGATGAGCGCGCCGTCATCGGACACGACCGCGAGCCCGCGAGCGTCGACGACCTGCTGCGGTGCGCCCCCACCCGCGATCACGCCCTCCAGCACCTGGCGCGCCAGGCGATCGGTGAGCGTGCCGGCCTCGATGAGCGCGGCCAGCTCCGCGACGTGCTGCGGGCTCACGAGCGTCCCGGCCGGAACGCCCTGCGCGTTCGCGAGCCGGGCGATCTCGCCGGTCCACCACTTGCGAGCGGCGGCGGGCGTCGCGCCCGCGGCGATGGTCGCCTCCAGCTCGTCGAGCAGGTCGGCGTTCGCGACGTCCTGGAACTCGAGCGCGGTGAAGCCCCACTCGGCCGTCAGGCGCTTGCGACGCACCGCGGGCTGCTCCGGCAGGGTTCCGCGGAGCTCCTCCACCCACTCCCGGCTCGGCGCGACGGGCACCAGGTCGGGCTCAGGGAAGTAGCGGTAGTCGTCGGCGTCGGACTTCGGGCGACCCGCGGAGGTCGTCCCCGTGTCCTCGTGCCAGTGCCGGGTCTCCTGCACGATCGCCCCGCCGGCGTCCAGGATGGCGGCCTGCCGCTGGATCTCGTAGCGTACGGCGCGCTCGATCGAGCGCAGCGAGTTCACGTTCTTGGTCTCGGTGCGGGTGCCGAGCGTGTCCGAGCCGCGGCGGCGCAGCGACACGTTCGCGTCGCAGCGCACGTTGCCCTCCTCCATGCGCGCGTTGGAGACGCCGAGCCCCTTCACGATGTCGCGGATCGCGCGCACGTAGGTGCGGCCCACCTCGGGGGCGTCCGCCTCCGCGCCCTCGATCATCTTGGTGACGATCTCGACCAGCGGCACCCCGCCGCGGTTGAAGTCCACGAGCGAGTGGTCGGCGCCCTGGATGCGGCCGGTCGCGCCGCCGATGTGGGTGAGCTTGCCCGCGTCCTCCTCCATGTGCGCGCGCTCGATCTGGATGGTCAGCTCGCGCCCGTTCTCCAGCTCGATCGTGATCTCGCCGTCGTGCGCGATCGGCTCGTCGTACTGCGAGGTCTGGAAGTTCTTGGCGAGGTCCGGGTAGAAGTAGTTCTTCCGCGCGAACCGGCTCGACTCTGCGATGTCGCAGCCGAGCGCGAGGCCGAGGCGGATGCTCGACTCGATCGCCTTCTCGTTCACCTGCGGCAGGCCGCCCGGGAGACCGAGGCAGGTCGGGCAGGTGTTGGTGTTGGCACCGGAGCCGAACTCGTTCGCGCAGCCGCAGAACATCTTGGTGGCGGTGTTCAGCTCGACGTGCACCTCGAAGCCGAGCACCGGCTCGAACAGCTCGAGGGCCTTGTCGTAGTCCATCAGTGCGACCTTGGCCATCAGACGGCTCCCTCTTCGCTCGCGAACATCTCGGTGGCGCTCAGATCGGGCGCCTGACTGAGCAGCGTGTGCCCCCACTTCTCCTCCAGCAGCCGCTCGAGCGCGGCGCCGATGGTGTAGAGCCGGGCGTCGGCGCGGGCCGGCGCCATCAGCTGCATCCCGACCGGGAGCCCGTCCTCCGGCGCGAGGCCGATCGGCAGGCCCATGCCGGGCACGCCGGCGAGGTTGGCGGGGATGGTGGTGATGTCGTTGAGGTACATCGCCATCGGGTCCGCCAGCTTCTCGCCGAACTTGAAGGCCGTGGTCGGCGCGCTCGGGCTGACCAGCACATCCACCTTCTCGAACGCTGCCGAGAAGTCGCGCTGGATGAGCGTGCGCACCTTCTGGGCGCTGCCGTAGTAGGCGTCGTAGTAACCGGCGCTGAGCGCGTAGGTGCCCAGGATGATGCGGCGCTTGACCTCGGGGCCGAAGCCGGCGTCGCGGGTCGCGGACATCACGCGCTCGACGGTGACCGGGCCGTCGGCGGGGTCGACCCGCAGGCCGAAGCGCACCGAGTCGAAGCGGGCCAGGTTGCTGGAGGCCTCGGCCGGGAGGATCAGGTAGTAGGCGGCGACCGCGTACTCGAAGCTCGGGGCGCTCACCTCCACGATCTCGGCGCCGGCGCTCTCCAGGAGCGCGAGCGCCTCGTCGAAGCGCTGCTTGACCCCCGGCTGGAAGCCCTCGCCGGAGATCTCGCGGATGACGCCGACGCGGACGCCGCGCAGGGCGCCGTCGGCGTGGCCGGCGCGCGCCGCATCCGCCATCGACGGCCAGGTGTCGGTGAGCGAGGTGGAGTCGAACGGGTCGTGCCCGGCGATGACATCGTGCAGCAGACCGGCGTCCAGCACCGTGCGGGAGACCGGGCCGACTTGGTCGAGCGAGCTCGCGAGCGCGATCGCGCCGTAGCGGCTCACGCCGCCGTAGGTCGGCTTGACGCCGACGGAGCCGGTGACGGCGGCGGGCTGACGGATCGAGCCGCCGGTGTCGGAGCCGAGCGCCAGCGGGGCCTCGAAGGCGGACACCGCCGCGGCGGAACCGCCGCCGGACCCGCCGGGGATGCGCTCCAGGTCCCACGGGTTGCGGGTCGGACCGTAGGCGGAGTGCTCGGTGGAGGAGCCCATCGCGAACTCGTCCATGTTGGTCTTGCCGAGCGGCACCAGGTCGGCCTCGCGGAGCTTGCGCACCACGGTCGCGTCGTACGGGGGCACCCAGCCCTCGAGGATCTTCGAGCCGGAGGTGGAGGGCATGTCGTCGGTGGCGAGCACGTCCTTGATCGCGATGGGCACACCGGCGAGCGGGCCGAGCGGGTCGCCCGCGGCGCGGCGGCCGTCGATCTCGGCGGCGGTGCGCACCGCCTTCTCGGCGGCGACGTGCAGGAACGCGTGCACATCCTGGTCCACGGCCTCGATGCGGTCGAGGTGCGCGCGGGTCGCCTCGACGGACGACACCTCGCCCGCGGTGAGCAGGTCGGCGAGCGCGGACGCGGAGAGTCTGATCAGATCGGTCATGGTCTCGCCTACTCCTCGTCCAGGATGGTGGCGACGCGGAACCGGTCGCCCTCGCGCTCTGGGGCTCCGGAGAGCGCCTGCTCGACCGTCAGCGACGGCCGCACCTCGTCGGGCCGGAACACGTTGGTGAGCGGCAGCGGGTGGCTGGTGGCCGGGACCTCGGGACCCGCGACCTCCTGCACCTTGGCGACCGCTTCGACGATCTGACCGAGCTCGCTGGTCAGCGACTCGATCTCTTCCGGGCTGAGGTCGATCCTGGCGAGGTTGGCCAGGTAGGCGACCTGTTCTGCGCTGATCTCGGCAGCGTTTGATTCAGGCACGTGTGCGTCTCCGTGAGATTCTCGGGGTGGACGGTTCCAATTCTAGGGTGAGCCGAAGAGCCCTCGCCCCAGCCTGTTCACGGCGTCGTACGCCTCCTTGTACGTGCGCGGCACCCGATCCTCCGGGCTGCCGTAGCGCGCCGTCAGCAGGCCGACCAGGCCGACCCCGGGCGGACTGAGCGGCCGGTCCTCGTCCCCCGGCGACGGCGCGTCCGCCTCCGGGTTCGCGGGTAGGTACTGGGGATGCGTGTCCGGCCACGTCCCCGGCTGGCGCGGAGTCGACCGGTTGATCGCCGCGTCGACGGTCCGCGCGCCGCGGTCGCGCTCGGTCAGGTGCGGCATCCGGAACTTCCTGCAGAGTGTCGCGATCACCGCCGAGTGGTGCATCTCCTCGTGCAGGATGGTGTTCCGCTCGGTGTACGCGGAGATCGCGATGGCGGGCACGCGGAGGCCGAGCCGGTCGAAGCCGAAGCCGTTCTCGCCGGGTCCGCTGTCGTCCGGGGGCGTCGCCGGGCCCGGCGCGACGTGGTCGTAGGTGCCGCCGTGCTCGTCGAAGGTGACGAGCAGCATCGTGTTCAGCGCGTTGGAGCCGTCGGCGCTGCGGGAGGAGCGGATCGCCGAGTAGACGCGGTGCAGCAGCAGGTCCCCAGCCCGCACGTCGGAGATCGCCCCGCCGACGATCGCGGAGCCGTCGACGTCCTCGTACGTATCCGGACCGCCCGGCGGGTGCATGTCGTTGTGGTCGTACAGCAGCCGGGGCTCCACGAACGCGTAGTCGGGGAGGGTCCCCTCCTCCACGTCCTTGTAGAAGTCCGTCATGGTCCGGAAGTTCGTCTTCCAATACGGCTCGAGCACCGGCGCGTGGATGAAGCCGGTGAGGGAGATCAGCTGGCGGTCGTCGAAGTACACCCGCCAGCTGCGGCCCGCGTCCTCGAGCCTGTTGAAGATCGTCGGGGACGCATTGGCCGGGTCGAACCATTTGCGCAGGCCGCCCTCGCCGCCGTTGTCGACATAGCCATGCGAGGTCGACGCGTGGAAGAACGAGCGGTTGCAGAACGTCTGCGACGGCACGGCGCAGTGCCAGTCGTCCCAGACGGCGAACTGCCGGGCGAGGGTGGAGAACACCGGCAGCATGTCCGGCGTGAACGCGCCCATGATGCGCCGGTACTCCTCCGGCCCAGGCTCCCGGCCGGTGTCCTTGCGGAGCACGCCGATGTAGTCGCGGACGAAGCCCGACATCGTCGGCTTCGCGCCGGCGGGGGGCGCGTTGTACGGCGGCTTCATCTCGCGGAGGTCGGCGTCCGCGTTGGAGGGCGGGTCGACGACGCCGAAGAGCTGCGTGTTCACGTGCGGGTAGAACTCGCCGGGGTCCGGCGACGGCTGGCGCATCACGAAGTCGGTGGTGCCCGTGTACGGATGCACGGGGATCTCGCCGCCGGCGGGATCGGGGTTGGTGTGCCGGCCGAACGCCAGGCCGTCGAAGCGCTCGCCAGCGGGCAGCGTCGACTCGTCGTAGAGGTAGCCGAGCAGGTTGTCGAACGACCGGTTCTCGTACATGAGCACGACGAGGTGGTCGAAGCCGGGCTTCGTCCGCGGCGGCAGCGGCGGGTACTCCTCCCCCGACTCCTCGTGCGCGGAGGGCCGAGCGGCCTGCTGCGCGGCGATCGCGGCCCCGGCTGCTCCTCCCGCCGCGCCGCCGGCGACGGCCCCGGCGGCGACGAGCCCCGCGCTCCGCAGGAAGCTGCGGCGGGATGCGCCGCGCGACTGCTCCGGCTCAGGCTCGACCGCGGGCCGATCGGGGTCGGCGGGAGCGGTGTCGTCCGGCTGCATCGCACCCCATTATGCGCCAGCGGTCAGCGCGCGGACGCGGTGGACGTCTCCGGGGTGTCGGAGGAGCCGGAGGAGCCGAGCACGAGCCGCCCCTGATCGATGCCGATGAGGGCGAGGTTCCGGACGGACTCGGTGCCCGCGGTGAAATACTCGTTGTGGCCGCTGGAGCCGGCGAGCGTGCGGTGCGTGATCGGGTCGACTGCACCCTGCGTCCCCATCGGCTTCGCGCCGTACCGGGGCGATCCCGGGTCGCTGCCGAAGAAGGCGCTGTTGACGATCGGGTCCATCGGCGCCTCGCCGACGAAGACGTTCCCGCCGCGCACCGCGAGGTCGCGCACGGACTGCGCGTCGGAGCCGGGCGAGCCCATCAGCGCCAGCGCGTCGACGGTGACGGTGTGCCGTTCGAGCGCGAGCAGCGCCGCCGTCGAGCCGTACGAGTGCGCGAACACGCTGAGGTAGGGCGGGTCGTCCTGGCGGAGCGCCTGGATGCCCTGCAGCGTGCGCTCCAGGCTGTCCGCGCCCTCTCGTGCCAGCTGCAGGCCGCCGATGTTCATCAGCATCGGGGTCTGGTAGCCGATCCAGGCGACCACCGCCACGCCGGGCGCCGCTGTCGACGACCGCGGACCGAGGAAGCGGGTGAGGAATCCCGTCTCCTGATCGTGGATGTCCTGGGCGACGGCGGCCCACGCCTCGATCTGCTCGCCCACCGACATGTACATCCCCGGCACCAGTACGCTGACGTATCGCGCGGTGCTCAGGTCGCCCACCACGATCGCGGCCTTCGCGTTCTCCGAGGTGTCGAGCGAGACCAGGGTCCTGGCGACGCCGTCCTTCTTCTTCAGCGCGGCCTCGACATTGCCCAGCGTGGTCAGCCGCTGCTTGAGCGAGACGCGCTCCGCCTTGCCGTGCTCGGTCTTCAGCTGCTCCCTCGCGTGCGTCATCGTGCGGGTGAGGTCCAGCGCGTTCGCCTTCCCGCGCACGGCGTACGGGATGCCCTCCAGGTTCCCGACCACGTGCGGCGCCGCGCGCAGCAGTGCCTTCTGCCTTGCCGGGTCGAGCAGGCGCCAGAGGGTGCTGACGTCGGCGGCGGGCGGGGGTGCGCTGAGCAGGCGGTCGAGATCGGCCGTGTGCGCGCCGAGGAACCCGGGAAGCGCGGCGGGGTCGACCGCCTGGATCGAGCCGAGGACCCCGGTCGCCGCGGAGGCGGCGGAGGAACCGGTCCCGCCCGAGCTGGCCGGTGCGTCCCCGACCGAGGTCGGAGAGGCCGAGACGCGCGCGGTTCCGGACGCGTCGACGGCTACCGAGGACGGCGCGAGGTGAGCGTCCGCGGGCATGGCAACGGCCCCGGTGAGTCCGCTGACGACCGAGGTGACGATGGATACTGCCGCAAAGCCGACCAGCACTCCGTCCGGGTCCCTCCGAGAGCGTGCGAGCTATGCCTATCGTGCGCCACGGGCAGCGCACACCTCGACTCTAGCGGTACCTTCACGGGCGTCGGCTGGCCGTTCTACCCCCGATTCAGGGGGAGAATTTGTATCCTGTCCACACAGCGGCGGACCCTAATCCAGGGCGTCCGGTCCCTGTTCCACAAGCAGCCGGAACTGCGCCGCGTCCAGGATCCGGACCCCGAGCTCCTCCGCCTTCGCGAGCTTGGAACCGGCGCCCGGGCCGGCGGCCACGAAGTCGGTCTTCTTGGAGACGCTGGACGCCGCCTTGCCGCCCGCGGCGATGATGGCCTCCTGCGCCCCCTCGCGCGTGTAGCCCTCCAGCGACCCGGTCGCCACGACCGTGAGACCGGCCAGAACACCGCCGCCCTCGGCCGCCTGTCCGGGGCCCGTGTGGCCCGGCGTCGCGAATTGCACGCCGTCGGCGGCCCAGCGCTCGACGATCTCGCGGTGCCAGTCGACCTCGAACCACGCGAGCACCGCGTCCGCGATGATTCCGCCGACGCCGTCCACGGCCGCAAGCTCCTCCCGCGTCGCCGAGCGGATCGCGTCGAGGGACCCGAAGTGATCGGCGAGGGCGCGCGCGGCCACGGGGCCGACGTGCCGGATGTTGAGGGCGACGAGGATGCGCCAGAGCGGCTTGGTGCGCGCCGCCGCGAGGTTGCCGAGCAGCTCCACGGCGGACTTCGACGGCACGAAGGTCTCGTCCCCGGAGAACTCGGCCGCCCCGGGATCGAACACGCCGTCCTTCTTCTGCCGGCGCCGGCGGAAGGGCGTGTCCACCTTCTCGGTTCCGGCGTCGGTGAGCTTCGGCAGCCCGGTCTCGGAGTCCCGGACGACGACCTCGATCGGGAACAGGTCGGCCAGCGTCAGCCCGAACAGTCCCGCCTCGGTCGGCAGCGGCGCCCGCTCCGGGAAGCGCGGCTGGGTGAGGGCCGCGGCCGCGACCTCGCCGAGCGCCTCGATGTCGAGCGCGCCGCGCGAGCCGATGTGCTCCACGCGGCCGCGGACCTGCGCCGGGCAGAACTCGGCGTTCGGGCAGCGGAGGTCGATGTCGCCCTCCTTGGCCGGCGCCAGCCGGGTGCCGCACTCCGGGCAGTTCTCCGGCATGACGAACTCGCGCTCGCTGCCGTCGCGCAGCTCGACGACCGGGCCGAGCACCTCCGGGATCACGTCGCCCGCCTTGCGCAGCACCACGGTGTCGCCGATGAGGACGCCCTTCGCTTTCACCACGTCCTGGTTGTGCAGCGTCGCCTGGCGCACCTCGGAGCCGGCGACCCGCACCTTCTCCATCACCGCGAACGGCGTCGCGCGTCCGGTGCGGCCGACGCTGACGACGATGTCGAGCAGCTTCGTGTTCACCTGCTCCGGCGGGTACTTGTACGCGATGGCCCAGCGGGGCGCGCGCGAGGTCGCGCCGAGCTCGTCGTGCAGGGCGAGCTCGTCCACCTTGATGACGATGCCGTCGATCTCGTGCTCGACGCTGCCGCGGTGCGCGCCGAAGTACTCGATGAACTCGTCCACCTTCTTCGCGTCGTCGAGCACGCGATAGTGCGTCGAGGTGGGCAGCCCCCAGGACTGCAGCAGCTCGTAGGTCTTGGACTGGGAGTCGACCGGCGGGTTCTGCCAGGCGCCGATGCCGTGCACGAGCATGTGCAGGCGGCGGAGCCGGTCGCGCATGAGCGCGAGCTGGGCGGGGTTCTTGCCCTCCGCCTTCTGCCGCAGCGAGCCGCTCGCGGCGTTGCGGGCGTTGGCGAAGACGCGCTCGCCCGCCTCCTGCTGGTGCTCGTTCAGCTCGTCGAACTGGGCGACGGGGAAGAACACCTCGCCGCGCACCTCGACGAGCGGCGGGAACGGGCCGTCGCCCGCCAGCCGCGCCGGGATGGCGGGGATGTAGCGGATGTTCTCGGTGACGTCCTCTCCCACGACCCCGTCGCCGCGGGTGGCGGCGGTCACCAGGACGCCGTTCTCGTAACGCAGGTTGATCGCGAGCCCGTCGATCTTGAGCTCGCACAGGTAGTCGACGCGGCGCCCGGCGTCCCGCTCGACGCGCGCGGCCCAGGCCTCGAACTCCTCGAGCGAGAACACGTTGTCGAGGCTGAGCATCCGCTCGGCATGCTGCACGGGGGCGAACAGGGTGGTCTGGGCACGGCCGCCGACCGTCTGAGTCGGGCTGTCCTGGCTCTGCAGCTCGGGATGCAGGCGCTCCAGCTCCTCGAGGCGCCGCATCATGCGGTCGTACTCCTCGTCGCTGACGAGCACCGTGTCCCGCTCGTAGTACGCGTCACGCAGCTCCAGGATGCGGGTCGTCAGCTGCTGCGCCTCCGCGCGCGCCTGCGCGAGGTCGTCGTCCGTCGTCTCGTTCGCCACGATTGCAAGCCTACCGATCACCCCCGACGGTCCCTGGCCTCCCGCGCCTGCCGGGATTCGTCACGAATCGCGGCCGTTCGTCACGAACGACGGCGATTCGTCACGAACTGTGAGCGGGCCGCGAAGCAGCTGCCGTCTCAGGCGGGGACGGCGGAGACCGTGCGGTCGATCGTGGTCTGGCCGAGTACCCGCGTGCCGACGTAGATCACGGCGGTCTGGCCGGGTGCGACGCCGTCGAGCGGCGTGTCGGGGCGGACGACCAACTCGCTGTCGCGCACCACCGCGACAGCGGGGACGGGATCGGCGTGCGCGCGGATCTGCACGTCGCACGCGAACGGCGCGTGCGCATCCACCGGCGGCTGCCCCGCCCAGGTGAACCGCGACCCGGCGATCTCGGCGATGTCCAGGGCCTCCTTGGGCCCGACGACGACCGTGTTCTCCTTCGGCCGCACCTCGAGCACGAACCGCGGGCGGCCGTCCGGCGACGGGTAGCCGATGTTCAGCCCCTTGCGCTGGCCGACCGTGAACGCGTGCGCGCCCTCGTGCGTTCCGAGCCGGTTGCCGTCTCGGTCGAGGATGTCGCCGGTCTCGGCTCCCACCCGCTCGGCCAGCCAGCCGCGGGTGTCGCCGTCCGGGATGAAGCAGATGTCGTGCGAGTCCGGCTTGTTCGCAACGCTCAGGCCGCGCGCAGCCGCCTCCGCGCGGACCTCCGCCTTCGACGGCGTCGCGCCGAGCGGGAACATCGCGTGCGCGAGCTGCTCGGCGGTGAGCACGCCGAGGACGTACGACTGGTCCTTCGCCCAGTCGCTCGCCCGGTGCAGCTCGCGGTTGCCGTCCGCATCGGTGCGGATGCTGGCGTAGTGGCCGGTGCAGACGGCGTCGAAGCCGAGGTCGAGCGCCTTCTCCAGCAGCGCCGCGAACTTGATGCGCTCGTTGCAGCGCATGCACGGGTTCGGCGTGCGGCCCGCCGAGTACTCGGCGATGAAGTCGTCGACGACGTCCAGCTTGAACCGCTCCGAGAAGTCCCACACGTAGTACGGGATGCCGATGACGTTGGCCGCGCGCTGCGCGTCCATCGAGTCCTCGATCGTGCAGCAGCCGCGACTGCCGGTGCGCAGCGTCCCGGGCATCCTGCTGAGCGCCAGGTGCACCCCGACCACGTCGTGGCCGGCTTCCACGGCACGCGCCGCCGCCACTGCAGAATCGACACCACCGCTCATCGCCGCTAGAACTCGCACCCGGAGATTCTACGCCGGGGCCGCCTGGACGCCCGCCGAGGGCCGAGCGCGCGTGCGCCGCCGCCGGGGCGAGGGCGACGCCGCGTCAGCCGATCCGGGGCGCCCGGTCGGCGAGGCCGGCGCGCGCCGCCTGCGCGTAGGCGCCGGGCAGTGCCGCGAGCAGCGCATCCACATCCGCCTCGGTCGACGTTCGGCCGAGGGTGAAGCGCAGGGCCGAGCGCGCCTCCTGCTCGCTGCGCCCCATCGCCAGCAGCACATGCGACGGCTCGGGGATGCCCGCCTGGCACGCCGAACCGGTCGACACCGACACTCCGGCCATGTCGAGCAGGAACAGCAGCGAATCGCCCTGCGCGCCGGGGAAGACGAAGTGCGCGTTCGACGCGACGCGCTCGCCGGACGCGGGTGCGGGGCCGCTCAGCACGGCCTCCGGCACCGCGGCGAGCACACCGCGGATGAGCCGGTCGCGCAGCGCGGCCAGCCGTATCGGCTCCGTCTCCCGTTCCGCAGCGCTCGCCCGCGCGGCCGCCGCGAACGCCACCGCGGCCGCGACGTCCTGGGTGCCGCTGCGCACCTGGCGCTGCTGGCCGCCGCCGTGGATGAGCGGCACAACGGCCGACGATCGCGCCAGGACGAGGGCGCCGATGCCGACCGGGCCGCCGATCTTGTGGGCCGAGACGCTCAGCGCATCCACGCCGAGCCCGGCGAAGTCGACGGGCAGATGGCCATACGCGGCGACGGCGTCGACGTGCACCGGGACGCCGGCCGCCCGGGCCTCCGCGGCGAGCGCCGCCACCGGCTGCACGGTGCCGACCTCGTTGTTCACCGCGAGCATGGTGAGCAGCGCGACATCCCCGGCCTCAGCGAACGACGGCGGCTCGATGCGGCCCTCCGCGTCGAGCGGCAGCCACTGCGGCCGGGCGCCCTCCGCACGCTCCAGCCACTCGACGGTGTCGACCGTCGCGTGGTGCTCGCCGCCGGGGACCAGGATGCGCGGGCGCGCCGCGTCCGCGTTCCGCGCCCAGTACATCCCCTTGATCGCCAGGTTGATCGCCTCGGTGCCCCCGGAGGTGAACACCACCTCGACGGGGTCGCAGCCGAGCGTCTCCGCGACGGTCTCCCGCGCCTCCTCGAGCATGCGACGTGCCTGCTGCCCCTGGCTGTGGATGCTCGCGGGGTTGCCGACGACGCCGAGCGCACCGGTGAAGGCCTCAACGGCCTCCGGTCGCATCGGCGTCGTGGCTGCGTGGTCGAGGTAGACCGGCACCGCTTCCCCTCCTCGTGCGCCGCGCGGCGCATCCCAGGCCCGAGCGTTCAGGAGCCTGTCACTACTGTAGATCGCATGACCTCCGCCGATCCTCTGCGCAACCTGGGCGTCCGCGTCGGCCCGCACGGCGGCGAGCTCCGGGTGTACTCCGAGAACGCCACCGCGATGGAGCTGTGCATCTTCGACGCCAAGGACCCGAACTGGCTCGTCAAGACCGTGCCGATGACGAAGGACGGCGGGAACGTCTGGGTGGGCCGCTCGCGCACCCTGCAGGTCGGCACCCGTTACGCGCTCCGGGTCACCGGTCCGACGGCGCCGGCGAACGTGTTCAACGCCGAGACCCTGCTGCTGGATCCGTACGCCCGCGGCCTCGTCCGCGTCTCCGCGGAGGAGTGGCGGTCGACGGTCATCGCGGACGGCTTCGACTGGGGTTCGTCGCAGAAGCCGCGGACGCCGCTCGACCACACCGTCGTCTACGAGGCGCACGTCCGCGGCATCAGCCGGCTGAACCCGGACGTCCCTGAGGAGCTGCGCGGGACCTACGCCGGGCTCGCGCACGAGTCGACGATCGCCTACCTGAAGGACCTCGGCGTCACGGCGGTGGAGCTGCTTCCCGTCCACGCGTTCGTCTCGGAGCAGCGCCTCATCCAGCAGGGGCTGACCAACTACTGGGGCTACAACACGCTGAACTTCTTCAGCCCGCACGCGCCGTACGCCTCCCGTTCGGCGCAGGCGGCGGGGCCGGACGCCGTGCTCGCGGAGTTCAAGGGGATGGTGAAGCTGCTGCACGAGGCCGGCCTCGAGGTCATCCTCGACGTCGTCTACAACCACACGGCGGAGGAGGGCATCGGCGGCCCCACCACGAGCCTCCGCGGCATCGACAACGCCACCTACTACCGCCACGACGACGCCGGGGTGTACATCGACGTGACCGGCTGCGGCAACACGGTCGACTTCGGCCACCCGGTTCCGCAGCGGCTCGTGCTGGACTCGCTGCGCTACTGGGCGCAGGAGGTGCAGATCGACGGCTTCCGCTTCGACCTCGCCGTGACCCTCGGCCGCGGTCGGGACGTCTCGTACAGCAGGGAGCATCCCCTCATCAACGCGGTCCTGCACGACCCGGTGCTCGCCGACACGAAGCTGATCGCCGAGCCGTGGGATGTCGGGATGGGCGGCTGGCAGACCGGCAACTTCCCCGGCCCCACCGGCGACCGCGACGGCTGGTCCGAGTGGAACGACCGCTACCGCGACCGCGTCCGCACCTTCTGGCTCGCCGACATCGCGGGCGCCCGGCGCAACGGCCAGGCGCCGATCGGGATCGGCGGCTTCGCCACCCGGCTCGCCGGATCGTCCAACACCTTCTCGCCGGAGCGCGGCCCGCTCGCCTCCGTCAACTTCGTGACGGCGCACGACGGCTTCACCATGGCAGACCTGACCGCCTACGACGTGAAGCACAACCTCGGCAACGGCGAGGACAACCGCGACGGAACGGACAACAACCGGTCGTTCAACCACGGCGTCGAGGGGCCGACGGTCGACGAGCGCATCCTGCTCGATCGGCGGAAGGCGATGCGGAACCTGATGGGGACGCTGCTGCTCTCGGCGGGCGTCCCGATGATCACGGCCGGCGACGAGTTCGGCCGCAGCCAGCGCGGCAACAACAACGCCTACTGCCACGACAGCGAGCTGACCTGGCTGAGCTGGCTGCGCACCCGCGAGCAGCGCGAGATGGTCGACACCACCAAGCGGCTGCTGCAGCTGCGCCGGGAGAACCCGGCACTGCGACCGAGCCGGTTCGCGGTGCTCGGGGAGACCACCCCGAACGCGAGCCACATGGACTGGTACGACGCCTCCGGCGCGTACATGGACGACGAGGACTGGAACTCGCCCGAGAACCGCACCCTGCAGTACCTGGCGGCCTCGACGCCGGACCGAGAGGAGTTCAACCGGGTGCTGCTGATCGTCCACGGCGTCGAGGACGACGTCGAGGTGTCCCTTCCGGTCGCTCCCGGCGTCACGTCGTATCAGCTGCTCTGGGACAGCGCGACCGAGGTGCCGATCGAGGAGGACGGCGCGGAGATCGCACCCGGCGCGACGCGGCTGGTCGGCGGAGCATCCATGCAGCTGTACCGGGCGAACGGGCCGCGGGTGCAGGCGGCCGACGCAACCGGCAGCGGGACGGACGCCGGCACGGACGCCGGGGCGGCGGACGCCGCCTGATGGCCAAGCGCCCCGCCTCCGCCGGCACCCCGGCCACTGTCGCCCTGACCGCCGCGGGCGTCCCGTTCGCCCTGCACCCGTACGAGCACGACCCGGCGGCCCCCTCGTTCGGCCTGGAGGCGGCCGAGGCGCTCGGCGTCGAGCCGGACCGCGTCTTCAAGACGCTGCTCGCGGACACCGAGCTCGGCATCGTGGTCGGCGTCGTCCCGGTGACCGGGATGCTCGACCTGAAGGCGCTCGCCGCTGCCGTCGGCGCCAAACGCGCGAGCATGGCCGATCCGTCCGTCGCCGAGCGCAGGACCGGCTACGTGGTCGGCGGCATCTCCCCCGTCGGGCAGAAGACGGCGCACGTCACCGTGATCGACGAGACCGCACAGCTCTTCGACACCGTCTTCGTCTCCGGCGGCCGCCGTGGGCTCGATATCGAGCTGGCGCCCGGCGACCTGCTGGCCGTCGTCTCCGGCCGCTACGCCGCGATCGCGAAGTAGCGCGACGGCGGGGACGCGACACGCCGCGTCGCGCCCGCGCACACGGCAGGTGGCGTCCCCGCTGTCGTCCGGGTCAGCCGGCGACCGCGACCAGGCCCAGTTCGGCCGGCGAGAGCAGCAGGTCGTTGACCGGCACGACGCGCACGGTGTAGCCGAACGAGCCCGCCCACGTCAGCCGCATGGCCCCGGTGAACTCGTGGGCGACCGACGGGTCGGCGCCCGGGATGCCCGAGTCCACCGTCAGCGGTTCGAAGTGCAGGTCCACCAGCTCGTCGCCGTCGCGGCTGCGCCCGGCGACGAGCTGCACCTGCACATCCTCGGGCTTCAGCCCGCCCAGGTGCACGAGCGCGCGGACGTGCAGCTCGTCGCCGACCTGCGGGACCGCATCCAGGCCGCCCGCGTCAACGTGGGCGACGTTCACGCCGGGCCACGCGGCGCGGACACGGCCCTTCCAGGCGGCGAGCTCGCGCGCCTTGAGGCAGTCGTCCGCGGTCAGGCGCTTCTCGTAGCCCGCGGCCGGCACGTACAGCCGTTCCACGTACTCGCGGACCATCCGCTCCGCGCTGAGCGGCGAGGACAGCGTCGCGAGGGTGTGCCGGATCTGGCCCACCCAGGCAGCGGGCACGCCGTCGGCGTCGCGGTCATAGAACCGCGGCGCGATCTGGTGCTCGATGAGGTCGTACATCGCCTCGGCCTCCAGCGCGTCGCGCTCGGCGCCGTCGCCCGCGGCATCGGCGGACGGGATCGCCCAGCCGTTCTCGCCGTCGTAGAACTCGTTCCACCAGCCGTCGAGGATGGACAGGTTCAGCGCGCCGTTCAGCGCCGCCTTCATCCCGGAGGTGCCGCACGCCTCGAGCGGGCGCAGCGGGTTGTTCAGCCAGACGTCGGTGCCCGGGTAGAGCAGCTGCGCCATCCCGATGTCGTAGTCGGGCAGGAACACCATGCGCGAGCGGATCTCCGGCTCGGAGGCGAACTGCACGAGCTTCTGGATGAGCCGCTTGCCCTCGTCGTCGGCCGGGTGCGACTTGCCTGCGATCACGAACTGGACAGGGCGCTCGGGGTTCAGCAGGATGTTGCGCAGCCGTTCGGGGTCGTGCAGCATCAGCGTCAGCCGCTTGTAGGTGGGCACGCGGCGGGCGAAGCCGATGGTGAGCACGTTCGGGTCGAGCAGGTCCGACATCCACGCTGGCGCGATCCCGCCGGGGTTCTGCTCCTCCCAGGCGGCCTGGAGGCGGCGGCGGGCGTCGCGGACGAGCTGCTCGCGCATCCGGTTGCGCACGCCCCAGAGGTCGAGGTCGCTGACCGCCCCCGCGTTGCCCCAGTCGGCGTGCGTTGTGTCGTCTGTGCCCAGCCGCTCGAGGGCGAGCGCCCGCAGCATCGGGTCGGTCCAGGTCGGGGCGTGCACGCCGTTCGTCACGGAGTCGATCGGCACCTGGTTGCTGTCGAAGCCCGGGTACAGGCCGCCGAACATCTGCCTGCTCACCTCGCCGTGCAGACGTGAGACGCCGTTGGCGTGCTGCCCGAGGCGCAGGCCCATCACCGCCATGTTGAACACATCCGGCGATCCGCCCGGGTAGTCCTCAGCGCCGAGTGCGAGCACCTGGTCAGGTTCGACGCCCGGCAGCAGCGAGGTGGAGAAGTACCGCTGGACCAGCGGGCGGTCGAAGCGGTCGATCCCGGCGGGCACCGGCGTGTGGGTCGTGAACACCGTGCCGGCGCGCACGATCTGGAGCGCCTCGTCGAAGGTCAGGCCATCGCCGATCAGGTCGGAGATCCGCTCCAGGCCGAGGAAGCCGGCGTGGCCCTCGTTGGTGTGGAACACCTCCGCCTGCGGGGCGCCGGTCAGCTCCGTCCAGGCCTTCACCGCGCGCACGCCGCCGATGCCGAGCAGCAGCTCCTGAAGCAGCCGGTGCTCGCCGCCGCCGCCGTACAGCCGGTCGGTGACCGAGCGCAGCCGCTCCTCGTTCTCGGGGATGTCGGTGTCGAGCAGCAGGAGGCGCACGCGGCCGACCGCGGCCTGCCAGACCCTGGCGTGCAGCACGCCATCCGGCAGGGCCAGCGTGATCTGGACGGGCGTGCCGTCCGGGTTGCGCAGCACGCTCAGCGGCAGGCCGTCCGGGTCCAGCACGGGATAGCTCTCCAGCTGCCAGCCGTCGGGCGTGATCGCCTGGGAGAAGTAGCCGGAGCGGTAGAACAGCCCGACGCCGACGAGCGGGACGCCGAGGTCGCTCGCGGCCTTCAGGTGGTCGCCCGCGAGGATGCCGAGACCGCCGGAGTACTGCGGCAGCGCCGCGGCGATGCCGAACTCGGGCGAGAAGTACGCGATCGAGGCGGGTGCGTCCGCACCGAGCGACTGGTACCAGCGCGGATCGTGGATGTACGCGCGCAGGTCGTCGCGGATGTGCGTGGCCCAGTCGACGTAGCCCTGGTCCCCGGCGAGTTCGGCGAGCCGAGCGGGGTCGACGGAGCCGAGCAGCGCGATCGGATCGTGCTCGACCTGCTGCCACAGCTCCGGCGAGATGCGCGCGAACAGCTCCTTGGTCGGCTCGTGCCAGGACCAGCGGAGGTTGCCGGCGATCTCCTCCAGCGCGGAGAGGTTCTCGGGCAGGACGGCTCGGACGGTGAATCTACGGATGGCCTTCACTCGCACGAGCATAAGGGAGGCTCATGGCGAGAAGGTTAATGAGTGTACGGTCTGGGTTGTGGGTAAGAACGCAGCGACCAGACCAGCAGCCGCCGCGGCAGAGGCGGCCGGACCGGAGACCCAGGAACCGCCGACCGCGGTCGACACGGCCTATGAGCCCCTCCTCCCCCGCATCCCGATCCTGGGGCTCTCGCCGCAGGTCGACGAGGGCCACTGGCCGGCGACGGCGTACAGCGGCGAGGTCGTCCCGTTCCGCGCCACGGCGTTCCGCGAGGGCCACGACAGGATCGGCGTCGATCTGCTCCTGCTCGACCCGTCCGGAGTGCAGACCGAGCACAGGATGCACGCGATCGCGCCGGGCACCGACCGCTGGGAGGTGGAGGTCCAGCTGGAGGCGGAGGGCCTCTGGCGCTACCGCATCCAGGCCTACGCCGACGAGTACGCCACCTGGCGGCACAACGCCGAGGTGAAGGTCCCCGCCGGCATCGACGTGGAGCTGATGCTGACGATGGGCCACGACCTGCTGGTGCGAGCCGCGGCGGACAAGCGCCGCAGCACCGCGGAGCGCCGGCACCTCTCCGAGGCGGCGAAGACCGTCGCCGACACCGCGAAGACCGTGGATGAGCGGTTCGCCGCCGCCGTGGACGAGCGGATCGTCCGCATCCTCACCGAGCGCCCTGTCGTCGCCCTGCCGTCGCTCTCCGCCACCCGTGCTGTGCTGGTGGAGCGCACCCGCGCCGGTGTCGGCAGCTGGTACGAGTTCTTCCCGCGCTCCGAGGGCGCGAAGCAGCTCGCGGACGGATCGTGGCAGTCCGGCACCTTCCGGACCGCGGCCAAGCGCCTGCCCGAGGTCGCCGCCATGGGCTTCGACGTCGTGTACCTGCCGCCCATCCACCCGATCGGCCGGACGTTCCGCAAGGGGCCGAACAACACCCTGGACGCGGGCGAGAACGACCCGGGGTCGCCGTGGGCGATCGGCAGCGCGGAGGGCGGCCACGACGCCATCCACCCGGACCTCGGCACCGAGAAGGACTTCGTCTACTTCCTCGGCAAGGCCAAGCAGGCGGGACTCGAGGTGGCGCTCGACCTGGCGCTCCAGGCCTCCCCCGACCACCCGTGGGTCACCTCGCACCCGGAGTGGTTCACGACCCTCCCGGACGGCACCATCGCCTACGCGGAGAACCCGCCGAAGAAGTACCAGGACATCTATCCGATCAACTTCGACAACGACTACGAGGGCCTGCGCGCCGAGGTGCTGCGGATCGTCCGGTACTGGATGTCGCTCGGCGTGCGCATCTTCCGCGTCGACAATCCGCACACCAAGCCGCTGCGCTTCTGGGAATGGCTCATCCACACCGTGAACGCGACCGATCCCGACGTGGTCTTCCTCGCCGAGGCGTTCACCCGGCCTGCCCTGCTGCACACCCTCGCCAAGGCCGGGTTCCAGCAGTCGTACACGTACTTCACCTGGCGGAACACCAAAGAGGAGCTCACCGAGTTCTTCACCGGCCTCGCCGAGGAGACGGCGGACTTCCTGCGCCCGAACCTGTTCGTGAACACCCCGGACATCCTCACCGAGTACCTGCAGTTCGGCGGTCCCGCCGCCTTCAAGATCCGCGCGGCGCTCGCCGCGACCGCGGCGCCGACCTGGGGCGTCTACTCCGGCTACGAGCTGTACGAGAACGTCGCGCGTCCCGGCGCCGAGGAGTACATCGACAACGAGAAGTACGAGTACCGGCCGCGCGACTACGCCAGGGCGCAGGCGCTGGGCCGCTCGCTCGCGCCGTACCTGACGATGCTGAACCGCACCCGCAGCGAGCATCCCGCGCTCCGCCAGCTGCGCAACCTGCGCGTCCACGCGAGCGACGACGACGCCATCCTCGTGTACTCCAAGTACCTGGCCGGCAGGTTCACCCGCAGCGGGAGGCCCGACGCGATGCTGATCGTCGCGAACGTCGACCCGCACTCGGTCCGCGAGACGATGGTCCACCTCGACGTCACAGCCCTCGGCCTGCCGCTCGGCGCGCAGTTCGAGGTCAAGGACGTCGTGACCGGCCAGCGCTGGATCTGGGGCGCCGACAACTACGTGCGCCTGGACGCGTTCACCGAGCCCGTGCACATCCTCGCCGTCAAGCCCCTCGCCGTCGACCCCGTGTCCGTCAACCCCGTGGAGGCCAGCCGATGACCCCGATCCCCGAAGGCGCCGCCGCCGTCGACCTGCCCGCCCTGGACGACGACCTGTTGCGCGCCGTCGCCAGTGGCAGCCACCACGACCCGCACGCCGTGCTCGGTCAGCACCGGGTGAGCGCGGCCGGCGTCGACGACCCGGTCACGGTCATCCGCGCCCTGCGCCCGCTCGCCGAGTCGGTGTTCGCGATCCTGCCGAACGGCGCCCACATCGAGCTGGCGCACGTCGCGCACGGCATCTGGCAGGGCATCGACATCGTCGGCCCCGGCGCCTACCAGCTGGAGGCCCGCTACGGCGACGGCAGCACCTGGACCACCGACGACCCGTACCGCTTCCTGCCCACGATCGGCGAGCTCGACCTGCACCTGATCCGCGAGGGCCGCCACGAGCAGCTCTGGACGGCGCTCGGCGCGCACGTCCGCGACCTCGGCGGCGTGACCGGCACCGCATTCACCGTGTGGGCGCCGCACGCGCGCGCGGTGCGGGTGATCGGCGACTTCAACGGCTGGGACGGCACCATGCACGCCATGCGGAACATGGGCTCCTCCGGCGTGTGGGAGCTGTTCGTGCCGGGCCTCGGCGAGGGCGCGCTGTACAAGTTCGACCTGCTCGCTGCCTCCGGCGAGTGGGTGCGCAAGATCGACCCGATGGCGCAGCTGGCGCAGACGCCGCCGGACACCGCCTCCGTCGTGACGGTCAGCGGGCACGACTGGCAGGACGGCGAGTGGATGCGCGCCCGCGCCGCCACGGACCCGCACGCGGGCCCCATGAGCGTCTACGAGCTGCACTTCGGCAGCTGGCGTCCGGGACTCGGCTACCGGGAGGCCGCCGACCAGCTGATCGACTACGTCTCCGCCCTCGGCTACACGCACGTGGAGTTCCTGCCGCTGGCCGAGCATCCCTTCGGCGGCTCGTGGGGCTACCAGGTGACCGGCTATTACGCCCCCACCAGCCGGTTCGGCTCCCCCGACGACCTGAAGTACCTCATCGACCGGCTGCACCGCGCCGGCATCGGCGTGCTGATGGACTGGGTCCCCGGCCACTTCCCGAAGGACGACTGGGCGCTCGCCCGCTTCGACGGTCAGCCGCTGTACGAGCACGCCGACCCGCGCCGCGGCGAGCACAAGGACTGGGGCACCTACATCTTCGACTACGGCAACTCGCAGGTGCGGAACTTCCTGGTCGCGAACGCCCTGTACTGGCTGGAGGAGTTCCACGTCGACGGTCTGCGCGTCGACGCCGTCGCCTCGATGCTCTACCTCGACTACTCCCGGAACGCCGGGGAGTGGGAGCCGAACATCCACGGCGGCCGGGAGAACCTGGAGGCCATCGGCTTCCTGCAGGAGGTCACGGCGACCGCCTACAAGCGGAACCCCGGGACCGTGATGATCGCGGAGGAGTCGACCAGCTACGCCGGGGTGACCGCACCGACGTCGTCGGGCGGCCTCGGCTTCGGCATCAAGTGGAACATGGGCTGGATGCACGACTCGCTGCAGTACATCCACGAGGACCCGATGTGGCGCAGCTACCACCACAGCGAGATCACGTTCTCGTTCGTGTACGCGTGGAGTGAGAACTTCCTGCTGCCGATCAGCCACGACGAGGTCGTGCACGGCAAGGGATCGCTGCTGAACAAGATGCCGGGAGACCACTGGCAGCAGCTGGCGAACATGCGGGCGTTCCTCGCGTTCATGTGGGCGCACCCGGGCAAGCAGCTGCTGTTCATGGGTCAGGAGTTCGGGCAGCCGTCGGAGTGGAGCGAGGAGCGCGGCCTCGACTGGTGGATCCTCGACCAGCCTGCGCACCGGGGCCTCTGGAACTTCGTAGCCCAGCTGAACGCCGTCTACCGGGCGAACCCGGAGCTCTGGGCCCGGGACAACGATCCGGCCGGCTTCGAGTGGCTGGACGGCTCGGACGCCGCGGGCAACGTCCTCGCCTTCCTGCGCAAGGACGCGGACGGCTCCCCCATCGCGGTGCTGCTCAACTTCTCCGGCACCCCGCACTCCGACTACCGCGTCGGTCTGCCGTTCGCCGGCGAGTGGGAGGAGCTACTGAACACCGACGCCGAGGACTACGGCGGCTCGGGGGTCGGCAACTTCGGCGCGGTCACCGCGGTGGACGAGCCGTGGATGGGGCGCCCCTCCTCCGCGGTGCTCACCCTGCCGCCGCTCGGCGCCCTCTTCCTCCGGCCGCGCCGCTAGCGGCGAGCGGGCGCGACACGCCGCGTCGCCGGCCTGGCGACGGCGTGTCGCGACCGTTTGTCGGCGTTCGCGCGGTGCGTCAGTCGCGAGCGCCGAGCCACGCGTCGTAGCCGAGGCCGTCGAGCGCGTGCTCCGGCGCGAGGTTCCGGCCCGCACGCCATGCCGACCCCAGCGGGCCCGTGAGCCGGACCGGCAGCACCGGCCGCCGCGTCCCGCTCGCCTGCTTCCACTGCCTGGCCAGCGACCGTGCGCTCTCCACGCGGGGGCCGCCGATCGTCACGATGCCGTTCGGCTCGCCGGCGCCCTCCGCCGCATCCACGAGCACGCGCGCCACGTCGTCGACGGCGATCGGCTGGAACCGCGTCCCGGAGGGCGCTGTGACCGTGCCGAACCTGCGGCCGCGCTCGAAGATCGCCGTCACGAAGTCGTGGAACTGCGTGGCCCGCACGATCCGGGTCTCCAGCGCGGAGTCGAGGTGGATGCGCTCCTGCGCGAGCTTGGCCCGGTAGTACGGGTACCGGGCGTCGTCGATGCCCGCGATGGAGAGCAGCACCGCTCGGCCGACGCCGAACCGCGCAGCGGTCTGCACCAGGTTCATCGCGCCGGTGGCGAAGACGTGCGCCGCCCGGCGGCCGGCGCCGTTGCTCGCGTCGATGAGCACGTCCGCACCGTCCACAGCCTCCTCGAGCCCCGCGCCGGAGACGAGGTCGGCGGCGACGTAGACGGCACCCGTGACGTAACCCGGCGCATCGTCGTCGGGGACGCGACGGGAGGCGACGACGACGTCGTGGCCCCTCGCGACGGCGTCAGCGGTGACGGCGCGACCGGCGAGGCCGGTCCCGCCCACGACGAGCACACGAGGCATGTGCGGCCTTCCAGGTGAGGGGATCCGCCACCGGCCGGCGCTCGTGGGGTCGCGTCAGTACAGCAGCGACGCCAGCCTAGCCCTGGCCTTGGCCACCCGCGGGTCCTCCACACCGACGATCTCGAAATAGTCCAGGATGCGCGAGCGCACCGCCTCCTTGCCCGCCGCGTCCAGCGTCGGGAACAGCGAGAGGAGACGGTCGAACGCGTCCTCGACGTGACCGCCGGAGAGGTCGAGGTCAGCGACGCCGAGCTGGGCGTCGACGTCGGTCGGCGCGTCCGCGGCGGCACTGCGGATCTCGTCGGCGGTCTTGCCGGCCAGCCGCGCGAGCAGGCTCACCTGTGCGAGACCGGCGACCGCCATCGCGTCGCGCGGGTCCTGGGCGATCGCCGTCTTGTACTCGGCGATCGCGGTGGCATAGTCGCCGCGCTCGATCGCCGCGTATGCCTCCGCGTGGTGCGGCGGCAGCGGCTCCGGCGCGGGCTCGGCGGCGTCGGCCTCCGCGCCCTCCGGCTGCGCGCCGCCCTCGACCGCGACGGTCCCTGTCACGCCGTTCTGCGCGGCGAGCTCAAGGAGCTGCGCGAACACGTCCCGGATCTCCTGCTCGGGCAGAGCGCCGACGAACAGTTGCACCGGGCGGCCGGCGACGAGCGCGGCGACCGCGGGCACCGACTGCGCCTGGAAGGCCTGCGCGAGCTGCGGGTTCGCGTCGACGTCCACCTTCACCTGCACCAGGCGGCCATCGAGGGACGCGGTCACACGATCGAGCACCGGCGAGAGCTGGGCGCTCGGCTCGGCCCAGGTGGCGGCGAGGTGCACCACGACGGGGACGCGCATCGACAGGTCGATGAAGTCGTTGAAGTTGGCGTCCGTGCCCTCGAAGAACAGGCTCGGCAGCGGCAGCGGCTCCCCCGCCGCCGCGTTCTCGCCACCCGCGGCGGCGCCCGGCGCGGCCGCCTGCCCCGGCGCGGGCCGGTTGACGAGCGCACTCAGGTCGACGGCTCCACGGAGGTTGGTCGGGGTGGGCGGAATCTGGCTCATGCGGTCTCCCTCGGCTGGCGTGGATCGACTTAACAGGATACGCGCGAGCGCTACTTGACTTCCTTCGCAGAGACGAGTCCCTGCGCGAACCCGAGCAGCCGGACCTTCTCGTCCGAGCCGGCCGGCGGAACGTAGAAGGCGAGCTGGTAGCCGTACACCGACTCGATGCCGGTGTTCGACTGGGCGACGCCGCTCAGCGCCGCGGTGGTGGCGCCCGCGATCACCTGCGCCCCGGCCTCCTGCACTTTGTGCAGCTGCACCTCCTCCGGGTTCACCCAGACGATGGCGCCGGAGTCGTTCGTCGCCATCGACAGCAGCGGGCCCGTGCCCTGCCTGCTCGAGAAGGTGAGCGACGACGTGCTGCCGAACTGCTGCTGCAGCCGGGACTGCTCCTGCTGCTTCCAGGCCTTGCCGACCTGCGAGACGAGCTTGTCGTCGGTGAGGTCGAAGCTCGAGGCCCACTTGCTGGCGTCGCCGTTCATCAGGATGTCGCTGTACGCGGCGGAGACCTGGTCGGGGCTGATCTTCAGCAGCTTGGAGTCCGGCCGGACGGCCGCGGCGCCGATGCTCGCCGGGGCGAGGTTCGGCACCTTCACGTTCGGCTCCAGCGCGATCGCGTACTCGACCATGTAGTTGTCGCGAGGCGAATCCTGCACCAGCGCCAGCGCGAGCGGCGCCTGCGCCTTGCCCTTGGCATCGGCCGGCATCTTCACGACGGCCATCACCGTCCGCGGCCAGGTGTCGGTGGCCTGCGGGAGGGACAGCTCGATCGGGCTCGCGGGGATGGCGGGGAGCACCGGCTCGTCCGCCTTCTTGGCCCGGATCGCGTAGTTGGCCTCGCGCAGCTGCAGCGCGGGCCCGGTGAACCGGGTCTTCGCCTGCGCGGCGTCGGCCTTCCCGTCTGCGCCGGCCGCGACGACCGAGATGCGCTTCAGGATGCGCTCCAGCTGCGGAACGGAGACCGCGGGAGGCAGGACGTCGCCCTGCGACGGGCCGCTCGTCGCCGTCGGAGTCGGCGTGCTCGTGGTGTCGGCGAGTGCCGCGCCCGTGCCGATGCCGCTCAGCGCGAGGGCGCCGGCGAGCACGGCGGGCACCATCACGCGGGTGCGACGGCTCGAACGCCGTCCTCGCGACGACTCGATGGATCCGGACGCAGTGGGCTTGTACTTGGGTGCTTTGGGGAGTTTCGGCATCTTGGGTCCGCTCTTGCGTCGTGGCCCGCGCGACCGGCGGTGGGTGTAGAGCCCCCACAGGTAGAGCGCGATTCCGATCACGAGCACCACGAGGCCGCCGATGATGAGCGGGAAGGCCCACGGGGTGCTGGTGTCGACCGGCCAGGTCAGCAGGATCTTGTTCGGTGCTGGCTTCGTCCCGTCGCTGGCCACGATCACGCTCAGGCCGTCCGGGATGTTCATGCGGGTGGTCTGGGCGTCCTGGCCGTCGTACTCCTCCAGCCAGAGGTCGGAACCGGACGGGTTGGGTCCGGGCTTGGCGGCCGACGCGGAACCGGTTGCCGTCGGGGCCGGCGTCGGGGTGGCCGTCGAGCCGCCGGAGCCGCCCTGGTCCTCCGACGACGGCGCGACCGTCTTGGTCTTCAGCCCGCCCGCGGCGGCGTCGTAGCGGACGGCGACATACACCTGGTCGCCGAGCCACGCCTTCACATCGGCGGTGCGGCCGTAGGCGACGACCTGGTGCGCGGGGTCGGGTGCTCCCGAGATCGAGAGCGTCTGCTGGCCGGGATGGGCGTTCAGGACGGCGCTGTCGATGACCACGTAGCGGGTATCGGCAGGGATGGTCGCCGAGGCCGTCAGCTGCGATGGGGGCGCGAAGACCGTGCGCTGGGCGATTCCGGCGACGATCATGACGGCTGCGACCACGAACGCGACGATGGCGAGTACGAAACGCAAACAAACTCCTCGTGAGCCCTACGGGGGAGGGACGGGCACAGTCACACAACGATAGTGGAGCACCCTGAGAGGCATCTAACCGTTCCCTGCACGCTCACGCAGTCCCCCATGCGGGTACCCGGACGCGAAATGTAGGATCGATGCGGCGCGCGCGCGGCTCGCATCCCGAATCCCCCAGGAGTGTTACACAGTGGCCACCGACGAAACCAACTTCACCCAGGTCTTCCGAGGCTATGACAAGGAAGAAGTGGACCAGGCCCTGCAGGAGCTGCGCCGGGACCTGATCAAGTCGAACACCCAGGCCGCGGATCAGTCAAAGGAGATCAAGCGCCTCCAGGCCAGGATCGAGGAGCTGAACGCCGAGATCGAAGAGGTCGGCAGTCCCACATACTCGGGGCTCGGCACCAAGCTCGAGAACACGCTGCGCGTCGCAGAGGAGCAGTCGACGCGACTCATCGCGCAGGCCGACATCGACGCGGAGAAGCTGCGCGCCGGGGTCGCCGCCGACATCGAGAAGATCAAACGGACCGCCGCGCAGCAGGCCGAGCGGGTGCTCGCGGACGCGCAGGCGCGCGCGGCGACCATGCTCGAGGACGCGCAGATCGAGTCGACGGAGCTGCTCGCCAAGACCCGCGCCGACAAGGAGACCCTGCTCACCGACGCGATGCGCGAGGCCGCCGCCATCCGCGGGGCGGTCGCCACCGAGGCCGCCGAGGTGCGCGCGACCAGCAAGCGCGAGGCCGCCGCCGTCCGCGCAGAGGCCGACCGCGAGGCCGCCGAGCTGAAGGCCGTCGCGCTCCGGGATGCGGAGGCCGCGCGCGCCGAGGCCGCCGAGCTCGACCGCACGATCGCCGCTCGGCGCTCCGAGCTCGAGAACGCCCTCGCCGACGACCGCGCCGCGTTCGAGCGCGAGGCGGCGCAGACGCGGCTGGAGCTCGACCGCCGCGTCGCGGAGACCAATGACGAGCTGGCCGCCGAGCAGACCAGGGTGCGCGACGAGCTGGCGGCCGAGGCCGCCCAGGCCCGCGCCGACCTCGCCGCCGAGGTCGAGGAGCAGCGCGCCGCGCTCGCCGCCGACACCGCACAGATCCGCGCCGACCTCGCCGCGGAGGACACCGCCGCCCGCCAGGCCCTCGCCACCGAGGTCGAGCAGACGAAGAAGTCCCTCGCGGCCGAGGTGGAGCAGACCCGCTCCGCGCTCGCCGCCGAGGTCGAGCAGACCCGCGCCCGCCTGGCGGAGGAGGTCACGACCACGAAGTCGGCGCTCGCCGACGAGGTCGAGCGCACGAAGGCGGAGCTCGCCGACGAGGTCACGCGAACGAAGACCGCGCTCGACGACGAAGTCACGACGACGAAGTCCGCGCTCGCCGACGAGGTCACCACCACGAAGTCCGCCCTCGAGGACGAGGTCGCCACCACGAAGTCCGCCCTCGCCGACGAGGTGACGCGGACGAAGGCCGAGCTGGCCGACGAAGTCACCCGCACCAAGGCGGAGCTGGCCGACGAGGTCACCCGCACCACGGCGGAGCTCGCCGACGAGGTGGAGCGCACCACCAAGACCCTGGCGGACGAGACGCTGCAGACCCGCACGACGCTGGAGCGCGAGACCACGGAGACCCGTGCGGCGCTCGAAGCCGACCGGATCGCGTCCGCGGCGAAGCTGACCGCCGACGCCGAGCAGAGCGCCTCCCGGATCGCCGCGGAGGAGGAGCAGACCCGCGCCCGCCTGGCCGCGGAGGCCGATCGGCAGCGCCGCGAGCTCGACGCGGAGGCCGAGCAGCTGCGCGCGGAGGTCGCGGCCGAGGTGGATGCGGCGCGCACGTCGCTCGCCGACGAGCTGGCGAGGGAGCGCAGCGCGCTCGCGGCCGAGGTCGCATCCACGCGCGCCGCGCTCGCCGCCGAGGTCGAGCAGACCACCTCCGCGCTGAACGCCGAGGTGGAGCAGGCGAAGTCCGCCCTCGCCATGGAGGTCGAGCAGACGAAGTCGGCGCTGGAGACCGAGGTCACCACCACGAAGTCCGCGCTCGCCGCCGAGGTCGAGCGGACGAAGTCGCAGCTGGCCGCCGAGGTCGAGCAGACCACCTCCGCCCTGGCGGCCGAGAAGGAGCAGACGGCGTCGCGGCTGGCCGCCGACGTCGAGCAGACCACCTCGCGCCTCGCCGCCGAGGTCGAGCAGACGAAGTCCCAGCTCGCCGCCGAGGTGGAGCAGACGAAGTCGGCATTGGAGACGGAGGTCACCACCACGAAGTCGGCCCTCGCCGCCGAGGTCGAGCAGACGAAGGCGCAGCTCGCAGCCGAGGCCGAGGAGACGCGCTCTCGGCTCGCCGAGGAGACCGAGCGCACCAGGAGCGAGCTCGCGGAGGATGTGCGCCGCACGACCGTCGAGCTCGCGGACCAGCGGGCGACGACCGAGAACGAGCTGACCGCGCAGCGCGAGCAGCAGCGCCTGGAGCTCGAGCGGGAGGCGGAGGAGCTCCGCGTCGCGCTGGCCGACGAGACGCAGCAGGCGCGCGTCGCGCTGGAGAAGGAGACCGCGCAGGCCCGTGCCGAGATCGCCAAGGAGGGCGCGGAGGCGCGCACCGCCCTTGCCGCCGAGCTCGCCGAGCGTCAGGCCGTCTACGACGCCGAGGCCGCGACCGCCCGGGCGGCGCTGGATGCCGAGCTGACGGCCCTGCGCACCAGCACGCTGGAGGAGCTCGACAGGCGCACCCGCGAGGTCGAGCAGGCCCGCATCGACCTCGACGTCGAGCTGCGCGCCCGCCGCGACGAGGCCGAGAAGGAGTACCTCACCCGCCACCAGGAGGCGGTCGCTCAGACGCAGAAGTACCTCGACGAGGCGAACCTCCAGCTCGCCGAGGCGGTCAAGCGGACCGCGCAGGCGCGCACGGAGGCGGAGACCTTCGAGACGGAGGCCAGGGAGACGGTCAAGAACGCCCGCAGCGAGGCCGAGAAGGCCGCGGCGGCGATCGTCCGGGACGCCCAGGAGCGCGCGGACGCCATGGTCGAGGAGGCAGAGGAGCGCACGCAACGCCTGGTCGCGGACGCGGAGGACCGCCTGGCCAAGATTAGGATTGAGCGCGAGGCGGTCGCCGGCTACTTCGAGAACCTGCGGGGCATGCTCCAGCAGGCGGACACGGTGTCGGCCGACCGCGACTGATTTCGAGGGGGAACACGTGAAGATCCAGAACGCTTTCCGCGTCGGACTGATCGGCACCCTCGGTGTCGGACTCGGCATCCTCATCCTCAGCGCGGTCACCAGCCTCGCGACGATCATCACCTACATCGGCGCCGCGCTGTTCCTCGCGCTCGGCATCGAGCCGATGATCTCCTTCCTGGAGCGCAGGAAGTTCCCGCGCTGGCTCGCGCTGGTCGTCGCCCTCGTCGTCATCATCGGCGCGTTCGTTGGGCTGGTCTGGGCGATCGTCCCGGTCGCGGTGGATCAGGCGACCCAGCTGGTCCAGAACACCGTGAAGTGGGTGCAGAACGGCTCCGCGGAGAGCTGGTTCCTGACCCTCCAGCACCAGTTCCCGTCGATCGTGAACCAGCAGAACATCGACGCCGTCATCCAGTGGCTGAACAAGAACCTGCCCGACATCACCTCCAAGGTGCTGCAGACCGGCGTCGGCATCGTCCAGGGCGCCTTCGGGGTCATCATCGTCCTGATCCTGACGATCTACTTCACGGCATCGCTGCCGAGCATCAAGCGGGCCGCGTACCAGCTGGTCCCGGCCTCCCGACGGTCGCGGTTCGCCGACCTCGGCGACCAGATCACCGACTCGGTCGGCAAGTACGTGATGGGCCAGGTCTCCCTCGCTCTCGTCAACGGCGTGCTCAGCGCGATCTTCCTGACCGTCATCGGCGCGAAGTTCCCGATCCTGCTCGCCTCGATCGCGTTCTTCTTCTCGCTGATCCCGCTGGTCGGAACCATCACGGGCTCGGTCATCATCGTCGCCGTCTGCTTCCTCTCCGGGCCGCCGACGGCGATCGCCGCCGCGATCTACTACATCGTCTACATGCAGGTGGAGGCGTACATCCTGAGCCCGCGCATCATGAACCGCGCGGTGGCCGTGCCCGGCGCGCTCGTCGTGGTCGCCGCTCTGGCCGGCGGGACGCTGCTCGGCATCCTCGGCGCGCTCGTCGCCATCCCGTTCGCCGCGGCGATCCTGCTGATCATCAAGCAGGTCGTGATCCCGCGCCAGAACGAGCTCTAGCAGGTCCGCTCAGCCGGCAGGCCACTGGGTCGGCAGCGGGGCCGCGGCGGGGTTGAGGCGCTCGACGATCTCGTCGAGCACGCGCCGGGTCTGGTTCTCCCCCACCCACAGGTGCTTGCCGCCCGCCACGTCGACGAGCTGGATCTGCGGCAGCGGCCGGAACCGCTCCGCCGCCTCCGCCGGCCGCAGGTAGTCGTCGTGCTCCGGGATCAGGGCGACGATCGGGCGGGAGTCCCCCGCCCACGCGCTCAGGTGCTCCGGCTTCGCCCTGTGCAGCGGCGGCGAGAGCAGGATGACCCCGTCGACCGGGCACTCGCGCCCGTACATCAGCGCCAGCTCGGTACCGAACGACCAGCCGAGCAGCCAGGGATGCGGCAGACCGCGCTCGGCGACGAACGCCATCGCGGCCTCCACGTCGTACTTCTCGTCGACACCGTGGCCGAACTCGCCCTGGCTGCGGCCGCGCGGCGACGACGTGCCGCGGGTGTTGAAGCGCAGCACGGCGATGTCCGCCAGGGCGGGGAGGCGGGCCGCCGCCTTCCGCAGGATGTGCGAGTCCATGAACCCACCGCCGGTCGGCAGCGGGTGCAGCGTGACGAGGGTCGCGACCGGCTCACGCTCCAGCGGGCTGGCCAGCTCACCGACGAGCGTCAGCCCGTCGCGGGTGTGCAGCTCGATGTCCTCGCGGCGCGCGGGCAGCTCGACGCCGCCGCGGATCTCGATGGGTCCGGTGGTCACACTCTCTCCTTCACGCGCGGTCCCGGTCACGAGATCCGCCAGCACGACTCGTGCCAATGCCGCCTGGCCGCCAGGTCCGCCGCGTCGCCGAGCACGCCGTCCGCCCGCCACGCGACGAGGTGGGACACTCCCGGCGCGATCTCCCGGCCGCAACCGGGACAGACGTAGCTCTTCTGCGCCTGCAGCGACGAGACGGGCTGCACATTCCATTCGATGCCACGGCGCACCTCGGTGCGCCGCCAACCGGACAGGAGCCGGTCGAGGCCGTTCTCCTCCTCGTCCCCGCGGCCACCCTGGCGAGAGCGGGGACGATTGCTGCGCGGCATGACTCCAGTCTACGAGGGGCCGACGGTGCGCTCACGGTACGACCGACCCCGCACGAGCATGGTCGACACGTACCGGGCAGGCACACTGGAGGATCAGTACCAGCCGGAGGACTCCGAGTGAGACCAGGCGCCGCACGGCGTGCCGTAGCGACCGGTGATGTAGCCGAGGCCCCAGTTGATCTGCGTGCTCGCGCTGTTCTGCCAGTCCGGGCCGGCCGACGCCATCTTGCTGCCGGGGAGCGCCTGCGGGATGCCGTAGGCGCCGCTGCCGGCGTTGTACGCGTACACGTTCCAGCCGGACTCGCGGTTCCAGAGCGAGACCAGGCAGTTGTACTGGTCGTCGCCCATCCCGCGCTCCTGGAGCATCTGGTAGGCGATGGCCTGAGCCGAGCCCGGGTCCGGCGTACCGGCCGCGGGGGCGCCGCTGTCGGCGCTGTCGGAGGACGCGCTGCCGGAGGAGCTGTCCGACGACTCCGTGGGCGTCGGGGTGGGGGTCGGCGTCGGCTTGGGCTTCGGCTTCTCCTTGACGCTCACCGCTTCGCGCGTGACCGTCGCGGCCGACCCGTCGGGAGCCGTGAGGCTCTGCACCGGCGCGGTGCCATAGCGGGAGGTGGTCTGGATGTCCTGCATCGTGTCTGCGTACGCCGGCGTCGCCGCGGACCCGGAGTACGGGTCGACCACGTTCACCAGCGCGAAGCCCACGGCTGCGGTGAATGCGAAGCCCCAAACGGCGGCGCGCGAACGGATGTGCGGACGCCGGGGCCGCTTGAACGCGACTCCGACCGGGTTGGCCGGGGCCAGCGGAATCATCTCTGCTGTTGCTCGTCTACCCACGATCACAGAACCATAACGAACATTTCGCGGGTTTCCAAGAATCCGCGCCCGCACTCAGGGAACCGCCAGGTCATCGGACCGCGAGCATCACGTCCGTCACACTGTCCAGCAGCAGGTCGACCTGCGCCTCCCGGTAGCCTCCGCGCTGCTCGCGGAAGGTGACCGTGCGCACCTCCTCGACGCTCATCGGACGGCCGTCCTGGAAGTAGCGCACGAGACGTCCGGCGAACCGGTCGACGTCCTGGCGGTTGTAACCGAGGGTGAGCAGGCTGACGCGCTGGAACCGCTGGCCCGCGGGCCGCTCGAGCCGGTCGAGGATCGCCTGCGCCGTCGTGCGCGCCTCCTCGTACCAGGCGGCGTCCCCCTTCGCCTGGCGCGCCGCCTCGCTCTCACGGGCGGCGAAGGCGTCCTCGAGGCGCTCCAGCGCGGCGTCGACGTGCTGCGTGGAGTAGCCGCCCTTCGCCATCGAGAAGGCGGTGCGCCGGATGTCCGCCGCCGTGATCGTCGTCGCGGACGCGCCGTCGTCGTCGTAGGCCGTACGCGCTGACTTCAGGAACTCGTCCACCTCGTCGACGTCGTAACCGAGCGTGGACTTGGGGCTCCGCGGGAAGGTGCTCACAACGCCATTGTGTCAGGAGAAGATGAGGAACAGCACGTAGGTGGCCGCCGCCGAGGGGAGGATGGAGTCGAGCCGGTCGAGGAAGCCACCATGGCCGGGCAGCCACGAGCTCATGTCCTTGATGCCGAGATCCCGCTTGATGAGCGACTCCGCCAGGTCGCCCGCGGTGGCCGTCAGCAGGGTGACGACACCGAACACGATCCCGAACCACCACGGCATCCCGATCATGAACACGGAGATCAGCACACCCGCGACGATCGCGGCCACCGCGGCGCCGCCGAAGCCCTCCCAGGTCTTCTTGGGGCTGATGGTGGGCGCCATCGGATGCTTGCCCCAGGACAGGCCGCTGGCGTACGCGCCGGTGTCGACGGCGATGACGACGATGACGAAGCCGAGCACCCACCACTCCCCGCCGTCCTCCGCCAGCAGCAGGATCGCGAAGCTGGCGAGCAGCGAGACGTACATCTGCACGAGGACGCCCCACGTGAGGTCCCTGCCGAGCGCGGACGGGCCGCGTCTGCGGGCAGGCTGCGCGAGCTCCTCGACGAGGCGCCAGACCACGACGAGCACGACGCCCGCCGACAGCGAGATCAGCTGCCCGCCGGCGTGGAAGAAGAACGTCGCCGGCACGACGGCGACGGCCGCGACGACCGTCGGGATGCGCGGCACGCGTCGTGCTGCGGCCCGGAAGGCCTGGGTGAGCTCGAACGCCGCGAAGCCGGCCAGCCCCGCCCCCAGAAGCAGGAAGAGCTCCTTGACGAAGATCAGGCTGAGCACGACGAGCACGCCGACGCCGACGCCGATCAGGATCGCCAGGATGAGGTTGCGCCCGGTCCGGGCCTCGATCTTCTCGTTCGTCGCATCGAGCTGCGCTTTGCGGGCGAGCACCTGGCGCTCGAAGTCCGCTCTCGTCGCCTGCACCTGCGCGCGGATCTCCGCGCGCGAGTGGGATCCCACCCGTTTCCCCGATGCCGGCGTGCGAGGGCCGCCCCCGCTGCTCCCCTCGCTCATCTAGACCTCGAGGAGTTCGGCTTCCTTGCGCTTGAGAGCCTCGTCGATGGCGTCGACGTGCGTGCGCGTGAGCGACTCGAGCTCCTTCTCGGCGCGCGCCACCTCGTCGTCCCCGACCTCCCCCTTCAGCGCGTCCAGGTCGTCCTTGGCCTTGCGGCGGATGTTGCGGATGGCGACCTTCGCGTCCTCGCCCTTGCCGCGGACGATCTTGACGAACTCCTTGCGGCGGTCCTCGGTGAGCTCTGGCAGCGTGACGCGCACGATCTCCCCGTCGTTGCCGACGTTCGCCGAGAGGCTCGGCATGTTGACGATCGCCTTCTCGATCTCCTTGAGCGCCGACTTGTCGTACGGCGTGACGAGCAGGACGCGCGCCTCCGGGTTCTGCAGGCCGGCCAGCTGGGCCAGCGGCGTCGGCGAGCCGTAGTAGTCGACGAGCACCTTCTGGAAGAGTGCGGGATTGGCGCGGCCCGCGCTCACGGTGCCGAAGTCGTCCCTCGCCGCGTCGACGGTCTTGGTCATACGCGCTCGAGCGTCGGAAATCACATCCGCGATCACGGTTTCTCCTTCAGATCGGTGAATCGTTGTCTAGTCTAGAGCCCCGCGCCGCCCGGGCCGGTGCACGCGGCGGCTCAGCCGAGCAGGGTGCCGATCTCGGCGCCGAGCAGCGCCGCGGTCACGTTGCCCGCCGGCTCGATGCCGAAGATGCGCATCGGCATGCCGTTGTCCATGCACAGGCTGAGCGCCGTGGAGTCGACCGCCTTGAGGTTCTGCTTGAGCGCGTCCTGGTGGCTGATGTGGTCGATCTTGCGGGCGTCGGGGTTGGTGCGCGGGTCGTCGTCGTACATCCCGTCGACGCCGTTCTTGGCGACCAGCACGACGTCCGCGCTGATCTCCAGCGCGCGCTGCGCCGCGACCGTGTCCGTCGAGAAGTACGGGAGTCCCGCGCCGGCGCCGAAGATGACGACGCGGCCCTTCTCCAGGTGCCGCTCCGCACGGCGCGGGATGTACGGCTCAGCGACCTGGGTCATGGCGATGGCGGACTGCACGCGCGTCTCCGCGCCCGCCTGCTCCAGGAAGTCCTGCAGCGCGAGCGAGTTCATGACGGTGCCGAGCATCCCCATGTAGTCCGCCCGGCCGCGGTCCATGCCGCGCTGCGAGAGCTCGGCCCCGCGGAAGAAGTTGCCACCGCCGACGACGATCGCGATCTCGACGTCCTCCGCCGCCTGGGCGATCTCACGGGCGATGCTGCTGACGACGTCGGGATTCACCCCGAGTTGGCCGGCCCCGAACGCCTCGCCGGAGAGTTTCAGAAGGACCCTGCGGCGGGGGTTTGATGAACGCTGCTTGACTGCCGACATGCGTGTGTGAGTCCTTCCCTCATCGTTTCGTCAAACCTAATGCGTGCCTTGCTGGCACGCACAGAAAAGGAGTCCGGATCGAGTGGACTCGATCCGGACTCCTTCATGCCTTGATCAGGCGCCGACCTTGAACCGGGCGAAGCCGGACACGGTGAGGCCCGCGTCCTTGACCACCTGGCTGATCGTCTGCTTGTTGTCGCGGGCGTACTCCTGCTCGAGCAGGGCGACCTGCTTGAAGTAGGCGCCGAGGCGACCCTCGATGATCTTCGGGAGCGCGGCCTCCGGCTTGCCCTCGTTGCGCGAGATCTCCTCGACGATGCGACGCTCGTTCTCGACCTCGTCGGCCGGGACGTCCTCACGGGTGAGGTAGGTCGGGTTCGCGAAGGAGATGTGCTGCGCGATGCTGCGGGCGGTCTCCGCGTCGTCGCCGGCGTAGCCCACGACGACACCGACCTGCGGGGGCAGGTCCTTGGAGGTCTTGTGCAGGTAGATCGCGAAGTGCTCGCCGTTCACGACGGCGATGCGACGCAGCTCGACCTTCTCGCCGAGGATCGCGGCCTCGTCACCGATGAGCTCGGCGACGGTCTGCGATCCGGCGGGGGCGGCCAGCGCCTCCTCGACCGTGCTCGCACCGGCGGCAGCGGTCGCGTCGAGCACCTTGTCGGCGAGGGCGATGAACTTCTCGCCCTTGGCCACGAAGTCGGTCTCGCACGCGAGCTCGATCATGGTGGCGGTGCCGTTGCCGTTCTCCTTGGCGGCGACGAGGCCCTCGCTGGTGGAGCGGTCGGCGCGCTTCGCGTTGCCCTTCGCACCCTTCAGGCGCAGGATCTCGGTGGCCTTCTCGATGTCGCCACCGGCCTCCTCGAGCGCCTTCTTGGTGTCGACCATGCCCGTGCCGAGCTGCTCGCGCAGGGCCTTGATGTCAGCGATGCTGATGTTTGCCATGTTCGTAACTGGAACCTTTTGTCTCGAAGATGAGTGTGGTTACTTGGCCTCGGCGTCGGACTCGCCCTCGGCGGCGTCCGCGTCGGACTCGCCCTCGGCGACGACCTCGGCGGAGTCCGCCTTGGCCTCGGCGAGGTCGGCGTCGGCCGCCTTCTCGGTCTCGGCGCTGGACTGGACCTCTTCGGTCGGCTGCGCGAGCAGCTCCTGCTCCCACTCGGCGAGCGGCTCGGCCTGCTCGGAACCCTCCTCGGGCTTCTGGTGGCGCTGGATGAGCCCGTCGGCCGCGGCGTCGGCGACGATGCGGGTCAGCAGCGAGACGGAGCGGATCGCGTCGTCGTTGCCCGGGATCGGGTACTGCACCTCGTCGGGGTCGCAGTTGGTGTCGAGGATGGCGATCACGGGGATGCCGAGCTTCTTCGCCTCGTCGATCGCGAGGTGCTCCTTCTTGGTGTCGACCACCCAGATGGCGCTCGGGGTCTTCGACAGGTTGCGGATGCCGCCGAGCGACTTGTGCAGCTTGTCGAGCTCGCGCTTCTTGATCAGCAGCTCCTTCTTGGTGAAGCCGCTGGTGGTGCCCTCGAAGTCGAGCTCCTCGAGCTCCTTCATGCGGGCGAGGCGCTTGGAGACGGTCTGGAAGTTGGTCAGCAGACCACCGAGCCAGCGCTGGTTGACGTAGGGCTGGCCGACGCGGGTCGCCTGCTCGGCGATCGCCTGCTGGGCCTGCTTCTTCGTGCCGACGAAGAGGATGGTGCCGCCGTGGGCGACCGTCTCGCGGACGAACTCGTACGTCTTGTCGATGTAGGCGAGCGACTGCTGCAGGTCGATGATGTAGCTGCCCGAGCGCTCGGTGAGGATGAAGCGCTTCATCTTCGGGTTCCAGCGGCGGGTCTGGTGTCCGAAGTGGACGCCGCTGTCGAGCAGCTGGCGCATGGTGACGACGGCCATTGCCGTTTCTCCTTCTGTTGCGCATCCCGGCGCTGCCGCTCGGGATGCTGTTCACGGTTGTCGGGACGGCCGGTCGGCCGCCACTCCTGGTGCCCCGCGCTCCCCCGCTCGCGCGAGCCCGCACGGAGGACCGTGAAGGATCGTGGGAGACCGGTGGAGGAGCGCCCCGCCCTCGTGGGAGGGCGTCCGGGCACGCGTAGTCACTCCGACGAGCGGAGTGCGAAGACGATCTTATCAGGCGGACCGGCCCATCAGGTACCGGGGGTCGCCGAGTCGCCGGTGGAACGCACCTGCACGCCGCGGCTGCGGCCCGCGTTGGCGAACAGCGTCTCGGCGTGCTCGAGCGCCATCCCGTTGGTCTCGGGGACCTTGAAGAAGACGAAGAAGAACGACAGCGCGGCGAACACGGCGTACATCCCGTACGTGAACGGAAGAGAGAAGTCGCTCATGGGCGGGAACGACACCGTCACGAGGAAGTTGGCGATCCACTGTGCGGACGCGGCGACACCGAGAGCGGCTGCGCGGATCTTGGTCGGGAAGATCTCGCCGAGCAGCACCCAGACCAGCGGGCCCCAGGACGCGCCGAAGCAGACGACGAAGACGTTGGCCGCGATGAGCGCGATCGGGCCCCACGGGTTCGGGAGGGAGACGGCGCCGTCGTGCTTCGTGGCGAATGCGAACGCGAGTGCCATCGCTCCGAGCGAGATCGCCATGCCGACGGATCCGGTCAGCAGGATGGGACGCCGGCCGACCCGGTCCACGAGCAGGATGGCGACGATCGTCACGACCACGTTGGTCACCGAGGTGATCACGGTGATGAGCAGCGAGTTGCTCTCGGTGAAGCCGACGGCTCTCCACAGCGTCGTCGAGTAGTAGAAGATCACGTTGATGCCGACGAACTGCTGGAAGATGGAGAGGATGATGCCGATCCAGACGATCGGCTTGAGTCCGAAGCGGTTGCCGCGCAGTGTGGCCTTCGCGCCCTCCTTGTCCTCCTCGATGGCGCGCTCGATGTCGCGCACCTGGCGGTCGACGTCTTCCTCCGGGACGAGGGTCGAGAAGATGGCGCGGGCCTCGTCGTGCCGTCCGTTGGCCAGCAGGTAGCGCGGCGACTCGGGCAGGGTGAGCGCGAGGATGCCGTAGATGACGGACGGGATGACGCCGACCAGGAACATCCAGCGCCAGGCCTCGAGGCCGAGCCACAGCTGGTTGGCCGCGGCACCGGCGGCGCCGGCGAGCAGCGCGTCGGAGAGCAGGGCGACGAAGATACCGATCGTGATGGCGAGCTGCTGCAGGGATGCCAGTCCGCCGCGACGCTGCTTCGGGGCGATCTCCGCGATGTAGGCGGGCGCCACGACCGAGGCGATGCCGATGCCGAGGCCGCCGATCACGCGCCAGAGGCCCAGGTCCCACACCGAGAACGCGAGTCCGGCCCCGATCGAGCTGACCAGGAACATGACCGCACCGAGCAGCATCACCTTCAGGCGGCCCCAGCGGTCGGCGAGACGGCCGGCGATGAATGCGCCGACGGCGCAGCCGAGCAGCGCGATCGCCACGATGAAGCCGGTCACGAACGCGTTCAGCGCGAAGTGGTGCTGGATCGAGTCGACGGCCCCGTTGATGACCGAGGAGTCGAACCCGAACAGGAAGCCGCCGACCGCCGCGGAGACCGCGAGCCCGACGACCTTGCGCCTCATCGCGGCCGTGGGCTGCGGGACGTGCTCGTCATCGGTGTCGGAAGTGTTGCTGCGTTGTTCAGACATGTCATCCCTTTTTCGATTGTGTGCTGCGGCCCCCGTCCCGACGGATCGCACCGGAATCGAGGCGCGCGGATCACGGTACGCCGGAGGGGTGCGTTTGTGGAGGGTGGCGTCGGGCCGGGCGCGCCGCAGAGCGCGGGCTCCTGCACGAGCGAGTGGACAACAGGAGTTGTCCCCATCTGGACGCGATCGCCCCACGCGGGCGTCGTGATGCGGGAGGGTCGGCTGACGACGAGGAGAGGAGGTCGCGCGTGGTGAGACCGGTCGTGCTGACTGTCGCCGCGGTTGCCGCCGCCGTCATCGCCATGTTCGGGGCGGTCGCAGGAGCGGCGGGATGGGCGTCCGCGGCGGTCGAGAGCTCCGTCTCGGCAGCGGCGGCGGCTCCGGCTCGCTCGTCGCCGAGGGCGGAGCCGGCCGCGCTCGCCGGGCCCGCGCCGCGCTGGCTCTGGCCCGTGACACCGGCGCGGCTGACCAGCGGCTACGTCGCGCCTGCGAACGCGTACGCGGCCGGCCACCGCGGGGTCGACCTGGCGGCCACACCCGGCGTCGAGGTCCGCGCCCCTGCTGCGGCGACCGTGCGCTTCGTGGGGGTGGTGGTCGACCGCCCGGTGCTGACGCTCGACCACGGTGGCGGCGTGCTCTCGAGCTACGAGCCCGTCGCCTCGACGCTGGCCGTCGGCGCCGTGGTCGCGGCCGGGGACGTCATCGGCGTGGTGGACGCGGGAGCGCACTGCAGCGGCACGTGCATCCACGTCGGCGTCCGCATCGACGGCGAGTACGTCTCCCCGCTGCTGTTCTTCGACCGGGTCAGGCCGTCGGTGCTGCTGCCGTTGCACCCGAGGGCGTCAGGCGCGGGGATGCGCGATCCGGTAGGTCTCCTTGAGCCGCTCGGCCGAGACGTGCGTGTAGATCTGCGTGGTGCCCAGGCTGGCGTGCCCGAGGATCTCCTGCACGGCGCGCAGGTCCGCTCCCCCGTCGAGCAGGTGGGTGGCCGCGGTGTGCCGCAGGGTGTGCGGGCCCGCGGGCCCCCCGCCGGGGATGTCGGCCAGCAGGCTCGCCACCAGCTGGTACACGGCGCGCGTCCCGAGCCGTCCGCCACGCGCACCGAGGAAGAGCGCCGGCCCGGACCGTTCGGCCGCGAGCAGAGGACGTGCACGAGCGAGGTAGCCGCGCAACGCGGCGAGCGCCGGGACGCCGAACGGCACGACGCGCTCTTTCGACCCCTTGCCGAGCACGCGCAGGGTCAGCCGTTCCAGGTCGACGTCGTCCACGTCGAGCCCGGTCAGCTCGCTCACGCGGATCCCCGCCGCGTACAGCAGCTCGATCACGGCGACGTCGCGAACCGCGCCCGGCTCACCGTCCGCTGCCCGCGCGGCGAGTGCCGTCAGGATGCCGTCCATCTGGGCGCGGGTGATGACCCGCGGCAGCGTCTTCTCCGCCTTCGGCGCGCGCAGCCGCGCGGCGGGGTCGGGGCCACGGTCGCCGCTCTCTGACGCGGGGGCCGCGTGGTCAGTGGTCGTGGCGGATGCCGGTGTGACGCCCTGCGATGCCGGATCGTCGATGGAGCGGGCCACCCAGGCGCTGAACCCGCGGGCGGCGGCGGAGCGCCGTGCGAGCGTTGCACGCGCGAGCCCCTGCTGCGACGCATCCCAGAGCCAGTCACGGTAGAGATCGAGGGTCAGCTCACTCGTCTCGCCGACACCGCGCGAGGCCACGAAACTCCGCAGGGCCGCGAGGTCGGACCGGTAGGCCCGCACGGTCTGCGGCGAGTACCCGCGCTCCACCTCGAGGTGGCGCGCATACCCGTCGATGGCCGCCTGCAGTTCCACTCCCCCAGCTTCGGCCAGCCGACGCCACGTCGCCGGGCGACGCTCCGGTTTCCTCCGATCGCGTTTGCTGTGCCACGCTGTTCCGTCCGCGTTTGTCCCACGCGCTTCCGATCGCGTTTCCTCTCCGCGCTGCGCCGATCGCGCGTGCAATGCGACCAGGCGGTCATTCCACCAGCCGGTGCCAGCCGTCGCCGGACTCCCGTACCCGCCCCAGCGCCTCCAGCCGCCCGAGTTCGGACTGGACGCTCGAGGCGTTCAGCCCTGTCGCGGCCATCAGCTCGCGGAGGGTGCGCCCCGACCGGATCCGGAGCGCGCCGAGCACGTCGTCCGAACGCAACACCTCTCCGTCGATATCGGCATCCGCCCCCTGCCCGATGGGCTCGCACAGCTCGGCCATCTCGTCTGGAGTCGTCACGCAGACCGCATCGTATTCGCGGATCAGCCGATGACACCCGGCGGACGCCGGAGACGTCACCGGTCCTGGCACGGCCCCGAGCGGTCTGCCCAGCTGCGCGGCGTGGCCGGCGGTGTTCAGGCTGCCCGATCGGCTCCCGGCCTCGATCACGACCGTCGCCTGGGCGGCCGCCGCGATCAGCCGGTTGCGCATCAGGAAGCGCCACCGCGTCGGCGCGGAACCGGGAGGCAGCTCGCTGACGACCAGTCCGGTCTCGATGACCCGGTGCAGCAGGGTCGCGTTGCCGGACGGGTAGAGGCGGTCGACGCCACCGGCGAGGAATGCGACGGTCACCTGTCCACTCGCGACCGCCGCACGGTGCGCCGCGGCATCGATGCCGTACGCGCCGCCGGAGACGACGGCGAACCCGCGATCGCTGAGCGCGGCGGCCGACTCCATCGCGACATGCGTTCCATACCCGGTGGCGGCGCGGGCACCGACCATGGCGATCGACCGATCGAGCGTCGTCAGGCGGCGGGTGTCGCCACGCACCCAGAGGAGGAGCGGGCACCCGCGCTGGAGGTCATCCAGCCCGCGCGGCCAGAGAGGATCACCCGGCGGGACGAGCGTCGCGTGCAGATGTGCAGCCCGCTCGAGCACGCGTTCGGGATTCGACTGCTCTCTGCGGCTCCGCCAGCGCGCCAGCGCCGCATCGAGCCGTTCCGCGGTCGGGAGTTCCGCGCCGGCCGAGCGTTCCCGCAGGAGGGCGAGCAGGCGGTCGCCGTCGCCGTCGTCCATCAGGAAGGTCGCGGCGAGCTCGACACCCAGGACCTCGACCAGCAGACCGGCGTCCATATCCCCCGGCTCGATGAGCGCGGACACCGCCACCGACGCGAGCAGTCCTCTGATCGCCCGCTCATCCCCGAGATCGGTGGACGGCGTGACCAGGGGCCGGAGCAGCCGCTCTGCGACGGAGAAGGTGCACCCGAGCAGGTGATCACTTTCCCGCATGGCACGTCCCTCCTGCCGCCGCGAGAGCCACGGGCAGGCCGCGACGGGATCGCCGTCGGGGCAGCATCGCAAGTGGGCAGTCCGCGCAGGCTCCGGTCGGCCCGTCCTCACGCGGTTCGCCACCGGAGGCGGCGTCGACCGGGGCGGCAGCAGCGGCGAGGTCGTCCCGGTCCGCGACGGCGAGGTCGCCGCGCCAAGCGCCGACCAGGCCGCCGCGCCAAGCGCCTACCTCGACGCCGCGCCAAGCGCCGACCAGGCCGACGCGCCAAGCGCCGACCTCGACGCCGCGCCAAGCGCCGACCAGGCGGTCGCGCGCCGCCCCGGAAGCACCGGCGTCCCGATCCCCGCCGACTCGCCGCGTCACAGTCCCATCCCCCGCCGCAGGAAGAGCGCACGACCGACGTGGTCGGCAGTCGGGGTCTGCGCGCCATCCAGGTCGGCGAGCGTCCAGGCGACGCGGAGGGTGCGGTCGTAGCCGCGCATGGTGATACCGCCGCGCTCGAGTGCCCTGTCCAGGGTGGCGAGGGACGCGGGTCCCAGCCGACGCGGTCCTGCGCGCAGCCAGGTGCCGTCCACATCCACGTTCCGCCGCCACGGCGTGGCGTTCAGACGCTCCGCGGCGGCCGCTCTCGCCACGAGCACGCGTTCACGCACGACCGCGCTCGACGGACCGGGAGGTCCGCCGTCCCTACCCGCCCGCAGTGCTCCGAGCCCGAGCCTGCGAACGGCGATCCGCACGTCGACGCGGTCCATCAACGGCCCCGACATGCGGGCCAGGTAGCGACGGCGGGCGATCGGCGAGCACGTGCACTCCTCGTCCGCCGAACCGTACCGGCCGCACGGGCACGGGTTGGAGGCGAGCACGAGCTGGAACCGCGCTGGGAACGTCGCTGCGCCGCTCGCGCGGTGGATGCTGATCGTGCCGGACTCCAGCGGCTGACGGAGCGCGTCCAGCACGCTCGGGGGGAACTCGGCCGCCTCGTCGAGGAACAGCACGCCGTTGGTCGCCCGCACGATCGCGCCGGGGACGATGCGGCCGCTGCCTCCGCCGACGAGTGCCGCCGCCGATGCCGTGTGGTGGGGCGCCTCGAAGGGCGGACGCCGCAGCAGGCCGCCGCTCACGCCGAGACCCGCGAGCGACCGGATCGACGTCGTCTCGAGGGCCTGCTCGGCGCTGAGGTCCGGCAACAGCGACGGCAGCCGGCGTGCGAGCATCGTCTTGCCCGCACCCGGCGGCCCGACCATCGCCAAGTGATGGCCGCCCGCCGCCGCGGCGACGAGGGCGTCCACGGCCTCCTCGTTTCCCGCGACGTCGGAGAGGTCGGGGTCGGCCGGTGTCTCGCCCGCCTCGTCCGCCTCCCCCACCACCGGCTCCACCTCCACCGGGTCGAGGGCGGCGCCGTGCGCAATCGCCGCCGCGCGCAGGCTGGGCAGGGCGAGGATCTCGATGTCGTCGACGAGCTCGGCCTCCCCGGCGTTGGCCGTCGGCACGAAGACCCGCCGGAACCCCGCACTGCGTGCGGCCAGCACCGCCGGCAGGACACCGGGCACCGGGCGCAGCCGACCGTCCAGACCAAGCTCGCCCAGGTGCACCGCCCGCGCCACCGACGCGGCCGGCACATCGCCGGAGGCGGCCAGGGCCGCGATCGCGATGGCGAGGTCGAAGGCCGAGCCCTGTTTCCGCAGCGACGCCGGCGACAGGTTGACCGTCAGCTTGCGCTGGGCGATCGGCAGCCCGGCGTTGACCGCCGCCGCGGTCACGCGCTTTCTCGACTCCCCGAGGGCCGCATCCGGCAGCCCGATCAGCACGAATGCCGGAAGGCCGGCCGCGATGTCGGCCTCCACCTCGACGACGTCGCCGCGGACGCCGGTGAGCGCGACGGCGAACGTCCTCGCGAGCGCCATCAGGCCACCCCGCGCAGGTGCTCGACGGTCGGCGCCGCGCTCCACGCGTCGAGCACGGCGACCGCGTCGATGCGCACCTCACCGGGCACGGGCCCGTTCGCGTGGCACCATTCCGCCGCCAGCCGACGCAGCCGCAGACGCTTCTCCCGTGTGATCGCCTCGAAGGGATGCCCGTACGCCAGCGAACTGCGCGTCTTCACCTCCGCGAACACCGTGGTGGATCCGGTGCGCAGGATCAGGTCAATCTCGCCTGCCGCACAGCGCCAGTTCTTCCCCAGCAGCACGAAACCCCGCGCCTCGAGCCACTTCGCGGCCACGATCTCGCCGCGCCTGCCCAGTTCGTCTTTGGATGCCATCGTTCCTCCCGCATCCAGCCTCAGCGAGGCGGACAAGCGGGAGACGGCGGCGGCCGAATCTGTGGAGAGGTCACCCGCGGAAGCGGGGTGTGGAGGAGGCTATGGCCTACTCGTCGAGCGCGAGCTCCTTCGGGAGCTCGAACTCCTTGCTCGAGAGCTCCTCGATGTTCACGTCCTTGAACGTGAGCACCCGGACCGACTTCACGAAACGGTCGGCGCGGTACACGTCCCACACCCACACGTCGTTCATCGTCAGCTCGAAGTAGAAGTCGTGCTCCGTGTCGCGACGCACGAACTCCACCTCGTTCGCGAGGTAGAAACGGCGCTCCGTCTCGATCACGTACTTGAACTGCGAGACGACGTCCCGGTATTCACGGTACAAAGCCAGCTCGACCTCGCGGTCGTAGTCGTCGAACTCGTCCTCATCCATCGTCCGTCAAGTCTAAGCCGGATACGACGCTATGTCGGCATGTCCAGCATCGCGGTCTCCTTCAGCCAGGTGAGGCGGTGCAGGGCACTCGGCCCGAGATCGGCGATCGCGGCGAAATGCTCCGGCGTCGAGTAGCCCTTGTTGGTCGTCCAGCCGTAGCCGGGGTAGTCGGCGTCGTGGCCGATCATCAGCCGGTCGCGGTGCACCTTGGCGATCACCGAGGCCGCAGCGACGGACGCGCAGTCCCTGTCCGCCTTGATGCGGGTGACGACGCGCGCCGGGCGCATCAGGGCCGGGTTGAGGTAGTCGTAGTTGCCGTCCAGGATGAGCGTGCTCTCGCGGACCTCTGCGCCCTGCTCCTCGAGCTGCGCCATCGCGCGGGCGCCGGCCAGGCCGAGGCAGCGCATGATCCCGAGCGAATCGACCTCCGCAGCGGAGGCGAGGCCGACGGCATGGAACAGCGACCAGCGCCGGCACGCGGGCTCCAGCGCCTCGCGCACGGGCTCCGGCAGCAGCTTGGAGTCGCGCAGTCCCGGCGGGATGCGCTTCACCGCGGTGTCGATCACGACCATCCCGACCGCGACCGGGCCGGCAAGCGCGCCGCGCCCGACCTCGTCGACGGCGACGATCGACGTCACGCCGTCGCGATAGAGCGCCTTCTCGAACCGCAGCGACGGCGCCACCGGGGTCATCATTCCTTGTTCTCCTCCACACCGCGGAAGACTTCAGGATAATCGCCCAACCAGGACCAGCGCTGAACCGGCCAGCTGATCACGAACGCCCGGCCGACGACATGGTCGAGCGGGACGAAACCGTGTCCGGGAAGACCCTGATTCCGCGACGAGTCCTGCGAGTTGTAGCGGTTGTCCCCCATCACCCAGATGCGTCCGGCCGGCACCGTGACCGCGAACGGGACCGTCGCCGCGTTCTTCTGGCCCGACTGGATGATCGTGTACGGCTCGTCGATCGCGACGCCGTTCACCGTGAGCCGCCCGGACGCGTCGCAGCACGACACCCGGTCACCGGGCAGGCCGATGAGCCGCTTGACGAGGTGGTCGTCGCTGTCCGACGCCGACAGTCCGACGAAGGTGAGCGCGGTGTCCACGGCAGCGGCCACCGGGTTCCGCTGCACGGGCGTCTTGGGCGGAAGCCAGCCGCCCGGGTCGCGGAACACGACGACGTCCCCCCGGCTGAGCGGGAAGACGGAGGGCTGCAGTTCGTTGACGATGATCTTGTCGTCCACCTGCAGGGTGTTCTCCATCGATCCGGACGGGATGTAGAAGGAGCGGACGACGAAGGTCTTGATCAGGAACGACACCAGGAGCGCGATCACGACGATGATCAGGAGGTCGCGGAGGAGCAGCGCCACACCGCGCCGCTTGCGCTCGGAATCCGCCACGCGGTCCGGCCGGGTGGGCAGCGTCTCGTCTGTCATTCAACCGCCTGAGCTTAAAAGCCTGAGCTCCCGGTTCAAGTGTAGGACCGGGAGCTCAGGGACGATGTGCGGGACGCGCGTCAGTTCTCGCGCTTCTCCTTGATCTTCGCCTTCTTGCCGCGCAGCTCGCGCAGGTAGTAGAGCTTGGCGCGACGGACGTCACCGCGGGTGACGACCTCGATCTTGTCGATGACCGGGGAGTGCACGGGGAAGGTGCGCTCGACGCCGACCTGGAAGCTGATCTTGCGGACCGTGAAGGTCTCGCGGACGCCTTCGCCCGAGCGGCCGATCACGACGCCCTGGAAGACCTGGACACGAGAGCGCGTGCCCTCGATGATGTTGACGTGCACCTTGACGGTGTCGCCGGCGCGGAAGGCCGGGATGTCCTGCTTGAGGGACGCGGCGTCCACCTGGTCGAGGATGTGCATTCTTGTTCGCTCTCTGTACCCGCCGACAGGTCGGGGACGGATTCGGGGCCGGGCGCCGTGACGCACGGCCGGGATTCGGTATGAGGTGTGTCCGCGAGAGATGCTGGCTCCCCTGTGGCAGAGCCTGGCCGCGGCACAAGCGTTAATTCTGCCATGCCGGGCGGGTGTTTGCCAAAGCGTGCCGCTACTTCTCGCGCCGCTCCTCGATGATGATGACCTCGGCGTCGTCCGCCGGTGTGCGCGCAGGGTTCTCCTGTTGCGGCACCTGCTGCGGGCGGGCAGCCCGCTCGTAGGCGGCGAACGTCTGCTCCACGCGGCCGCGCAGCTCCCGCATCAGCTCCCAGAGCCCCAGCCAGAACGTGCCGAGGAAGAACAGGACACCGAGCACGGCGAGCCAGCCGGTGACACCGGGCGGGAAGAAGCCGAAGGCGATGATGGACGCGCTCCAGCCGGCGAGCATCCCTGCGTCGTACCAGGACACGGCGCGTGCCTCGCGGACGCTGCGCCGGGAGAAGAGGATGCCGCCGACCACCAACAGGGCGACGAACAGGATCGGGCACAGCACGAGCAGGCCGAGGAACGACCATCCGCTGCCCTCGTGGAACGCGGCCCAGCCGACCAGCAGCCACACCGGGAGCACCACGGCGGACGGGAACAGCCACCAGTAGAACGCCTTCCGGATGATCACGCGACCAGCGTAGCCGCGCGCGGCTGGGGAGCGGCTGCGGGTTCGCCGAGGGCCGAACCGCACCGGCAGGCGCGCGCGAGCATGGAAGACTTGGACCGATCCGGCAGGAGAGAAGAGGACGCGCGTGATCGAGTTGAGGACACCGACGGAGATCGAGCAGATGCGGCCCGCCGGGCGCTTCGTCGCCGAGGTGCTCGGCGCGACCGCGGCCGCCGCGAAGGTCGGCGTGAACCTGCTGGAGCTTGACGCGCTCGCCCACCGGATGATCCGGGAGCGTGGCGCCGAGTCCTGCTACATCGACTACCATCCCTCGTTCGGCGCGAGCCCGTTCGGCAAGGTGATCTGCACGTCGGTGAACGATGCCGTCCTGCACGGCCTCCCCCACGACTACCGGCTGCAGGACGGCGACCTGCTGAGCCTGGACTTCGCGGCGAGCGTCGACGGCTGGGTCGCGGACTCGGCGGTCAGCCTCGTCGTCGGCTCGGCCCGCGACGAGGACCTGCGGCTGATCGACACGACCCGCCGTGCGCTGGCGGCCGGCATCGCCGCCGCGCAGCCCGGCGGCCGCATCGGCGACATCTCGGCGGCGATCGCCGCTGTCGCGCACGGCGAGGGCTACAGCGTCAACACGCAGTTCGGCGGCCATGGCGTCGGCCGTACCATGCACGGCGACCCGCACGTCCCGAACGACGGCCGCCCGGGGCGCGGCTTCCCGCTGAAGCCGGGACTCGTCATCGCGATCGAGCCGTGGTTCCTGGAGACGACGGACGAGATCTACACCGACCGCGACGGCTGGACGCTCCGCGCAGCGGACGGATCGCGCGGCGCGCACTCCGAGCACACGGTCGCCATCACCGACGACGGCCCCATCATCCTCACCGCCCCGGCGTCCTGACCCGGCGCCGGGCCGCCGAGCACAGGAAAAAGGTCCGGGATCCGCGCGATTCCGGACCTTTTTCCTGTGCTCGGCGACTCTGGGCGAGACTACGGCAGGAGGTCGGGACGCACGCGGGCGGTACGGGCGACCGACTGCTCGTGCCGCCACGCGGCGATCGCGCCGTGGTTGCCCGAGAGCAGCACGGGCGGGACCTCGTGGCCGCGCCAGACCGCGGGCTTGGTGTACGACGGGTACTCGAGCAGGCCGCCCTCGTGCGACTCCTGCACCAGGGACTCCGGGTTGCCGACGACGCCAGGGATGAGCCGGCCGATCGCCTCGATCATCGCCATGGTGGCGACCTCGCCGCCGTTGAGCACGTAGTCGCCGATGCTCACCAGGCGGACACGCGCCCGCGCCTCCGTGTCGTCGAACACCCGCTGGTCGATCCCCTCGTAGCGTCCGCAGCCGAAGACCAGGTGACGCTCGCCGGCCAGCTCTCGCGCCATCGCCTGCGTGAACACCTCTCCCGCCGGCGACGGGAAGATCACCAACGGGTCCTCGTCGCCGGAACCCAGGATGCCGTCGAGCGCCTCGCCCCACGGCTCCGGCTTCATGACCATGCCGGCTCCCCCGCCGTACGGGGTGTCGTCGACGGTGCGGTGCCTGTCGTGGGTGTGGTCGCGCAGGTCGTGGACGCCCAGCCGGATGATCCCGGACTGCCTGGCCTTGCCGAGCAGCGAGATGTCCAGCGCATCGAAGAAGGTCGGGAAGATCGTGACGATGTCGATGCGCATGCAGTGGAGTCTATTCGGGGACGACCGCGAGCTCCCGATCCCGCGGGACGAGCGGGGTCGCCACCGCGGGGCAGAGGGCGATCACCGCGAAGGCGACCGGGTAGCCGACCCAGCCGATGAGGGCGCCGACCGCGGGCCCGACGACGGACGCCGCCAGGAACTGCCCGGTGTTCTGCGCACCGAGGGCCCTGCCCGACCAGAACGGCCCGGCGATCTCGGCCACGGAGGTGTACGCGAGTCCGTTGTCGGCGACCGTGACGACGGCGGCGACGATCAGGATGATCGCCGCGGGGACGGAGCCGAGCGCGGACGCTGCGGCCATCAGCAGCATGACGGCGACGGCGGCGAGCGACACCCAGCGCAGCGGTCGCAGATGACTGCCGACCCGGTCGCTCAGCACGCCGATACCGATCCGGCCGATCGCGCCGGCGAACTGGCTCACGCCGATGACGACGCCGGCGACCAGTGCGGGCATCCGCAGCTCGGTCACCAGCCAGACCAGGCCGAAGGTCGACACGGTGAACTGCGGGATCACCAGCAGCATCGAGACGCCGTGGATGCGCCAGAGCAGCGAGGTCTGCCGGTACGGGCGCCAGGTCGTCTGCGGGTGCGCGGCCTCACCGGCCGCGGTCCGGCGCGGCGGACGCGGCGGGTCCACGATGCCGATCGCGCACAGCGCGGCCGAGACCGCGCACAGCACCGCCGGCACGAGCAGGGCGGCCGCGACGCCGCCGCTCGCCGCCAACACGGGGATGCTGACCGCGGCGACCGCGACACCCAGCGGCTGGCACATCTGCCGGATCCCCATCGCGAGGCCGCGGCGCTCCTTGGGGAACCAGCCGATCACCACCCGGCCGCTGGCCGCGTTGGGGCTCGCCGCCGCCATCCCGCCCAGGAGGAACAGGACGCCGAGCGCGAGGTACGAGGAGACGAACATCGCGCCGAAGGCGGCCAGGGCCGTCACGGCGAGACCGGAGGCGATGACCCAGCGCTCGCCGATCCGGTCGCTCAGCCACCCCCACGCGATGAGTGTGAGCACCAGGCCGAACGTCGGCGTCGACGCCAGCAGGCCCGCCTGGGCCAGGCTCAGTCCGCGCTCGCTGTGCAGCAGCGGGATCAGGAACGCCGGCGTGGAGACGAAGACGGTCGAGCTCGCCTGGCCGAGCACCCCGAAGGCGAGCATGAGCCACGGCCGGGGCGTCCGGGTGGATGTTCTCGGCTGCGCTACGGTGGGAGTGCTCATGCGGTATACCCTAGCGGTATACCGCCTCGGTATACCAAAGGAGCCCCGTGTCCGAGCCGAACACCGCCTACGAACGGCTGCGCAGCCAGATCCTCGACCTGGAACGCGTGCCGGGCTCACGCCTCACAGAGCGCGGACTGGAGACGGAGCTCGGCGCCTCCCGCACCCCCCTGCGCGCGGCGCTCATGCGCCTGCAGGCGGACGGGCTCGTCGCGCGCGACGGCCGGGCCTGGCAGGTCTCCCCCATCGACCTGGGAGAGATCGCCCGGCTCAGCGAGCTACGGGACGCGGTGGAGACCGCGGCGGCGCGGCTGAGCTGCGCGCGCGCGACGGACGACGACATCGACGCGCTCTCCGCGCGGCTGGATGCGGTGGACCCGGACCGCGGGGCGGAGGAGAACGTGCGCGCCGGCACCGACTTCCACGTGGCCCTCGCCGGCCTGTCCGGCAACCACTTCTTCGCCGACGCGGTCGCCTCGGCGATGACCCGCCTGGAGCGATCGCGCTGGCTCGTGGCCCGCAGCGAGGAGGCGTGGACGGAGCACCGGGAGATCCTGGACCTCATCGCGGCGCGGGACGCCGACCGCGCGGCGGAGCGCATCCACCGGCACGTCGTAGGCACGCACGAGCACCTGCTCGCGGCCCTGGACGCCGACGCCCGCGTGCTGCGGGCACGCGGGCTGTCGATCGTCCGCTAGGACGGGTCCGGCTCGGAGGACTCGGAGCGAGCCTCCGGCTCGGCGGGAGCCTCTGGCTCGGCGGGAGCCTCTGGCTCGGCGGGAGCCTCTGGCTCGGCGGGAGCAGCCTCCGGCTCGTCGTCCGGCAGGTCCTCGAAGAGGCCGGTCGGCGGCGTCAGTGTGAGGGTGCCTGCCACGACATCCACCTCGGGCACGATCGCCTTCACGAACGGCACCAGGACCTCGTCATGACCGGTCTGGATGGCGAGCAGGTCCTGGGCGGGCAGGTGGTCGACGCGGGCGACCGTGCCGACCTTCACGCCATCGCGCATGGCGGCCAGCCCCACCAGTTGATGGTCGTACCAGGCGTCGTCCTCGTCGGGAAGCTGACGGGCGTCCTGGCTCACCCAGAGGATGGCCTTGACCAGCGTCTCCGCCTCTGTCCGGTCGTCGACGCCGGCGAAGAAGCCGACGGGATGGCCGTTGTACCAGCGCAGTTCCTTCAGCTCCAGCGACTTTCCGTGCCACTTGGACGCGGTCGGAACCTGGAGGGTGAAGACGGCGCCGGGAACGAACCGCTTCTCCGGCTCGTCGGTGTAGAGCTCGATCTTGATGGCGCCCTTGAGGCCGTGGGCCTTGGTGAGCCGACCGACGCGCAGCTCGGTCTGGTCCGGCCGCGGGGCGACATCCTTGCGGGGCAGCTTGTGGTCGGCCACCTCAGTCGTCGACGACGTCGACGCGGACGCGACGGCCGTCGGCCAGGGCGGCGACGAGCGTGCGCAGGGCCTTGGCCGTACGACCGGAACGGCCGATGACCCGGCCGAGGTCCTCGGGGTTCACGCGAACCTCGAGGACCTCGCCACGCGGGGAGCCCTTGGCAACGACATGCACGTCGTCCGGGTGGTCGACGATGCCTTTGACCACGTGGGTGAGCGCGGGTGCGAGCAAGGTGTTACGCCTTCTCGCCGTCAGCGGCCTCGGCGGTCGCCTCCTCGGCCTCGGCGACGACCTCGGCCTCAGCGGCCTCCTCCGCCTCGACCTCGGCCTCGACGACGGCCTCCGCCTCGGCGGCGACCTCGGCCGGCTTCTCGGCCTTGGGCTTCAGCACCGGCTTCTTCTTGGTGTCGGCGACGAACGCCTCCTTGCCCTCCGCGACCTTGACGGTCGAGACGGCGTCCTTGTCGCCCTTGAACTTGCCCCAGTCGCCGGTGAGCTTGAGCAGCACGAGCACCTGCTCGCTCGGCTGGGCGCCGACGCCGAGCCAGTACTGAGCGCGGTCGGAGTCGACCTCGATGCGCGAGGGCTCCTCGGTCGGGTGGTACAGACCGATCTCCTCGATCACGCGACCGTCGCGCTTGGTGCGCGAGTCGGCCACGACGATGCGGTAGTACGGAGCGCGGATCTTGCCGAGGCGCTTCAGACGGATTTTGACAGCCACAATTCTCCTGTGTCGATGAGTGAGTTTTGTCGAACTGACTGCCGTGGGCGTGGGGGCACACTCGGCAGGAGGTCTATGTTCATCCCATCGCACCGGATAGAGGGTCGGGTACGACGGAACTCAACTAGCTATTCTGTCAGATACTGCCCTGCTTTGAACAATCGGACGGACGGACCCTCTCGTGCAGATCGAATTCGCTCCTTCCGAGCGCTCCACCATCGGCGTCGAGTGGGAGCTCGCCCTGGTCGACTCGGCCACCGGCGACCTCGTCCAGGTGGCCGACGAGGTGCTGCGCGAGGTCGGGACCGCCGACGGCGAGGAGCACCCGCAGATCACGCACGAGCTGCTGCTGAACACGGTCGAGCTCGTCAGCAGGGTGCACCACACGGTGCCGGCCGCGATCACCGACCTGCAGGAGCTGATCGGACTGGTCCGGGAGGTGACCGACCCGCTCGGCATCGAGCTGATGTGCGCGGGGACGCATCCCTTCGCACAGTGGTTCGACCAGAAGATCACGCCGAACGAGCGCTACGACCGGCTGCTCGACCGCACGCAGTGGTGGGGCAGGCAGATGATGATCTGGGGCATCCACGTGCACGTCGGGATCGACGAGCGCGACAAGGCGCTGCCCATCGTGAACGGCCTGCTCACCTACTATCCGCACCTGCAGGCGCTCAGCGCGTCGAGCCCGTACTGGGCGGGCGCGCACACCGGATACGCCTCCAACCGCGCCCTGATGTTCCAGCAGCTGCCGACGGCGGGACTGCCCTGGCAGTTCGGCAGCTGGGCGAACTACGAGGAGTACGTGCAGGATCTGGTCACCACCGGCGTCGTGACCGATCACAGCGAGGTGCGCTGGGACATCCGCCCCTCGCCGAAGTGGGGGACGGTGGAGATGCGTGCCTGCGACGGCCTCTCCACCGCCGACGAGGTCGGCGCGGTCGCCGCCCTCATCCACTGCCTGACCGACCGTATGTCCGGGGACCTGGACGATGGCGTCGAGCCGGTCACACTCCAGCCCTGGTTCGTTCGCGAGAACAAGTGGCGCGCCGCCCGCTACGGGCTCGACGCGGAGATCATCGTCGCGCCGGACGGGCGCGAGCGACTCGTCCGTGAGTCGCTGCTCGAACTGGTCGACGAGCTCGCCCCGATCGCCGAACGGCTCGGCTGCCCTGAGGAGCTGCGCACGGTGACGACGATCCTCGAGAAGGGTGCGAGCTACCAGCGGCAGCTGGCCGTCGCGCAGGCGAACGGCGGCAGCCTCCAGGCGGTGGTCAGCTCCCTCGCCCACGAGTTGCGGGACGGCCTCGGCCGTTAGCGGCACCGAGCCGATGCATAGGGTGCGCCCCTAAACTGGAGGCCATGCACTCCCACCGTCCGCTCGCGACGGCCGCAACGGCGCTCACGGCGCTCCTGCTCGGAGCCCTGGCGCTCGGCGGCTGCACCTCCTCCGCATCGACCCCCTTCGCCGTCGGCCCCGCCATCAGCGGCGACGACCACCCGACCGTCGCGGTCATCGGCGACTCCATCGAGTCGGGGATGGGGCTGGACCCCGACGAGGCCTGGCCGGCGCTCGTCGCGATCGATCGACGCTGGGGCGTGCAGAACTACAGCGTTCCCGGCGCCGGCTTCCTCGCCCCCGGGCCGGACGGGCAGTCCTTCGACGCCCAGGTCGACCGCGCGATCGCGATCAAGGCGGACGTGGTCCTGATCGGAGCGTCCGACAACGACCTCGGGCAGGACCCCTCCGCCGTCGCCTCGGCCATGGCGAAGGCGGTCGAGCGCCTGCGCGACGCGCTCCCGAAGGCGCACATCCTCGGATTCAACGCCCTCACCGGCGAAGCGAGCGACGACGACCTCGCCCCGCTGGACCACGCGCTGCGCACCGCCGTCGCCGCGGTCGGCGGCCACTGGCTCGACCTCGGCCAGCCCTACCGCGGCCAGGCGGGACTGGTCCAGGACGACGGCGAGCACCCGACCCCGGCCGGCCAGCAGGCCATCGCGGCGGCCGTGCTGGAGCGCCTCGACACCCGCGTCTGAACGGACGCATTTCCGCGTTCGGCGCGGCGCACAGCATTCCCTCAGTCTCGGCGGTCTACCCTCACTCCGTGCCCACCCGGAAACCCGCCATCGCGCTCGCCGCGCTCGGTCTCGTCGCGCTTGCGCTCGCCGGCTGTTCCGCCGCCGCTCCCGCCCGCCCGGTCGCCGCTCAGGGGACCGCCGCCGCGGCGCCCGCCGCCCCCGCCGACAGCGCCCGGCCGCAGGTCGTCGCGATCGGCGATTCCATCGCGTTCGGCAAGGGCGTCCGCCCCGACGAGGCGTGGCCCGCACTCATCGCACGCCAGCACGGCTGGCAGCTCACCGACCTCGCCGTCTCCGGTTCCGGGTTCGTCAAGCCGGGCTGGAACGGCACCACCTACCGCCAGCAGGTGGACACGGCGCTCACGCTGAAGCCCGAGTACATCCTGATCGCCGCGACCCGCAACGACAGGAACGAGGCGCCCGCCGCCGTCACCGCGTCGGCGACCGAACTGCTCGGCGAACTGCGCGACGCGTTCCCCAAGGCACAGATCATCGGCATCACCGCGGTGTGGGGATCGGACCAGCCTCCCGCGACCATCGACACGGTCGACGCGATCGCCGAGAAGGCGGTCACCGACGTGGGCGGAACCTTCCTCGACATCGGCTTCCCGCTGGTCGGCCACCCCGAGCTGCTTCAGGCGGATGGCATCCACCCGAACGCGGCGGGCGACCGGACGGTCGCGAAGGTGATCGAGGACCGGCTGGCCCCTGCGGGCAAGACGTCCTGATCGCCTCGTCCGCGGACGGCCGGAACCGCGCCGCCTAGCGGTTCAGGAACTTCTGCAGCGCGGCCATCTCCTCCTCGGAGGGACCACCCTGCTGACCCTTCGGCGCACCGCCGAGGCCGAAGCCGCTGCCGCCCGCCGCGCCGGACCCGGCCGGCTTGACGCCGGCGGCGAGAGCCGCGTTCTCCGCGGCACGCTTGGCCGGGTTGCCCGAACGCGAGCCCTTCTTCTTCTTCGCCTGCTGCTTGCCCTTGCCCGCGTACGATGCGCCGGGGATCGGACCCATGCCGGGGACGTTGGGGACGCCGCCCTTGGCGACGGTCTTCATCATCTTGGCGGCCTGCTCGAACCGGTTGACCAGCTGGTTGACCTCGGTCACCGTCGTGCCGGAACCCTTCGCGATGCGCAGGCGCCGCGAACCGTTCAGCAGCTTCGAGTTCGTGCGCTCGGCCTTCGTCATCGACTGGATGATCGCCTCGGTGCGCACGATCTCGGCCTCGTCGAAGTTGTCCAGCTGCTGCTTCATCTGACCGGCACCGGGGAGCATGCCCATCATCTTCTTGATGGAGCCCATGTTCCGCAGCTGCTGCATCTGCTTGAGGAAGTCGTCGAGCGTGAAGGTGTCCGTCGCGAACTTCTCCGCGACCTTGCGCGCCTCCTCCTCGTCGAAGGCCTCCTGGGCCTGCTCGATGAGGGTGAGGATGTCACCGAGGTCGAGGATGCGCGAGGCCATGCGGTCGGGGTGGAACGGCTCGAAGTCGTCCAGCCCCTCGCCGGTGGAGGCGAAGATGATCGGGCGTCCGGTGACCGAGGCCACCGAGAGGGCGGCGCCGCCGCGGGCGTCGCCGTCGAGCTTGGAGAGCACGACACCGGTGAAGTCGACGCCGTCCTGGAACGCCTTCGCGGTCGCGACGGCGTCCTGACCGATCATCGCGTCGATGACGAAGAGCACCTCGTCCGGGTCGGTCGCCTTGCGGATGTCGGCGGCCTGCTTCATCAGCTCGGCGTCGACTCCGAGCCGGCCGGCGGTGTCGATGACGACGGTGTCGTACTGCTTGGTCTCGGCGAACTTCAGCGCGTCCTTGGCCACCTTCACCGGGTTGCCGACGCCGTTGCCGGGCTCCGGGGCGAACACGGGGACGCCCGCCTGCTCGCCGACGATCTGCAGCTGGGTGACCGCGTTGGGTCGCTGGAGGTCGGCGGCGACGAGGATCGGCGTGTGACCATCCTTGACCAGCCACTTGCCGAGCTTGCCGGCGAGCGTGGTCTTGCCTGCGCCCTGGAGGCCGGCGAGCATGATGACCGTCGGCGGACGCTTGGCGAACTCCAGGCGGCGCTGCTGACCGCCGAGGATGCCGATGAGCTCCTCGTTGACGATCTGCACGACCTGCTGCGCCGGGTTCAGGGCCTTGTTGACCTCGTCGGACAGGGCGCGCTCGCGCACCCTGCCCGTGAACTCCTTGACGACCTCGAGCGCGACGTCGGCGTCGAGCAGCGCGCGCCGGATCTCGCGCACGGTGCCGTCGACGTCGGACGGCGAGAGCTTGCCCTTGGTGCGGAGGTTCTTGAAGGTATCCGCGAGACGGTCGGAGAGAGAACCGAAAGTAGCCATGATCGGACAAGTCTATCGGGCGGAGCCGACCGCCCGCCGTGCGTCAGCCCTGCGTCTCCACCGCGACGACGTCGCCGCGCACGTCGAAGGAGACGGTGAGGATCGCGTCGGTCTCGTCCGGGCTGATCGAGTAGTCGAAGGTGGCGAACACCTCGTCCTCGTCGGCGTGGTCCGGCTGCACCGTGACGCGCAGCAGCTGCAGCGAGCGGAGCACATCCACGGCGATGTCGCCGGAGTTGTGGACGAGCAGGTCGAGCAGCGTCTCACCGAGCCGGTCGACGTGCTCGTCGATGTAGCTCGTCGTCGCCGACTGGCGGGAGCTGAGCTCGGCGATCAGCGCATCCCTGGCCCGGGCGTCGAAGCCCTCGAGCGCCTGGATGAGCGCGGCGGCGGCATCCACCGCGAACTCGGGGACGGCCGTCTCGTCGTCGGCGAGCAGCTCCACCTCGACGACCTGGTCCGCCAGCTCAACGGCGTCGGCCCAGGCGAGGCCGCCGGAGGCCGTCTCGTCGATGACGCCGAAGAAGTCGTGCTCGATCGCCATGCTGTCCCCTAGCCGACCAGCTGCTGGGCGAAGACGTGCGGCGTGAAGCCGGTGAGGTCGTTGATGCCCTCTCCCTGCCCGACGAGCTTGATCGGGATGCCGGTGCGCTCCTGCACGGCGAGGACGAAGCCGCCCTTGGCCGAGCCGTCAAGCTTGGTGAGGACGAGCCCGGTGACCCCGGCGTGCTCGAGGAACGCCTCCGCCTGCGCGAGGCCGTTCTGGCCGGTGGTGGCGTCGAGCACCAGCAGCACCTCGGAGATGGGCGCCTGCTTCTCCACGACCCGTTTGATCTTGGACAGCTCGTCCATCAGGCCGCCTTTGGTCTGAAGCCGCCCGGCGGTGTCGATGATGACGATCTCGGTGCCGTTCTGCTTGGCCTTCTCGACCGTCTGGAACGCGACGGACGCCGGGTCCTGGCCCTGCTGCTGCGGCCGGACGATGTCCGCCCCCGCGCGCTCTGCCCAGGTGGCGAGCTGCTCCACCGCCGCGGCGCGGAAGGTGTCGGCCGCGCCGACGACGACCGAGCGGTCGTAGGTGCGCAGGAAGCGCGCGAACTTGCCGATGGTGGTCGTCTTGCCGACACCGTTCACGCCGACCACGAGCACGATCGCGGGACGCTCGCTGAGCTTGAGGGTGGTGTCCAGCTTCGAGAGCCGCTCCTCCAGCGTTTCGCGCAGCATCCGCTGCAGGTCGGCCGGGTCGGTGGTGTGGTAGCGGTCGACCTTCGCGCGCAGGTCGTCGACGATGGCCTCGGTCACGTCCGGACCGAAGTCGGCGGTGATGAGCGCCGTCTCGAGGTCGTCCCAGGTGGTGTCGTCGATGGTCTTCTTGGCGAACAGCCCGCGCAGGGCGCCCGACAGAGACCAGGGGGTGCGATCTGCCATGACATTCACCCTAGTTGCTAGCGTGTCACCATGTTCTCCCTGGTGGCGGTGTCGGCGCAGCTCGCCGAGCAGCTGGTCGCGGTCGAGACGGGCGGCGAGGATGCCGTGCACCAGGCCCGCACGCGGGTGCGCAGGCTGCGCAGCATCCTCGGCGTCTACAAGCGCGCGTTCGACGCCGAGCAGAACCGGCGGATGCGGGACCGGTTGAAGGGGCTGGGCGACCGGCTCGGGGCGGTGCGCGACCTGGAGGTCCGGGCCGCGGCGCTGGACGACCTGCTGGAGGTGGACGACGACCCCGAGGTCATCGAGGCCGTTGAGGCGTTGGCGTCGGAGCACCGCGCCGCCCACGACGCTGCGCTCTCCGGGCTCATCCGCCACCTCGACACCCGGGGGCACCGCCGGCTGATGGCGGACCTCCAGCTCTACGCGGCGGAGCCTCCGCTGCGCGGCCGCGGCCGGAAGCACCCGCGGCGCGTGACGAAGCGCGGCCTGAAGGCGGCGACGGCGCGCGTGCTCGCGGAGCGCGACGACAGCCTGGAGTCGCTGCACGCGACACGGAAGGCCGCCCGCCGGCTGCGCTACGCCGCCGAGGCGGTCGTCGACGACCTCGGCAGGCGCGCCGTGCGGCTCGCGGCCGACGCGGAGTCCATCCACGACGCCCTGGGCGACCACCGCGACGGGATGCTGCTGGCCCGGCTGCTGCGCGAGCGCGAGCTCCCCGGGCCTGCCGCCCGCGCCGAGCGCGCCGCCCAGACCGCGCTCGACCGCCTCGACGAGTCCCTCGACGCCCTGCGCCCCTGATCGGGCCCGTCCGGCCGCCGGGTACGAAGATCCCCTCCTTACTCGCGTGGACTCGTGCGGGTTTCTCCGAGCTCGCGGGCTCAGGGGGCGTCGGGAGGGGTGCTGCCGTCGCCGCGGAGGCGGAAGGTGTGCTCGGGGGCGCGTTCGATCAGGCGCTTCAGGTAGGCCATCACGATGCCGGCGGCGATCATCGCGACGCCGACCAGCGGTGCGACGCCGGTGAGCAGTCGCACCGCCGTCTCGAGCAGGACCAGCATCCCCTGATCCATCGCGGCCCCAGGAGTCTGCTGGTTGTACAGCAGCCACGGCAGCGCGAGGCCGAGCACGACGCCCAGCACCGTGAGGCCGATCCCCCACCACAGCACGACTGCGGGTCGCAGCATGATCCCCCCTCGTGTTCCTCTCGGTCCGCTAGGACGCCTGCTCCTGCGCGACGCGCTGGCCGACGACGGCGGACACCCCATCCTGACGCATGGACACCCCGTACAACGCGTCGGCGATCTCCATCGTCCGCTTCTGGTGCGTGATGACGATGAGCTGACTGCTCTCGCGAAGATCCTCGAAGATCGTCAGCAGCCGTCCCAGGTTCGCGTCGTCGAGCGCCGCCTCCACCTCGTCCATGATGTAGAACGGGCTGGGGCGCGCCTTGAAGATCGCGATCAGCAGCGCAACGGCCGCGAGCGACCGCTCGCCGCCGGAGAGCAGCGAGAGCCGCTCGATTTTCTTGCCCGCCGGCTTCACCGAGACCTCGATGCCCGTGGTGAGCAGGTCGTCCGGGTTCGTCAGCTCGATGCTGCCCGTGCCGCCGGGGAACAGGATCGGGAACACCCGCCCGAAGGCCTCCTTGGTGTCGGCGAACGCCGACTCGAAGATGGTCTGCATCTTCGTGTCGATCTCCTCGATGATCGTGAGGAGGTCCTTGCGGGTGTTCGTGAGATCGGTCAGCTGCTCGGTCAGGAACTTGTGCCGCTGCTCGAGCGCGGCGAACTCCTCCAGGGCGAGCGGGTTCACGCGGCCGAGCTGGGCGAGCTTGCGCTCGGCGGAGGCGAGCCGCTTCTGCTGCTGTTCGCGGACGAACGGGATGCCGACGGGCTCGTCGGGCTCGTCGGAGTCGTCGGCGCGGTCGGCCGCCTCGTCCTCCGCGTCGTCCGCGCGACGGTCCGGCGGGACCGGCACATCCGGCCCGTACTCGGCCACGAGCACGTCCTCGACCAGTCCGAGCTCGCTGCCGACGCGCTCCAGCAGGCTGGAGAGGTGCAGCTTCTTCTCGTAGATCTGCAGCTCGAGGCCGTGCACGCTCTCAGTGATGGTGTGCAGCCGCTCCCGGATCGCCGACTCCTCCCGGCGCACGGCCTGGAGCTCCTCGTTCTGGCTCGCGCGCTGCGCCTCGGCCGTAGCGAGCTCCACGCGGGCCTGGGCGAGCGAACGGTCGGCGGATGCCAGCACGGCGGGCAGCGCATCCACGACGCCCTGCGCCGCGTCGAGCTGGCGGCGGCGGATCACCGCGCGCCGTGCCGCCTCCTCCGCGGCCGCCCGCTCGGCGTCGAGCTGGCGGGCGAGCGCTTCGCCGCGGGCCTGCTCGGCACGCACCCGCTCCCGCGCGGTCTCGACGGCCAGACGGGATTCCACCTCGGCTTCGCGGGCGGCGTCCAGCTCGGCGGACAGGCCGTCACGCGCGGAGGCGTCCAGGATAGGCCGGGGCCGCGAGCGCGCCGCCTCCAGCTCCGCCTTCGCGGACTCCGCGGCGGCCTCGGCCTCGGCCACCCGTTCGGACGCCTGCTCGACCCCGGCGCTGAGCCGGTCGAACTCGGCCTGCGCGGCCTCCAGTTGCACCTTGACCCGGTTCAACTGCTCGGTCTGCGCGGCGAGCCGCGCGTCGAACTCGCGGAGGGAGGCCAGAGCGGCCTGCGACTGCTCCTTCGCCACCTGGAGCACGCCGCGCTGCTCGGCGAGGGCGAACCGTGCTCGATCGATCAGCGAGGTGACCTCGCCGAGCCGGTCCTGGGCGGCGTCCCTGTCGGCGATCAGCTCGATGCGGCTCTGCTTCGCCCCGGAGCCGCCGCGCAGGACGAATTCGGTGAGCACCTCGCCCGCGCGGGTGATGAGGGTGACCGGGCCGCCGAGGTCGCGAGCGCGGAAGGCGTCGGCCGCGGCGCGCGCCGCATCCAGGTCGTCGGCGATCGCGGTGAAGGCGAGCAGGCCGAGCACGCCGGACGGCGCATCCACGACGGAGCGTGCGGGGACGACGCCCGCGACGCCGGTGAGGTCGACGTCGGCGGCGGGAGCGTCGGCGACGACGACCTCCACGCGCCCGAGGTCCTCGCCCGCGGCGTGTGCGACGGCCGCGAATGCGGCGTCCCTGTCGTCGGCGAGCACCGCGTCCGATAGCGTGCCGAGGGCCGCGGCGATCGCGGCCTCGCTGCCCGGGTGCACGCGGACGTGCTCGGCCACGAGACCGCGCACGCCGGGGAGCCGTGCGGCGACGAGCGCCGCAGACCCGTCCTTCTGATCGAGCGCCATCGACAGCGCGGAGGTGCGGGCGGCGAGGGCGTCGCGTTCGCGCTCGAGCGTGTGCAGCTCCTCGCGGAGCCGTTCGATCTCGCCCTCCGCCTCGAACACGTCCGCCTGCGCGAGCTCGTAGGCCTCGTCGAGGTTGCCCTCGCCCGCATCCGCGGTGGCGGCCTCCGCCTCCCGCGAGGCGAAGTCGGCGCGGGCCTTCTCGCGCCGCTCCACCGCGGCGTCGAGCGCGTTCTGCTGGCGCAGCACCTCGCCGCGGACGGCTGCGAGCCGCTGGGAGGCGGCGTCGGCCTGGCCGGTCAGCTTGCTGATCTCCAGGTCGTGCTTGGAGACGAGCGCGCTCTGGGCGGCGATCTCCGTATCGACGGAGTCCAGGCGGTCCCGCGCCGCGCGCGTCGCCGCCTGGGCCGCCTGCCATGCCGCCTCGGCCTCCGCGACGGAGCCGCGCAACCGCTCCACCTCGTCCGCCGCATCGCGCACCATCTGCGGGCTCACCCGCGGACCGTCGTCCGGCGTCTCGGCCTGGCTGCCGAGCAGCGCGAGCCGCTGGGTGGCGAGCGTGTAGAGGCCGCGGAGCCGGTCCTGCGCCTGCTCCAGGGCGAACGCCGTGCTGCGGGCCGCGTCGACCGCATCGCCGATCTGCGCCTGCTCCAGCCGGGTGCGGCGCAACTGCTTCTGCTCCAGCTGCTCCTGCAGCACGATCTGCTCGGTGTGGCGCTCCGCCTCGGTGCGGGTGTGATCGTCGAGGCTCCGCCGCAGCGCGACGACCTCGTCCGCGAGCAGTCGTGCGCGCGCATCCCGCACGATCGCGGCGATCGACTGCGCCTCCCTGGCGATCTCGGCCTGGTGCCCCAGCGGCTTCAGCTGCCGGCGCACCTCGCCGGCCAGGTCGCTCAGCCGGGTCAGGTTGGTCTGCATCGCCTCGAGCTTGCGGAGCGTCTTCTCCTTGCGGCGGCGGTGTTTGAGGATGCCTGCCGCCTCCTCGATGAAGCCGCGGCGGTCCTCGGGGCTCGCGTGCAGCACCGCATCCAGCTGCCCCTGGCCGACGATGACGTGCATCTCGCGGCCGAGGCCCGAGTCGCTCAGCAGCTCCTGCACATCAAGCAGCCGGCAGGACTGCCCGTTGATGGCGTACTCGCTGCCGCCGTTGCGGAACAGCGTGCGCGAGATGGTGACCTCGGAGTACTCGATCGGCAGGGCGCCGTCGGCGTTGTCGATGGTCAGCTGCACCTCGGCGCGACCGAGCGGGCCCCGGGTGGAGGTGCCGGCGAAGATGACGTCCTCCATCTTGCCGCCGCGGAGAGTCTTGGCGCCCTGCTCGCCCATCACCCAGGCGAGAGCGTCGACCACGTTCGACTTGCCGGACCCGTTCGGACCGACGACGCAGGTGACGCCCGGCTCGAAGGCGAACGTCGTCGGCTGCGCGAACGACTTGAAGCCCTTGAGCGTCAGACTCTTCAAATACACGTTCGCGAATTTACCGTACGGTCACCTCTCCACCACGCAGTCAAGGGGCACGTCGTCGTGGCTTTCGAACGCGAAAAAGCGACGACGACGTGCCCCTCGGCGAAGGCGGGGCGAAGGCGGGGTGGAGGAGAGGTCACGGCGTCAGGCGACGCCGAGGTAGGCCTCCTTGATGGCGGGGTCCGCCAGCAGCTCCTTGCCCGTGCCTGCGCGGGTGATGTTGCCGGTCTCCAGCACGAACGCCCGATGTGCGCGGGCCAGCGCCTGGTTGGCGTTCTGCTCCACCAGCAGGATGGTCGTCCCCTGCTTGTTGATCTCCGCCACGATCGTGAAGATCTGACGGATGAACTGCGGCGCGAGTCCCATCGACGGCTCGTCGAGGAGCAGCAGGCGCGGGTTCGACATCAGCGCACGGCCGATGGCGAGCATCTGCTGCTCGCCGCCGGACATCGTGCCGCCGATCTGCGTCTTGCGCTCGGCGAGTCGCGGGAAGAGCGAGAACACGCGATCGAAGTCCTCGCCCATCTTCGAGCGGTCCTTGCGCCCGAACGCGCCCATGTCGAGGTTCTCCATCACCGTCATGCCCGGGAAGATCCCGCGGCCCTCGGGCGCCTGGGAGATGCCGCGGATCACCCGGATGTGCGCCTTCATCTTCGTGATGTCCTGACCGTCGAAGTGGATGCTCCCCTTCGACGGGTTCAGGATGCCGGAGATGGTCTTCATCGTCGTGGACTTGCCGGCGCCGTTCGCACCGATCAGGCTGACGATCTCCCCCTCCTCCACGGAGAACGACATGTCGTGGATGGCCTCGATGCGGCCGTAGGACACGCTGATGTTCTTCAGCTCAAGCAACGTCATCTTCGGGCTCCCCGAGGTAGGCGGCGATCACACGCGGGTCGTTCCGGATGGCCTCCGGCACGTCGTCGGCGAGCTTGCGCCCGAACTCCAGCACCACGATGCGATCCGTCACCCCCATCACCAGCTTCATGTCGTGTTCGATCAGGAGGACCGTGTACCCGTCCGCACGGATGGTGCGGATGAGCTCCATCAACTCCTCCTTCTCCGCCGGGTTGAAGCCGGCGGCCGGCTCGTCCAGGCAGAGCACCTTGGGGTCGGTCGCGAGCGCCCGCGCGATCTCCAGGCGGCGCTGGTAACCGTAGGGCAGCGATCGCGACAGCGAGCCGGCGTGGTCGGCGATGCCGACGAACTCGAGCAGGGCCATGCCGCGCTCGATCGAGGACTTCTCCTCGCGCTGGTGCCGCGGAAGCCGCAGCAGGGCGCCGGGAACCGACGTCCTGTGCCGCGCATCCAAGCCGACCACCACGTTCTCCAGAGCGGTCATCTCGCCGAACAGGCGGATGTTCTGGAACGTCCGGGACAGTCCCATCCGGGTGATCTGATGCTGCTTGCGTCCCTTGATCGTCTGTCCCTCCAGCAGCACGTCGCCGCTGGTCGGCTTGTAGACGCCGGTCATCGCGTTGAAGCAGGTGGTCTTGCCTGCCCCGTTCGGACCGATCAGGCCGAGGATCTCGCCGCGGCGGATGTCGAACGTCACATCGTCGAGTGCGGTCAGACCGCCGAACTTCACGGTGAGGTTGCGCACCTCCACGATGTTCTCCCCGACCTCGACCGCGATCTCGCGGTCCGGGGCCGCGGCCTCTGCGACGTCCAGGTCGATGCCCGCCGCCTCCAGCTCGCCCTCGTTCGCGCCGAGGGCCGGTTCCTCCTCCGGAACCGTGTTGCGTGCGTCCGTCATCGTGCGCCTCCCTTCGCGCCGTCACCGTCGAGGGCGCCGGCGTCGACGACCGGAGTCGCCGCCGTCGGGCTGCCGGGCCGTCCTCTCGTCGCCGCGTCCGCTACCCAGCGATAGGCGTTCCTCCCGTATGCGAGCAGCTTCTGCCGCGCCGGGAACAGGCCCTGGGAGCGGAAGATCATGATCAGCACGAGCGCGATACCGAAGATCAGGTACTTGTAGTCGGCGATCACGGTGAATCGGAGCGGGATGTAAGCCACGATCGCACCACCGAGCATCGCGCCGACCTTGTTGCCTGCACCGCCGAGGACGACGGCTGCGAGGAACAGGATGGAGGTCTGCACGTCGAACTTCTGGTTGTTGACGAAGCCGACCTGGCCGGCGAACAGCGCGCCGGAGAGGCCGCCGACGCCGGCGCCGATCGCGAACGCCCACACCTTGTACTTGAAGGTGGGGACGCCCATGATCTCGGCCGCGTCCTCGTCCTCGCGGATGGCGACCCAGGCGCGGCCGACACGGCTGCGCTCCAGGTTGCCGACCAGCAGCAGGATGACGATGATCACGGTCAGCGTCAGCCAGTACCAGGGCACACCGTTCGAGTTGGAGAAGATCGGTACGCCGTCGGCGTTCTCTCCCGGCGGGTGGCCGACGTTCTGGAAGCCGACCTGGCCCTTCATCGCCGGGATGATCGTGGCGAGGATGCGGACGATCTCACCGAAGCCGAGCGTCACGATGGCCAGGTAGTCGCCGCGCAGGCGCAGCGTCGGCACGCCGAGGATGATGCCGAACGTCATCGCCACCGCGATGGCGACCGGGATCGTCCACAGGTACGGGATCTTGAGGAACGGCGAGTCGGGGCTGGTCAGCATGGCCGCCGTGTACGACCCGACGGCGAAGAACGCCACGTAGCCGAGGTCGAGCAGACCGGCGTAGCCGACCACGACGTTCAGGCCGATCGCGATGAGCGCGTACACGGCCATCGAGAAGCAGGCCAGCGCCCAGTCGTTGCCCGGCGCAGTGCTCAGCGGGAAGAAGTCCAGATACGGCAGCGCGTACGCGATGGCCACCACGATGAGCAGCCACAACCACTGGATCGGGCGGGGCAGGCCGTTCCACCGGTCGCGCAGCTGCTGGAACGGGCCGTTGCCGCGCTTTCCGCGACCGGCCTCCAGCGCGTCGACCGCCTGTTCTTCGCGCCCGTCGGGGAGGACCCGGGGACCTTCTGTCATGCTCATGCGCGGCTCCTTCCGAGCGAGGTACCGAGGATGCCGCTCGGCTTGACCAGGAGCACCAGGACAAGGACGACGAAGGCGACGACGTCGGTCCATTGCGAGTCACCGAGCAGGATCTGACCGTAGTTGCCGATCACGCCCAGCAGCAGGCCGCCGAGGAGTGCGCCCCGCACGTTGCCGATGCCGCCGAGGACGGCCGCCGCGAACGCCTTGACGCCGAGGATGAAGCCGCCGTTGTAGATGACGCCGGACGGGACCAGCATCACGTAGAAGAGCGCCGCAGCACCGGCGAGGATACCGCCGGTGATGAAGGTGATCTGGATGATCTTCTCCTTGTTCACGCCCATCAGGGTGGCCGTGTCCGGGTCCTGAGCGACGGCACGGATGCCGCGGCCGGTCCGGGTGCGCCGGATGAACCAGTCCGTCGCGACCATCAGGACGATCGAGGCGATGACGATGATCAGCTGCTGGCTCGTGACGATCGTCCCGAACACGTCGAAGATCGGCTGCGGGATGAACATCGTCACCGCCGGCATCGCGTTCGCCCCGACGCCGGGGATCAGGAAGATCAGGTACTGGATGGTGAACGAGGCACCGATCGCAGTGATCAGGAACACCAGGCGCGGCGCATTCCGTTTCCGCAGCGGACGGTAGGCGACGCGTTCCAGGATCCACGCGGTGGCCCCGGACGCCAGCATGCCGACCAGGAGGGCGAGTATCAGGTCGCCGATCAGGGCGGCCGGGCCGAGGGTCGGCGCGCTCGGACCGAAGCCGAGCGAAGTCAGCGTGACGACGACGCCGTAGGCGCCGACGATGAACACCTCGGAGTGGGCGAAGTTGATGAGGTTCAGCACGCCGTAGACGAGCGTGTAGCCGACGGCGATCAGGCCGTAGACGGCCCCGAAGGTGAGTCCGTCGAAGGTGGCGCTCCAGAAGTTCTGGACGAGGGCGCCGACATCGAAGTTGATCCAGGAGTTGTCGAGGACGGGATGGAGGGCGAGCAATTCGAGCATTCGTGCATCCAGTGGTCAGTGCCGGATCGACGGTGATCCGGTCATGTGCGGATGAGGTGCGTGGAACGCAAGGATGCCGCGGGCCACGGTGGCCCGCGGCATCCTCACGGTGACGCGTTATCCGATGGTGCCGATCGGGACGATCTTGCCGCCCTCGACCTTGTAGCCGTAGACGGTCGGCGCCTGGAGCTCACCGGTGGAGTCCCACTTGTAGTGCTTGCTCAGGCCGTCGGCGTTGTAGTTCTTCACCCAGTCGACCAGGTCGGCGCGGGTCGTCTTGCCCTTGTCGATGCCGGCGAGCAGGACGGTCGTGGCGTCGTAGCCCTCGATCGAGTACGTACCGGGCTCGGCGTTGGCGAGCTTCTTGTACGCGGACTCGAAGTCGGGGATCAGCTCGCCCGGGATGCAGGGGCAGGTGAAGTACGCGTTGCTGGACGCGTCACCGGCCAGCTTGATGAACTGGTCGTCCTTCACGCCGTCCGGGCCGACGAACGTGCCCTTGTAGCCCTTGTTGACCAGCTGCTGGTCGAACGGGGCGCCCTCGGCGTAGTAACCGGCGTAGTAGACCGCGTCGGGCTTCGCGTTGATGATCTTGGAGATCACCGCGGAGAAGTCCTTCTGGCCGGTGGTCACCTTGTCGGTGCCGACGAGCGCGTCGCCGAGCGCCTTGGAGGTCTGGGTGCCGAGGCCGATGCCGTAGTCGGAGTCGTCCTGCACCAGGTACACCTTCTTGGCCTGGAGCTTGCCGGTCAGGAACTTCGCCGCCGCCGGGCCCTGCACGGCGTCATTGCCGAGGCCGCGGAAGAAGGTCTTCCAGCCGTTCTGCGTCAGCGCCGGGTTGGTGGCCGACGGGGTGATGTGGACCAGTCCCTGCTGTTCGAAGATGTTGCCGGTGGCCTTCGACTCACCCGAGAACGGGAGGCCGACGACGCCGACGATGTCCTTCTCGTTGACCGCCTGGGTCACAGGTCCCGTGGCCTTGTTCGGGTCGCCCTCGGTGTCGAACTTCTTGAAGTTCACCTGGCAGCCCTTGTTGGCCTCGTTGTGCTGGTTGATCGCCAGCTGGATGCCGTTGTAGATGTTGATGCCGAGCTGGGCGTTGGCGCCCGTCTCCGCACCGACGTAACCGATGGTGAGCCCCGCAGGACAGGTGGCCTTTCCATCGCCCGCGGGGAGAACGGCATCCTTCGGCGTGTCCACCGACGTGATGGCGGGGATGTCGACCTTGGAGCTCCCGTTGGTGGATCCCCCGTTGGACGGCTGGTTGGCACATCCCGCGAGGAACAGTGCGACTGACGCTGCAACAGCCGCACCGATGGTGACTTTCTTCCGTAGCATCTTCTGCCTCTCGACGTGAAATCCGTGTCGAACGCGGCGTGGTCGCCTCGTCGCACCACGAATATGTGTGCTGAGACTACATGCAACGCAAGCATTTGCAACGCGTTTTTGAACGCAGATTTACACGATCGAAACCAAACGCTGCGGCGCCCTTCACAGCCGGCCGCGGGCAGGTTATGTTGGTTTGTTCCAGCTCCAGGAGGTCACCGGTGCGCATCGCCCGCCTCACGCCGCCGACCGCACTCGGCACGCCGGAATCGGCCGCGTTCGAGGAGCTGGTGGGCGTCCTCAACGGGATCAGTGTGGCCCTCTGGGACTCCGACGACTTCGTCGAGACGGCCGAGGAGGCGCTCGCCTCGCTGCGTGCGCAGGACTACCAGGAGAAGATCGTCCTGGTCGCCATCGAGGACGACGCGATCGTCGGCCGGGTGCAGGCATCGTTCCCGCTGGACGAGGACGCCGAGACGGTCAGCCTGCTCGTGGATGTCGCCCCCGCCGTCCGCGGGCGCGGCATCGGCAGCGCGCTGCTTGCCGCGGGCGAGGAGCTTGCCGCCGAGGGCGGCCGCCGGGTCGTCAGCGCCTACACCGAGCATCCCGCGCACACGCTCGAGGCGGGCGGACCGGTGGTCCGCGCGGTCGCGGGCTCCGCGGGACTCCCCGCCGATGCCGGTGACGTGCGCTTCGCCCGCAGGCACGGCTACCAGCTCGGCCAGGTGGAGCGCTCGAGCGAGCTGCTCCTGCCGCTCCCCCGCGAGCGCGAGGCCGGACTCGCCAGCACCGCGGACACCGCGGTCGGCTACCGCCCGGTCTCCTGGTTCGGGCACGCGCCGGACGAACTCCTTGGCGCCTTCGCGGCGCTGAAGGCCCGGATGGCCACCGACATCCCGCAGGACGGCATCGCCGTCGACCGCGAGGAATGGACGGGTGACCGCGTGCGCGCACAGGAGTCCGAACTCGCCGCGCGCGGGGAACCGCTGCTGGTCACGGCCGCGCAGCATCTGGCGAGCGGAGAGCTGGCCGCCTACACCGAGATCGCGGTGCCCGCGGACGGCGCCAAGGCCGAGCAGTACGACACGCTCGTCGCCGCACCGCACCGCGGCAACCGGCTCGGGACGCTGGTGAAGCTGCACAACATCCGCGAGCTCGCGGTGCACGCCCCGCACATCACCCGACTGCTGACCTGGAACGCCGACGAGAACGTCCCGATGCTCGCCATCAACCGCGCCTTCGGTTTCCGTCTGCACGCGCTCACCGGCCACTGGCAGAAGACGCTGGACTGAGCGACCTGGGTTCGTTCACCAATCGGGCTCGTTCGCGACGAGCGGCCGGAGTTCGTGACGAATCCCGCGAGCGAGGTCGGCCTCAGGCGCGTGGGAGCCGCAGCCGCTGGCAGTGCGGGCAGAAGTGCGAGGAACGGTTCATGAACTTCTCGCGCACGATCGGCGTGCCGCAGCGCGGGCACGGCTCGCCCTGCCGGCCGTAGGCGTTCAGGCTGTGCGCGAAGTAGCCGGAGTTGCCGTTCACGTTCACGTACTGGGCGTCGAAGCTCGTGCCACCCTCGGCCAGCGCCTTCTCGAGCACGTGCCGCACCTCGGCGAGCAGCGTGCGGACCTTCGCGCGGCTCAGCGAGTTCGCCGGCTGCTCGTAGTGGATGCGCGCCGCCCACAGCGACTCGTCGGCGTAGATGTTGCCGATGCCGCTGACGACCGTCTGGTCGAGCAGCACGCGCTTGATGCCGCTGCCGCGCTTGGCGAGCGCCGCGGCGAAGGCCGCGTCGCCGAACGCCGGGTCGAGCGGATCCCTGGCGATGTGCGCGACCTGCGTCGGGATCAGCGGCTCGTCGGTGCCGAGACCAGCGGGCGCGCCGTCGGGGGTCGGCACGAGCGCATCCACGGCCATCGATCCGAAGATCCGCTGGTCGACGAAGTGCACCCACAGCTCGCGGTGGTCGCCGTCGAGCGTCGGAGCCGTCTCGATGTGCAACCGGATGCGCAGCAGCCCGGCCTCCTGGACCCCGGGCTCGCGCAGCAGGATCTGCCCGCTCATCCCGAGGTGGGCGACGATCGCGCGACGCGGCGTGCCCTCCAGCGGGATCCAGAGGAACTTCCCGCGCCGGGCCGGGGTCTGCATGACGCGGCCGGTCAGCAACGTCTCGAACGCGCCGGCCACGGGATCGTGGCGCTTCAGCGAGCGGGGCTCGAACACCTCGACACCGAGGATGGTCGCACCGCTGACGGCGGCCGCGAGGCCCGCGCGGACGACCTCAACCTCGGGAAGCTCGGGCACGGCGGTTCGTCAGCTCCGTCCAGGCGGTGAGCGCGGCGGCCATCTCGGCCTGCTTCTTGCTCGTGCCCTCACCGGTCGCGGTCACGAGGCCACCCACCTCGACAGTGGCGTGGAAGGTCTTGGAGTGGTCGGGACCGGTATTGGTCACCGTGTAGACCGGCAGGCCCGCGCCGCGGTGCGCGGCGGCCTCCTGCAGGCTGGTCTTCGGGTCCATCGCAGCGCCGAAGCGCTCCGGGTCGGCCATCAGCGGGTCGATGAGGCGCAGCACCAGGGCCGTCGCCTCATCACCGCCGGCATCCAGATACGCGGCGCCGATGATCGCCTCGACCGTGTCCGCGAGGATGGACGCCTTCTCCCGGCCGCCGCTCTGGTTCTCCCCGCGCCCCAGCCGGAGGTACTCCCCCAGCCCGATGCTGCGCGCGACCTCGGCGAGGGCGACCGAGCTGACGAGGCTGGCACGCCGCTTCGCGAGCTCGCCCTCGTCGAGGTCCGGGTTCTCGCGGAACAGCTTCACGGTGACCGCCTGCCCCAGAATGGAGTCGCCGAGGAACTCGAGACGCTCGTTGTTGGGGATGCCGCCGTTCTCGTACGCGAACGAGCGGTGTGTCAGCGCAAGCTCGAGAAGCTCGGAGTCGATGTCGACTCCGAGCTTCTCCAGAAGTGCGCTGCGGTCAGTGTTCTCGCCGACCATACAGTGTCACCGACCCTTCGGGTCGATCAGACGTCGGCGACCTTGCGGCCCTTGTACTCCATGAAGAGGGCGGTGCCCGCGGAGTCCTCGACGACCTTGGCACGGTGCGGCAGGCTGTAGGTGACCTTGCCGTTCTCGATGGTCTTGACGAGCGTGGGGACCTCGGCCTTCCACTGCGAACGACGGGCGTGCGTGTTGGCGCGAGACTGCTTCCGCTTCGGAACGGCCATGACTATCTCTCTTCTCCGGACCCGGTCGCCGGGCCAGTAGGGGTGGACATTGTGCTTGTGGATTCGGTGTCGGAAGCCTGGAAACCCGCAAGCGCAGACCAGCGAGGATCGACGGTCTGCTCGGGTTCACGCTCCGGTAGATCCGCCAGCCTCTCCCCGGTCTCGGGGTCGAGACCCGGGCAGTCCGGCCGGCACACCGGCTGGAACGGCAGTGCCAGCACCACCGCATCCCTGATCAGAGGTTCAAGATCCACGTGGTCGTCGTGAACCTCATAATCGAAAGCTTCCTCAGCAGGATACGCGAAAAGTTCCTGGAAATCGACTTGGACAGGCTGCTCGATGTCGATCAGGCACCGTCCGCAGACCCCGGTCGCGGTCGTCTCCGCCTCCGCGGTGACCAGGATGCCCTCGTGCATCGACTCCATCCGCAGGTCGACGTCGATGGTCGCGCCCTCCGACACGGCGAGCAGTCCCTCCCCCAGTTTCTCGGTCACGGGGATGCTGAGCCGCTGCTCCTTCATCTCGCCGGGACGGCGCATGAGGTCGTACACGCCGACGGTGTACGGGGTGTTTCTGAACGTGGTCACGGTCGGCTATTTTACGCGGGTCTCCCGGCGTTCGCGGCCGACGGCCAGGCGGCTGGCAGCAAGGACACAGGAATCAGCGCCGCCTTCAGCCGGATCGCCCGCCCCGCTCGAGCCTGGAGCGCATCGATCACGCGGACCAGATCGTCGGCCAGACCGACGGCGACGGCTCGGGTCGGCGGACCGAACGCGTCGCGCTCGCGGACGGCGAGCAGGCGCAGCACCGCCTCCTCCCCCTCCGTCCCGGCGACCGCGGCGGCGATGCGTCCGGCGAAGGCGCGGGGCGTCTCGGTGTCCGGCGCCGACCAGCCCAGGTCGCGGGCGGTGTCGCGCAGCTCGTCCCAGACGACGGACGCGCCGCCCCAGGACTCGCCGAGACGCCGCAGCCGGTTCCGGCGGCGCACCCGGCGGAGGACGGCAGGCGTCAGCAGCACCGCGAGCACGAGCACCGCGACTCCCAGCCCGGAGAGCACCGGCTGCAACGGCGACGGCGGTGCGGTCGAGGAGGCGCCGGCGACGTTGGCAGGGTCGGTCGGCACCACGCGCTTGGGCGCGGACGTCGCTCCGCTCGTCGCGCCCGGCACCGGGACAGTCGTCGTGGTCTCCGGGCGCGTGTACGCGGGAACGGTGCCCCGGCCGACGGTCGGCTCGAACGGCACCCAGCCGACGCCCGCGAAGTAGAGCTCCGGCCAGGCGTGCAGGTCGTCGCTGGTCACGGTGTACTCACCGGGGTTGTTGGCGGTGCCGCCGCTGCTCGCGCCGGGCAGGTAGCCCTCCGCCACCCGGGACGGGATGCCGAGACTCCGCGCCATCAGGGCCATCGCGGAGGCGAAGTGCACGCAGTATCCGCTCTTGACGTCGAGGAACGTCGCGATGACGCGTGCGCCGTCCCCGTCGTATCCCTGCTTGAGCGGCGTCTGCGTCGAGTAGACGAAGCCGTTGTCGCGGAAGTAGTCCTGAAGCGCGACCGCCTTGTCGTACTCGGAGATCGCACCCGCGGTGGCCTCCACCGCGGTCTTCCCGATGATCGCCGGCGTGTTCGGCGGCAGGAACAGGTCGCGCTCCACATCGGCGGGGACGATCCCGCCGGCCGCCTTCAGCTGGTCGGCCGTGGGCTGCAGCAGCAGGCTGGACGCGGTGTACTTCTGCCCCTGCGTCGTCGCGTTGATGCCGCCGATCGTCAGATCGTCCGGGTCCCAGGACCAGGTGCCGTTCAGTCCCTTGACCGACTGGACGGGGTAGGGAGCGGGGAGCCACCGGCTCGTCATGTCGTCGATCTGCACGGTGGTCTGGATCTTCACCGTCTTGACCTGGTCGGAGAGTCCCGCGACCGGTCCGATCGTCGCGCCGTCGGAGAGCCGCTTCGTGTCCCGCTCCCTGTGCTTCCAGACGGAGCCGGTGAACTGGTCGAGCGATGCGAGCTTGAGGTACTGTCCGGCGGCGGCCGAGGTCGTGTAGCTGAGCGCCCGTACCGCCGCCGGGCGGCGCAGGTCCTTGCCGAGGTCGATCAGCGGGGTGACGGTGCCGCCGATGGAGATGCCGCCCGCGGTGAACGACGCCGCGCCGCCGCGGTCGAACCCGGGCGCGGTGCCCGCGAGCAGCACCGCGACGACGATCGCCGACGCGCCGACGGACAGGGCGGCGCCCGGTCGCGGCGTGCCCGGCCGGCGGGTGCGGACGTCGCAGCGCAGCACCCAGAGGAAGGCGGCGGCGGACGCCGCGAGCGAGATCGGGTCGAGGCCGTCGCCGAGCAGGGCACCGGGGACGACGAGAACGGCGATCACGCCGATCGCGGTGAACGCCGGCGTGCGAAGCGCGATCGCCGTCGTGTCGAGGATCACCGCGAGCAGGCACGCGCCGCCGACGACGAGGAAAAAGAACTCGGGCAGCGCCTCGGCCGGTGTGCCCTGCTGGTAGATCGAGAGCATCGCCTGCTGCCCGTACGCTCCCCAGCGCTGCACCGTCGCCGGAGTCGGGATGAGCCCGAGCAGGCCCGTCCCCCCGCCGAACGCAGCGGTCATGATCAGTGCCGACAGCACCAGTTGCAGGACGGGCACGAGGCCGCGCGCGACGCCGATGGTCCGCAGCGCGGCGCCGGCGACGAGCAGGAACGCCGACGGCAGCATGAGGGCGAACCACCAACCGGGGCCCTGGATGAGGCCCAGCAGGGCGAAACTCACGGCGAGCACCTGCACCACGAGCGCACCGGTCAGGCGCCAGTAGCCGAACCGGCGCCGGGCGACCGCAGGCACCCCGACGGCGAGCGTCTCGCTAACCATGGGTCACCGCCGCCCTCTGCCGCAGCGCAGCGCGCTGCCACGCCTCCGCCGGGTCGGCGCCGGTCTCGAAGGAGACGCAGAGCCAGCCGGCATCCGCGAGCACCTCCTCGACGTCCGGATCGACCGACGGGCCGAGGAAGGCGACCGCCGGGTCGCCCATCCCGCGCAGAGCAGCCAGCGCGCCGAGCTCGGGCGTCGTGCAGAGCAGCACCGCGAACACCGGGACCGGCCGCCCCGCCCGGCGCAGGCCGGCCGCGAGCTCGGCCACCGCGTCGTCGCGAGCCGCGGCCACCGCATCCACTGCGGCCAGGTCCGCGAGCAGCAGGCGGTCGGCGCTGCCGACGTCGTACGTCGGGGTCGACGAGCCGAGAGTGCCGGAGCGCCCGGCGCCGCTGCGGCCGCCGAGCTGCCGCTCCCCCGTCTCGACCACGCTCACCACGAAGCCGTTGTCGAGCAGGTGCACGCCGATGGAGGCGATGAACTCGACGAGCGTCTCGAAGGCGTCCTCCGTCGCCTCGCCCGCGCGGGTGTCCATCAGCAGCCACGCCTCCGGGTTGCTGCGCTGCTCCTCCTGGCGGACCATCAGCTTGTCGTGCCGGGCGGTCGCGCGCCAGTGCACGCGCCGCAGCGGGTCGCCCGGCCGGTACTCCCTGGCGATCAGCTCGTCCGCGCTCGGGATGCTGTGCCGCTGCAGCTCGTGCTCCGTGCCCTCGCTGTGCGCGACATCCAGCTCGCCGCGCCGCAGCGGCACCACACGCGGGGTCACCAGCAGCTGCCGAGGCTGGCCGATGGCGTACTCCGCGTAGGCGATGCCGAAGGTGTCGGTCCGGCTGACGATCAGCGGTCCGACGGCGTGCGAGCCGCGGCGGGCGGCGACGATGTCCTGGCGCAGGACCACCGTGTCCCTGCCGTGCGAGACATTCAGCTGGTGCGGGCCGAGCCGCGGGAAGGGCGCGGACGGCTGCACCTGGATCGCGTCCGGTGCGAACTCCCGCCAGCGCGCGGCCGGACTGGGTCGGGAGGACAGGTTGCGGGCCGTGGTGACGATGGTCGCCTTCTCCCCCACGGCGACCACGTCCGGGTGGAAGCTGCGGGCGACGGTCAGCCGCGGCCGGTCGACCGTGACGGAGATCATCGCGGCGAGCACGATCACCGTGAAGAACACGCCGACGAACAGCACGTCCGTCCGGCCGAAGAAGGCGGAGGCCGCCAGCGTGACGACGCCGACCGCGCCGAACGTCCAGCCGCGCGCGGTGGGGCGCGGCTTCTTCAGCGGCGACGCCGCACGCCCGCGACCGGCCACCGCTACTCCCTACCGCCGCCGATCGCGCCCGACCCGACCGGAACCGGGGTCGAGGCGACGATGCGCCGCACGATGTCCGCGATCACCGGAGCGCTCTCGTGGTGGTGGCCGAGCGCCCGGCTGGTCGGCAGCAGCCGGTGGCCGAGCACGGGGACCGCGAGAGCGTCGATGTCGTCAGGGAGCACGAAGTCCCGTCCGTCAAGGGCGGCCATCGCCTTCGCCGCGCGCACCAGCTGCAGGGTCGCGCGCGGGCTGGCGCCGAGCCTCAGGTCGCGGTCCTCGCGGGTGGCGCGCACAAGATCCACCGCGTACTGCTTCACGGGTGCGGACGCGAACACGCTGCGCGCCGTCGTCATCATCGAGCGGAGCTCTTCGGAGGTGACCACCGGCCCGATCCGCGAGAGCGGGCTGGAGGTGTCCCGCGTTGTGAGCATCGCGAGCTCGGAGTCCTCGTCCGGGTAGCCCATCGCGATGCGAGCCATGAACCGGTCCCGCTGCGCCTCCGGCAGCGCGTAGGTCCCCTCCATCTCGACCGGGTTCTGGGTCGCGACGACGATGAACGGGGCGGAGAGCGGATACGTCGATCCGTCCACGGTGACCTGGCGCTCCTCCATGCACTCCAGCAGAGCGGACTGCGTCTTCGGGCTCGCGCGGTTGATCTCGTCGCCGATCACGATGTTCGCGAACACAGCGCCCGGCTTGAACTCGAAGCGCCGCTCCGCCTGGTTGTACACCGAGACGCCGGTGACGTCGCTCGGCAGCAGGTCCGGCGTGAACTGGATGCGGCTGACCGTGCAGTCGACCGACTTGGCCAGCGACTTCGCCAGCATCGTCTTGCCGACGCCGGGCACGTCCTCGATCAGCAGGTGGCCCTCGGCGAGCAGGACGACGAGGGCGGTCTGCACGGCGTCGTGCTTGCCGTCGATCACGGACTCCACGTTCGTGGTGATCTGCTCCGCGGCGCGTCTGAGCTCGTCCAGGTCCATCCCGGGCGCGGCCCGGCCCACCTCCTCCGGGGCGACAGAGGATTCCGTCGGCTGACGCGTCGCGTAACTGTTCATGTCTCCTGCAAATAGTCGTAGACGGCGGCGGGGACGTACGGGCTGACGTCACCGCCCAGGGCGGAGACCTGGCGGACGAGCGAGCTGGAGACGTGGGCGTTCGCGGGATTCGGCAGCAGGAACACCGTCTCGACCTCGGCGAGATGCCGGTTCACGATCGCCATCGGCGTCTCGTAGGCGACATCCACCTGGGAGCGGATCCCCTTCACCAGAACATGTGCGCCGACGTCCGTGCAGTAGTCGACGAGGAGGCCGACCGACCACGATGCGACGACGATGTTCCCGACGATCCCGGCGTCCTCGATGGACTTCTCCAGCAGCGCCACCCGCTGCGCGATGGGCAGCAGGGCGGACTTGTCCGGGTTGTGGACCACCAGCACGTGGACCTCGTCCCACATCCCCGCGGCACGCTCGATCACGTCGAGATGCCCCAGCGTGACCGGGTCGAACGATCCAGGGACTACGGCGATCCTGTTCATAGGGCACCAGACTATCCCGCGATAACCGTCATTTCGTTGTGAATCCGTTATCTCCCAGCGTCGGCGCGGCGCGCTCCGGCGGGCGGGTCAGGAGCGGCCGAGGAAGGCTCGCTCGGTCTCGTCGAGGCGGCGGGCAAGGGCGGCGGCGAGGGCGGGATGCGCGGCGAGGCCGCCGTCGCCGGACAGGGTCTCCTCCGCGGCGACGCGCGCCTCGGCGATCAGCTCGCCGTCGCTGACCACCCGCAGCAGCCGCAACGACGAGCGGCCGCCCGACTGGCGGCTCCCCAGGACGTCGCCCTCGCGGCGCAGCTCGAGATCGACGTTCGCCAGCTCGAAGCCGTCCAGGGTCGCGGCGACCGCCTCCACCCGCTCGCGGGCGAGGCTGCCCTGCTCCGCGGCTGTCACCAGCAGGCAGAGGCCGGGGATGTCCCCGCGGCCGACGCGCCCGCGCAGCTGGTGCAGCTGCGAGACGCCGAAGCGGTCAGCGTCCATCACGACCATCGCCGAGGCGTTGGGGACGTTCACGCCGACCTCGATGACGGTGGTCGCGACGAGCAGGTCGATGTCGCCCGCCGCGAACGCGCGCATCACCTCGTCCTTCGTCTCGGAGGGCAGCTTGCCGTGCAGCACGCCGATCCTCTTGCCGGCGAACAGCGGGTCGGCGCGCACCTGGGCGGCGACGGACTCGACGCTCGCCACGGGCCGCGCGGGCGCCGACGGATCGGCGTCCGCGTCCGCCGGCTGCTCCTCGGCGTCGTCCTCCGCATCCTTGCCCGCGATCGCCGGGCACACGACGAAGACCTGGCGACCCTTCGCGATCTCCTCCGAGGCGCGCTCCCAGATGCGGCGCTCCCAGCCGGGCCGATCGGCCAGCGGGACGACGAAGCTCTCGATCCCCTGCCTCCCCGCGGGCAGCTGGGCGATCGTCGACACGTCGAGATCGCCGAACACCGTCATCGCGACCGTACGCGGGATGGGCGTGGCCGTCAGGACGAGCACGTGCGGAGGCGTTCCGCCCTTCGCGCGCAGCGCCTCCCGCTGCTCGACACCGAACCGGTGCTGCTCGTCCACGACGACGAGACCGAGGTCGAAGAAGGTGACGGCGTCGCCGAGCAGGGCGTGCGTGCCGACGACGATGCGCGCCTGGCCGGACACCGTGCGCAGCAGCGCGCGCTTGCGCTCCGCGGCGGAGAGCTGGCCGGTCAGCAGCGTCGGCATGAGCTGGGCGGACAGGTCGGGGCCGAGCATCGCGGCGATGGAGCGCAGGTGCTGCGCGGCGAGCACCTCGGTGGGCGCGAGCAGGGCCGACTGGCCCCCCGAGTCGGCGACCGCCAGCATCGCCCGCAGCGCGACCAGGGTCTTGCCCGAGCCGACCTCGCCCTGGACCAGGCGGTGCATCGCCGCCTCGGAGTCGAGGTCGCTGCTGATCTCGCGCCCGACCACGACCTGATCCCCGGTCAGCTCGAACGGGAGCGCGGCGTCGAAGCGGGCGAGCAGTCCGTCCGGTGCCGCGCGGCGCGGGGTGGCGGCGGCCTCTCGGGACGCGGCGCGCTGCTGGAGCAGCGCGGTCTGCAGCACGAACGCCTCCTGAAAGCGCAGCGCATCCCGCGCACGCTGCCATTGCGCGTCCTTCTGCGGCCGGTGGATGCCCTCCAGCGCGTGACGGAACGACAGCAGCCCGCGCTCGGCGACCACCGCGTCCGGCACCGGGTCCGGCGTCGGGCCGAGCGCGTCCAGCACGATCCCGACCGCCTTCTGCACCTGCCAGCTCGCGACCGTCCCCGTCGCCGGGTAGATCGGGATCGGGGTCTGCGCCCACTCCTTCGCCGCGGCTCCGCCCGGGAGCACCGCGTCCGGCGAGTCCGGCTCGAACAGCTCGTAGTCGGGATGCGCGAGCTGCAGCGCGCCGCGGTACGCGGACACCTTGCCGGCGAAGATGCCGCGGACCCCGGGCACCAGATCCTTCGACCGCCACGCCTGGTTGAAGAAGGTGAGGGTGAGGATGCCCTCGCCGTCCGAGATCTTGACCTCGAGGATGGAGCCGCGCCTGGCCCGCATCGGCCGCTCCTGCACCCGGAGCACCTCGGCGATGATCGTGACGTTCTCGTCCAGCGGGAGGTTCGCGAGCGCCGTGAGCTCGCCCCGCTTGGCGTACCGACGCGGGTAGTGGCTGAGCAGATCGGAGACCGTCCGCATCCCGAAGGCCTTCTCGAACGCGGAGGCGGTGCGCCCGCCGAGCACGCCGCTGAGCTTGGAGTCGAGCGTGACGGCGCTCTCGACGGCCGGAGCGGTGGCAGAGGTCATGGTTCGATCGTAGGCGTCGCCTCCGTCAGCGCGTGCAGCTCCGCGACCACGTCGGGGTCGTCCGGGCGCTCGGCGGCGAGGCTGCGCTGGATGACAAGGGCCGCCTCGCTGCGCCCGAGCTCGCGGAGGCAGCGGGCGAGGGACCAGCGCGCGACGAACCCCTGGTCGGCGGTGCCGAACCGCTCCGCCGCCGCGAGGGCGTCCTCGAAGGCGGCCAGCGCGCCGGTGAGGTCGCGCGCGTCGAAGCGCGCCCAGCCGCGGTTGTTGTGCAGGGACACGGCCCAGCGGAGGGTCCGCGGGTCGTCCGTCCCGTCGAGGTCGGCGAACGCCTCGTCCGTCCACTGCTCCGCCCGCGGGCGGTCGGCGATCGCGAGCATGTGCGCGGCGTCCACGGCGAGGTACGTCTCACCCTCCCGCCTCGCCGCCTGCAGCGCCTCCTCCAGGAGCGGGATCGCCGCCTCCTGCTCGCCCTCGGTGTTCCGCAATCTCCCGCGCTCCAGCAGGATGCGCACGGCGAGCGTGCCGATGGCGGGTTCCAAGGACTCGAGCAGGGCGTCCGCTTCCGCGAACCGGCCCTGCAGTCCGAGGGCGCGGGCGCGCTGGGTCTCCAGCTCGGCGCGCACGAGCTCCGAGCGGTCGGGCTGGGCAGCGGCGATCGCCAGTCTTTCGGCGGAGACGTACGGGTCGTCGAACCGCCACAGGGCGTCGAGTTCCGCCTGTTCGAGGCGTTCGTCCATCCCTCTATCTTGCGAGAACCTGGCCCGTGACCGCTATAGGCTCGAGAGGCCATGACCCGTATCGTCTCCGGATTCGCCGGCTCGCTCGCCCTCCAGGTGCCGAAGAGCGGGACGCGACCCACGAGCGACCGCGTGCGCGAGGCGATCTTCTCTGCCCTCGACGCGCGCGACGCCGTCCGCGGCGCACGTGTGCTCGACCTGTACGCGGGGTCGGGGGCTCTGGGGCTGGAGGCGGCCAGTCGCGGCGCCGCGTCCGTGACGCTCGTCGAGAAGAGCGCGGCGGCGGCCGCCGTCTGCCGCCGGAACGCCGCCGCGGTCACCCGCGCGGCGCCCGCCGCCTCGCATCCGACGGTGGATGTGCGCGCCGCCTCGGTGCAGTCCGCTCTCGCGTCGGTATCGGGGCCGTTCGACCTGGTCTTCCTCGACCCGCCGTACGACCTACCGGACGCGGAGCTGCTCGGGGCGCTGCAGACGCTGGTCCCGCTGCTGGCGGAGGACGCGACGGTGTGCATCGAGCGCAGAACGCGCGACGGCGAGCCGACGCTTCCCGACGGCCTCGAACTGCTGCGCTCGAAGGCGTACGGCGAGACCGCCGTGTATTACGCCGTCCCCGCTTGAGCGGACCGAGTCCGTCGTCCCCTCGCCCCGCGTTCGCCGAAGGGCACGTGGTTGTCACTTTTCGCGCCCGAAAGCGACGACAACGTGCCCCTCGGCGGAGCGATGCGCTCAGCCGGCGCGGCCGTCCCACTCCAGGTAGGGATCCCAGCCGCCGCGCTCGTCGAAGGGATGCCCGCCGACCAGCAGTCCGGCGCCCTCGCGCACGGCGCCGATGCGGCGGAACCCGCCCGGCAGCGTCGCACCGGCGGGGAACGCGGCGAGGAGGCCGTGGTCCTCTCCCCCGGTGAGCGCCGTCCGCGGGTCGTCGCCGAGGGCATCCCGCTCGATGTCGACCGCGACGCCGCTCGCCTCGGCCATCCGGCGGGCGTCGAGCGCCAGACCGTCGCTCAGGTCGAGCATCGCGGTCGCGCCGGCCGCCGCCGCCAGCGGGCCGTCCGCGACCGGAGGCCGCGGACGCAGCTGGGCTTCGACCAGCGCGGGATGCTCGGCCGCCACCCGCGCGAAGCGCCCGGCGTCGGGATTCCCGTCGTCGTCGACCGCCTCGGTGAAGAGCAGGCGAAGACCGGCGGCGGCCGCTCCCAGCGCACCCGACACCGCGAGCACGTCGCCCGGCCGTGCGCCGCTGCGCAGCACCGGAGCACGGCCCTGCAGGTCGCCGAATGCCGTGACCGCGACGGTCAGCGTCTCCGAGACCGACAGATCGCCCCCGACGACGCCGCAGCCGGGGGCGAGCAGCGCGCACGCCGTGCGGAACCCGTCCGCGATCTGCTCGAGGCCCGCGACCGGGAAGTCGGCCGGTGCGGCGATGGCGACGACGAGCGCGGTCGGCACGGCGCCCATCGCGGCGACGTCGGACAGGTTGGTCGCCGCCGCCTTCCAGCCGAGGTCCTCCGGCGAGGTCCAGGCGAGGCGGAAGTCCGGACCGTGCACCATCATGTCCGTCGTCACGACGTACCGGCCGTCCGGCGCCGCGAGCACCGCCGCATCGTCGCCAGGCCCCACGAGCGTCGCGGCGGACTCCGGCAGCCGCGGGAAGATGCGCTTCAGCGCCTCCCGCTCGCTCGCTTCGCCGATCGTGGCGCCGTGCTCGCTCTCAGTCAGTCCCATGTCTCAAAACGGTAGCCTGAAACCGATGTCCTCTCGCCGCACCGCCGTCAGCGCGGTCCTCGCCACCGTCCTCGCCGTCGCCGCGCTCGCGCTCACCGGCTGCGCCCCGACCGTCTCGCTCGACGCCGCCGCGGACGCGAACGACCCGGGATGCGCGCAGATCAGCGTTCGCCTCCCCGATTCGGTCGCCGGAAAGGCGCAGCGCGAGACCGACGCGCAGGCGACCGGCGCCTGGGGCGACCCGGCGGCGGTCCTGCTGCGCTGCGGCGTCCCGCCGCTCGGCCCGACGACGAAGCCGTGCGTGAACGTCAACGACATCGACTGGGTGCTCATGTCAGACCCCGCCGCGAAGCAGGTCGTGTACCAGACCTTCGGGCGCACCCCTGCGACCGAGGTGATCATCGACCACGTCTCCGGCGCCTCCGACGCCGCGGTTCTCCCCGAGTTCGCCTCCGCGATCGCCACCGTGAAGCAGACGCAGAAGTGCCTGTCCACCCTCGACACCAGCCTCACTCCCACGACGACGGCGACGCCGAGCCCGACGCCGTCGAAGTGACGACGAGGGTCAGGCCCTGGCCAGGGCGACCTGGATCAGCTCGTCGATCAGGTCGGGATAGCTCAGCCCGGACTCCTGCCAGCAGCGCGGGAACATCGAGATCGGCGTGAAGCCCGGCATCGTGTTGATCTCGTTGACGACGAAGCCGTCCGCGGTGAGGAAGAAGTCCACCCGCGACAGGCCCTCGCCGCCGATGGCGTCGAACGCACGCACGCCGAGGTCGCGCATCTGCGCAAGCTCGGCCTCGGTCAGATCCGCCGGGCAGACCAGATCGATGCCGGGGGCGTCGAGGTACTTCGCAGCGAAGTCGTAGAAGTCGCGCCCGGAGACCACGATCTCGCCCGCCACCGACGCCCGGGCCGGCTCGCCGGGACGGCCGCCGAGCACAGCGATCTCCACCTCGCGGCCCGCGACGCTCGACTCGATGAGGATGCGGTCGTCCTCGGCGAACGCCGTCTCGATGGCCGCGTCCAGCTCCGACCAGTCCTTGACCTTGCTCACGCCGACGCTCGACCCGGCTCGCGCCGGCTTGACGAACGCGGGAAGGCCGAGCTGCGTCGCCGCGGAACGGACGTCGTCCGGAGCGGCACGCCACTCGAACGCGGTCACCGTCGTCCACGGCGCGACGGGGATGCCCGCCTGACGCAGCACCGTCTTCGTGAAGTGCTTGTCCATCCCGAGGGCGCTGGCGAGCACGCCGGAGCCGACGTACGGCAGCCCGACGAGCTCGAGCATGCCCTGGATGGTGCCGTCCTCGCCCCAGGGCCCGTGCAGGATCGGGAAGACGATGTCGACCTCGCCCAGCGACTGCGTCGACCCGTCCGGGCGGGTGACGGTGAGCTCCCGGGAGCCGGCCACCTCCGGCCAGCGCACGCGCGTGCCGTTGTCCTCGACCCGCGGCAGGTCGTCCGCGTTCAGCGCGAAGCGTGTCGCGTCGTCGGGCTGCAGCGTGAAGGCGCCTTCCGGAGTGATGCCGACGGGGATGACGTCGTACTTCTCACGGTCGATCGCCGCGAGCACCCCCGCCGCCGTCGCGCAGCTGATCGAATGCTCGCTTGAGCGACCCCCAAACAGAAGCGCGACTGCGACCTTTTCCGTCATCCGTTGTCCTTTCGCCTTGCGGCTCGTCGTCCTCCGTCGTGAGGTGCGGAGCGATGTCCTTGGGTTGCAGTGTGCCGGCGAGCACCTGGCTGACCTGGCGCACGATCGGCATCTCGACTCCGCGCGCCTCCGCCAGGCTGAGGATGGGCGCCACCGAGGCGAGGCCCTCCGCCGTCTGGTTCATCTGCTTCACCACGTCGTTGAAGCCGTAGCCCTGGCCGAGCAGCCTTCCGGCGGTGTTGTTGCGGCTGAGCGGAGACTCGCACGTGGCGATCAGGTCTCCCAGGCCCGCGAGCCCCGACAGCGTCTGCGGCTCCGCGCCGTACGCCACCGCGAAGTCGGTCATCTCGACCAGACCGCGCGTGATGATCGACGCCTTGGTGTTCTCGCCGTAGCCGACGCCGTCCACGATGCCGATGGCGACCGCGATGAGGTTCTTCAGCACGCCGCCGAACTCGGTGCCGATCACGTCGGTGTTGACGAAGCTGCGGAAGTAGCGGTTGGTGGCCGACATCGCGACCGCCTGCGCGGTCTCCAGGCTCACCGAGGAGACCACCGCGGCCGTCGGCTGCTCGCGGGCGATCTCGAGGGCGAGGTTGGGACCGGAGGCGACGGCGATCCGCTCCGGCTCGATCGGCAGCCCCTGGGCGATCACCTCGCTCATCCGGAGGCCCGTGCCCTTCTCCACGCCCTTCATCAGGCTGACGACGACCGTCGACGGGCCGAGGTACGGGATCATCGCGTCCAGGTTGGAGCGCAGCGTCTGGCTCGGGATGGAGACGAAGACCTGCTCCGCATCGCGCATGGCCTCGCCGAGCCGGGAGGTCGCGCGCAGATTGCGTGGGAGGTTGATGCCCTCCAGGTAGTCGCTGTTGCGCTTCACCTCGTTGATCTCGCGGGCGAGTTCCGGGCGCCGCGCCCACAGCACGACGTCCGAGCCGCCGTCGGCGAGGATCTTGGCGAAGGTGGTCCCCCAGCTGCCGGCGCCGAGGACGGCGATGCGGCGTGCGGGGGCTGGCTTACGGACCTGTGCTCTAGCCATCGAAGCGGCCGGTCTCCTTCTGGTTGTGCTGGCTCGGGTCCCACCGCTTCTCGGGGGCCTCCTCGCCGCGCAGGTCCTCGAGCAGCGCCGTGATCGCGTCCATGATCACGGCCGTCGCCTCCGTCAGCGTCGCCGCGTCGAGGTTGCGCCCGCGGAAGGCGGACAGGTCGACGGGGTCGCCCACCTTCACCGCGATGGTCTTGCGGGGGAAGAGGCTGATCTTCTTGGCGTAGCGAGCCATCACCTGCTGGGTGCCCCAGTGCGCCATCGGGATGACCGGGATGTCGTGCTCCAGCGCCATCCTCGCCGCGCCGGTCTTGCCGCGCATCGGCCACATGTCCGGATCGCGGGTCAGGGACCCCTCCGGGTAGATGACGACGACGCGGCCGTCCTCGACGATCTTCTGCGCAGCGTCCAGCGGTGCGGAACCGCGAGCCGAGCCGCCTCGCGCGACCGGCACCTGGCCGGACCTGCGCAGGAACCAGCCGAGCACCGGCACGTGGAACAGGCTCTCCTTGGCGAGGAACCGCGGCAGGCGCCCGAGCTTCCAGATCGCGATGCCCATCATCACGGGGTCGATCTCGCTGTAGTGGTTGGGCGAGATGATGTAGGCGCCGTGCCGCGGCATCTTCTCGCCGTCCACGATGCGGAACCGGGCGAGCAGACTGCCGATCGGCACGAGGATGCCGGCGAGGACCCAGAAGATCGAGGGGCGGCTCTTCTCGGAGCGCTCGCGGCGCGCGGGCGGGTTCACGGTCTCATCGGGATGGGGCACCATCCCATTATCCAGGCCTCCGCTCATCGCGGGACCACGACAGGTCGCGGACCGCGCGCATCGGTGCCGTCGGCGACGGTCATCCCGCCACCGTCACGGGACGCACGTCGAGCCCCTCGATGTCCCGGAAGTCCGCCGGGTTGCAGGTGTGCAACGGCAGCCCGCGGGAGATGGCCGTCGCCGCGATCAGCGCGTCGAAGGCGCGCGCGGCGGGCTTGCGGCCGGCCGCCCGGAACGACGCTGCGACGCCCGCGAACGCGCGCGCCGCGGCCTCGTCGAACGGGATCGGCGCGAAGTCGGACTCCGCCAGCTGCAGGTGCGCCTGGCGCGCCGCGCGTTCCGCGTCGGTCGACGCCACGAGCGGCCCCACCGACAGCTCGGCGAGGGTGACGGCGCTGATCGAGGGGACGTCGGGCAGCGTCGACGGGTCGGCGACGCGTCCCAGCAGGATGAGCGTCGAGGTGTCGAGCAGGCCGGCGTTCATCACCACGACTGGTCCACCAGCTCGTCGATGTCGGCCAGCAGCGCCGTCGGGTCGATCTCGGGCAGGCGTGCCCGCCGATCCATCAGCACCGACAGCGACGTGGCCGGAGCGGGCAGTGGCGAAAGCTCCGCCACCGCCGCCCCGTCACGCGTCACTGTCAGGCGCTCGCCACGCGCCACCCGGTCCAGGATCTCTCCGCCATGATTTCTGAGGTCTCTCACGGTTACAGCCTTCATGAAGGGACTGTATCACCGGTGAGACAGGAGGGGATCTGTGGAACTAGGGTGAGTTCGGCGGGCTGTGGAGGAGTCAGCCCTCGAGCACGAAGTCGGCACCGAGCTGCTCAAGCTTGGTGATGAACCTCTCGTAGCCGCGGGAGATGATGCCGACGTTGCTGACGGTCGAGCGTCCCTCGGCGGTCAGCGCCGCGATGAGGTGGCTGAAGCCGCCGCGCAGGTCGGGGATCTCCACATCCGCCCCGTGCAGGTCCACCGGACCCATGATGACCGCGGAGTGGTTGAAGTTGCGCTGGCCGAAGCGGCAGTCGTGACCGCCGAGGCACTCCTTGTGCACCTGGATCTTCGCACCCATGTCGATGAGCGCGTCCACGAAGCCGAAGCGCTGCTCGTACACGGTCTCGTGCACGATCGACACGCCGTTGGCCTTGGCCAGGGCGACGACGAGCGGCTGCTGCCAGTCGGTCATGAAGCCGGGGTGCACGTCGGTCTCGATCACGACGGGCTTCAGCTCACCGCCCGGGTGGAAGAAGCGGATGCCGTCGTCGTGGATCTCGAACGCGCCGCCGACCTTGCGGAAGACGTTGAGGAAGGTCAGCATCTCGGGCTGACGTGCGCCGCCGACGTAGATGTCGCCGTTCGTCGCCAGGGCCGCGGCCGCCCAGCTGGCAGCCTCGTTCCGGTCGAACAGGGCGGTGTGGCTGTAGCCGACCAGCTTGTCGACGCCCTCGATGCGGATGACGCGGTCGGTGTCCACCGAGATGATCGCGCCCATCTTCTGCAGGACGTTGATCAGGTCCATGATCTCGGGCTCGATCGCCGCGCCTTTGAGCTCGGTGATGCCGTCCGCGCGGACCGCGGTCAGGAGCACCTGCTCGGTGGCGCCGACGCTCGGGTACGGGAGCTCGAGCTTCGCGCCGTGCAGGCCGTTCGGGGCCGACATCCGGATGCCGCTCGGCAGCTTGTCCACGACGGCGCCGAACTTGCGAAGCACCTCGAGGTGGTAGTCGATCGGGCGGTCGCCGATCCGGCAGCCGCCGAGGTCGGGGATGAACGCCTCGCCGAGACGGTGCAGCAGCGGCCCGCAGAACAGGATCGGGATGCGGCTCGAGCCGGCGTGCGCGTCGATGTCGGCCATGTGCGCCGACTCGACCGCGCTCGGATCGAGCAGCAGCTCGCCCTCCTCGGCGCCGTCGGTGACCTTCACGCCGTGCACCTCGAGCAGCCCGCGCACCACGCGGACGTCCGAGATGTCCGGAACGTTCCGCAGCACGCTCGGGCCTTCACCGAGGATGGCGGCGACCATCGCCTTCGTGACGAAGTTCTTGGCGCCGCGGACCTCGATGCGGCCCCGCAGCGGGATGCCGCCGTTGATCGTGATGCGGTCGCCCTTGAGGCCGACGCGCGCTCCTGCCGCCTGAGCGTCCTGAAGAAGTGAGTTCAAAGTTTCACCGGGAGGGTCTTGGGCCGCCAGCTCGCGCGGCCGCTTTCGTATTCGGAGATGCGCGCCTCGTCGCGCAGGGTCAGAGCGATGTCGTCCAACCCTTCGAGCAAACGCCAGCGAGTGTAGTCGTCGATGTCGAAAGACACCTGGACCTCACCGACGGTCGCGGTCTTGGAAACCAGATCCACCGTCGCGGTTATTCCCGGCTCGGCCTCGATGGCCGCCCAGAGACGCTCGGCGTCCTCCTCGGTGATCACACCGGTGAGCAGGCCCTGCTTGCCGGAGTTGCCACGGAAGATGTCGGCGAACCGCGGGCTCAGCACCACACGGAAGCCGTAGTCGCGCAGCGCCCAGACGGCGTGCTCGCGGGACGAGCCGGTGCCGAAGTCGGGGCCGGCGACCAGGACGCTCGCGCCCTGGTACGGCTCCTGGTTGAGGATGAAGTCGGGGTCCTTGCGCCACTCGTGGAACAGGGCGTCGTCGAAGCCGGTCTTGGTGACGCGCTTCAGGAACACGGCGGGGATGATCTGGTCGGTGTCGACGTTCGACCGGCGGAACGGGACGGCGACGCCGGTGACGGTCTCGAACTTCTCCATCAGGCGCCCACCTTCTCTCCGGAGTTCGTATCGACGTCCTCGTGCTCCAGGTCCCACGGGCTGGACAGCGTGCCGCGGATGGCGGTCGCAGCGGCGACCAGCGGCGACACCAGGTGGGTGCGGCCGCCCTTGCCCTGGCGTCCCTCGAAGTTGCGGTTGGAGGTGGAGGCGCAGCGCTCCCCAGGGGCGAGCTGGTCGGGGTTCATGCCCAGGCACATCGAGCAGCCGGCGAACCGCCACTCGGCGCCGAACTCCTCGACGATCTTGTCGATGCCCTCGGCCTCGGCCTCGATGCGCACGCGCGCCGAGCCGGGGACGACCATGACGCGGACGCCGTCGGCCTTCTTCCGGCCCTTGATGATGGACGCGAAGGCACGCAGGTCCTCGATGCGGCTGTTCGTGCACGAGCCCATGAACACCGCATCCACAGGGATGCTCTTCATCGGCGTGCCCGGAGTCAGGTCCATGTACTCGAGAGCGCGCTCGGCCGCGGCGCGGGCGTTCGGCTCGTCGATCGCGGCCGGGTCCGGCACCTCCTGGCTGAGCGAGACGCCCTGGCCGGGGTTGGTGCCCCAGGTGACGAACGGCTCGATCTCGTCGGCGTCGAGATAGACCTCGGCGTCGAACACGGCGTCGTCGTCCGTCTGCAGCGTCTTCCAGTACGCGACGGCCTCGTCCCAGTCTGCGCCTTCCGGGGCGTGCGGCCGGCCCTTCAGGTACGCGAAAGTGGTCTCGTCCGGCGCGACCATCCCGGCGCGGGCGCCGGCCTCGATCGACATGTTGCAGATCGTCATCCTGCCCTCCATGGAGAGCGAGCGGATGGCGCTGCCGCGGTACTCGAGCACGTAGCCCTGGCCGCCGCCGGTGCCGATCTTCGCGATCACGGCGAGGATGATGTCCTTGGCCGTCACCCCGGGACGCAGCTCGCCCTCGACGGTGATGGCCATCGTCTTGAACGGCTTCAGCGGCAGCGTCTGGGTGGCGAGCACGTGCTCCACCTCGCTGGTGCCGATGCCGAAGGCCATGGCGCCGAACGCGCCGTGCGTCGAGGTGTGCGAGTCGCCGCAGACCACGGTGATGCCCGGCATGGTGAGGCCGAGCTGCGGGCCGACGACGTGCACGATGCCCTGCTCGATGTCGCCGAGGGAGTGCAGGCGGATGCCGAACTCCTCGGCGTTCTTGCGCAGCGTCTCGATCTGCGTGCGGCTGGTGAGGTCGGCGATCGGCCGGTCGATGCCGATGGTCGGGGTGTTGTGGTCCTCGGTGGCGATGGTGAGGTCCGGGCGGCGCACCGGGCGGCCGGCCATGCGCAGGCCGTCGAACGCCTGCGGGCTGGTCACCTCGTGCACGAGGTGCAGGTCGATGTAGATCAGGTCGGGAGAGCCGTCTTCGCCCTTCGCGACCAGGTGGTCCTGCCACACCTTCTCCGCCAGGGTCAGCGGGGTGGAATCGGTGGTCATCTGCGTTGAACTCCTTGAGCTTCGGTTACGGATCAGCCGTCGACGGACTCCGCGGCGAGGGTGGCCGTCTTCCCGGAATGAGGAACCGAGAGCTAGGACTCGCCGCGGCGGCTAAGGAGAAGCAGACCCGCGAACACGTTGTCAGGGTATCACCCGTGCAGGGGTGGCGACCGTCAGGCGCGCTCCACGCCGATGCGCAGATCGCCGAGCCGCAGCGCGCCGCCCTGCTCCACCTCGGCGGGGACGCCGGGCTGCAGCATCCGCTCGCCGGACGCGGGCGAGAGCACGACGACGCCGTTCGTCGAGTGCAGGTCGGTGACGGTCAGGACGTCGCCGGCCGCGGACACCGCGGCGTGGGTCTTCGAGACGGTCGAGGTGGGGTCGTCCAGCGGGACGAGGTCGGCGGGGCCGTTGTGCGCGGCGGCCGCCGGGTTCCGCCCGAGCAGCACCGTCCCCGTCACCGGGATGCGGGCGCCGCCCGGCACGACGAGGCGCCACACGGGGGCGGGCCGTGGCGCCGGCGCGCCGGGAGCGGACGGCGGAAGGAACGCGGGAAGCGCGACGGGCTCCGGCGCACGGGCCGGCACCGAGGCGGCCGCGCGGTCCGGGATGAGTCCGGGCGGCGGCACGATGAAGCCGGGCCGGTCGCGTACGGTGTCGTCGTCCTGGGTCCCCACGCGTCCACTCTACGGAACGGGCTTCGCCGAGCGGGAGACCGCTCGTGTGCGTCAGCGGCGACGACGGCGGCGACGGTAGCGGAACGCCGCCAGCCGGGCGCGCAGCGGGCCGGCCGCCTCCGTCGCTCCGTCGACCGCCGCGTCCGCGGACGACCAGGCCTCGTCGACGCGCTCGTCGGAGACATCGCTCCCGTCGAACACGGCCGCGTCCACGTGCCTGGCCAGGGTCGCGAGGCCCCCGCCCTGCACCGTGAGGCTCTGGGCGCGCGACTGCTCCTCGAGGGCGGATGCGGTCTGCAGCCGCGTCGCGCGCTCGGGGACGGCCAGGCCGAGCTCCGCATAGCGGTCGGTGAGCTCGTCCCACGCGCCGGCCGCCCGGCGGTCGGGCGGGCCCTGCGACGACCGCACGCGCCGGCGCCGGCGCTTGAGCGCGCCGATGATGAGGAGCGGGACGAAGTACGCCAGCAGCGGGATGCCGACGACGCCCGCGACCACCCACACCCAGGCCGGAAGGGCGAACGGGGTCGTCGGGTCCTTCTTCTCGGTGTCCTTTGTCTTCACCGGGGTGAGCAGTTCGTCGGCGCGCGGATCCGCGGGCGGGGGCTGGCGGACCTGCGGCTGGGGCTCGAGCTTGGGCTTCGTCGTCTGGTTCTTGGGGGCGTCGGTCTTTGTCGGAGTCGGGAAGAACGGCACCCAGCCGACACCATCGAACGGCACCTCCACCCAGGCCGTCACGTCGTCCCCGGTGACGGTGGTCGTGCCGGAGGTCGCCTTCGGGGCGAACCCCATCACGACGCGCGCCGGGTAGCCGAGGTGCCGCGCCATCAGCGCGAAAGCGCTGGCGTACTGCTCCTGGTCCCCGACCATCGGCGCCTTGGCGAGCAGATCGGTCATCCGGTCTGCCCCCTCGCCCGCGCGGGAGGGAACGGGATCGGACGCGCGCCCGTGGCTCAGGTAGCCGAGCGCCTTGAGCGAGCGCTCGATGTTCCGCAACTTCTGGATGGCCGTGTCCGCTGATCCCGCGTACTCCTCGGCCTTCGCCGAGACGACGTCCGGCACGTTGTCAACGGGCGGCAGCGTCACCTTCGCCGGCGCGGCCGTGGCGAGCCGCCGGTCGTTCGGGATCTTCTGAGCGGTCGCCTCGATCGTGTAGCGCAGGCCCTCCCGAACGCCGCTGGTGACGGCGCTCGTGCCGGTCACCGTGTTCACACGGACGGTCTCCGCCGGGTCCTGGCCGCGGTGCGCGTCGAACGCCAGCCTGTCGACGTAGCCGAGGGTCGGCAGCCAGACATCCGAGTAACCGAGCACGTCGATCGTCGCCGTGGTCCTCGCCCCGGCGGTGAACAGCGGCGGACGCGGGATGGTGCTGCCGAGCAGCTCGAAGCCGCCGGAGGAGTCCGCCTGGGAACCGGGCGCGGTGACCGACCAGACGACGCCGTCATAACTGTCCATCGTGGCGAGCCGGATCACCTGGCCGGACGTCAGGCCGGAGACGGTGAACAGCTTCGTCTTCTGCAGGTCCTTGGTGTATTTGCGGAACCCGGCGAGCGGGCTCGGGTAGTCGAGCGGGTCGAACGGCGGTGTCACCTCGTCGCGCACCACGAAGCGGGAGGCGGCGGGCGGGGCGAGGAACGATCCGGCGATGGCGCCGACCAGCACAGCGCCGAGGACGACGACCGCCCCGCCGATGAGGCGGGACCTCCGGACGCCCGTGTCAGCGGCGAGCACGTCGCGGCTCGCGCGACCGCGCCGCCAGGCCAGCCAGAGCAGGGCCACAGCGGCGAAGAGCACGCCGCGCACGCCCGCGAAGTACGCGTCCCGCGTGCCGAGCAGGATCCCGGCGAGGAACAGCAGCACCGGCCCGGTCAGCAGCACGGCCGCGCGGGCGACACCCGGTCGCTTCACGCGGGGCAGCCAGCGCACCGCGAGCGTGACGCAGACCAGCGAGACCAGCCAGCCGCCGACATACGGGACGACCGCGACGTAGGGAGGCGCCTCCAGAGGCGCCTGCAGGGTCACCGCGTCCGACCAGCCGAAGACCGCGCCGATGACGAGGCCGGAGAGACTGTCGAGCGACGGCAGCACGCCGAAGAGCGCGAGCCCGGGCAGCGCGAGCGGCGTGCCGAACAGGAGGTACGCCGCAAGCGCGATCACCACGGTCAGCGGCACCGACAGGCGGAAGAGCCGGCCGAGCACGGCGACCCCGCCGCCGACGACCACGCCGCCGATCGCGGCGGAGAGGAACGCGTAGTGGCCGAAGGCCGGGGCGAAGCCGGCCACGGCGATCAGGCTCAGCCCGGTGAGCACGGCCACGTCCACCCACGTGGTGGTCGTGAGCCGGTCGGTCACCGGGGAGGCGGGCCGGCGAGAGGAGGCGCGGCTCGAGGCGCGCGTTGCGGCGGTCGTCATCGGCCCGCCCGCTTCAGGAGGGCGGGCAGCTCCTCGAGCCGCGCCAGGGTGATCAGAAGGGTGCGGCCGAGGCGGGTCACGCGCGACTCGGCCGACTCGTCGACCCGGACGGTGATGGTCTCGGTGTCCGTCCCCCAGAGCGCCGCGGCCGCGCGGAGCTCGGCGGCGGGCACCTGCGAGCCGACCACGGTGATCGCGAGGCTCGGCGCCGCCATCCGCAGCGTCGCCTGGCGCAAGAACCCCCGCAGGCCGCTCTGCGCGGGAGCGACGGGCTGGATGCGGCAGGAGTCGTCGAGGAGGGCGGTCGGCGTCCCGACGCGCAACGCCCCGCCCTGCCAGAGGGCCGAGACCTGCGTCTCCTCGCGGATGACGTGGCAGCCGATGGAGGCGAGCACAGAGACCGCGAGCTCGAACTCATCCTCCGACGCGAACCGGGAGCCGTCGCCGTCCAGCGCCAGCAGCAGCTGCGAACGCCGCGTCTCCTGGTACTGCCGGACCATCAGCTGACCGGTGCGCGCCGAGGTGCGCCAGTGCACGTTGCGGATGTCGTCGCCCGCCTCGTACGTGCGCAGGGCGTGGAAGGCGAGGTCGGAGTCGGTGATGACCTTGGTCGTCTGTCCCTCGAGGTCGCGGACGAGGCCGCGTGCGGTCGCGGCCAGGCGCACGGTGCGGGGATGCACGAACAGCTCCACCTGGTCGCTCCAGCGCGTCGTGCGCCGGAGCAGCCCGAGCTGATCGCCGCGGACCGAGATCGCCGGGCCGGCCAGGATGAGCGCGCGGCGCGCGGTCGGAACGGCGAACAGTTCCTCGGTCTCCACGTCCGGCGCGAGGCGGGGCACGGTGAACTCGGCGACACCCTCCCCCACCGGCAGCTCCATCCGGGTGGGGAGCACGGGGCGCTGGCCACTGTTGCGCACGGTCAGCCGCCCGTAGGCGCGCTCCCCGGCGACGACGCGGCGCGGGGTGAGCTCGACGCCGACGGCGTACGTCGAGCGGCCGATGACGAAGCCGATCGCGATCAAGAACGCCGCGAGCAGCGTCACACCGAGGAAGGCGAACTCCGCCCAGCCGAACCAGAACGCGAGGACGAGGGACACCGCGGAGGCGGCGAGCACGATCCAGCCGAGGGTGCTCACCGTCCTCGTCACGGGCGCGATGCGGGCGAGGACGGCGCGGAACGCCGGCGCGACGCGCTCGGCGAGCCCGTGCAGAGACCGGGCGAGCTGCGCGCCGGCGATCCTGGCCTGCTCGGAGCCGCGGCGCACGGGAGCCGCCGCACGGCGTCCCGATCGCGCCGGCGGCCCTTGAGCGGGCGAGGTCTGCGCCGTCATGCTGCGCGGTAGGCGGGCGGTGTCGCAGCGGCGACCGAGCGGGCGACGATGTCCGCCGCGCTCACCCCTGCGAACTCCGACTCCGGGTCGACGATCACCCGGTGGGCGAGCACCGGCTGTGCGAGCTCGCGGATGTCGTCCGGCGTCACGTAGGTCCGCCCGGCGGCGATCGCCCAGGTCTTGGCGGCCCGCGCGAGGGCGAGGGCGCCACGGATGCTCACGCCGAGCGCCGAGTCCTTGTCGTCGCGGGTCGCGGTGACGATCTCGCTCAGGTAGCCCATGACCGACGCGTCGGTGTGCACCTCGGAGGCGAGCTGGGCGAGCGTCGTGACCGAGTCCGCCGCGATGATCGGCCGCACCGAGGAGGCGCGCGCCCGGTTGGAGGAGTCGAGCAGCAGGTTCACCGTGGTCGCGTGATCCGGGTAGCCGAGCGAGGTCTTGATGAGGAAGCGGTCGAGCTGCGCCTCGGGCAGCGAGTAGGTTCCCGCCTGCTCGACCGGGTTTTGGGTCGCGATCACGAGGAACGGCGCCCCGACGGGATGGCCGACGCCGTCCACCGTCACGACTCCCTCCTCCATCACCTCCAGGAGCGCGGACTGGGTCTTCGGGCTCGCGCGGTTGATCTCGTCCGCGAGCACCACGGAGGCGAAGATCGGGCCGGGGTGGAACTCGAACCGGCCGCTCGACTGGTCGTAGATGGTGACGCCGGTCACGTCGGACGGCAGCAGGTCCGGAGTGAACTGGATGCGCGACTGCGTGCCCTCGACCGTGTTGGCGAGCGCCTTCGCCAGCACCGTCTTGCCGGTGCCCGGCACATCCTCGAGCAGCACGTGGCCGCCGGAGAGCATGGCCGTGACGACCAGCCGGATGCTGTGCTCCTTGCCGAGGATCGCCTTGTCGACGTTCGCGACGAGCTGCGCGAACGCGCCGGCGAACCAGTCCGCCTGTTCCTGGGTCACTGCCACGGTCGGGGGTTCCTTACTCTGTGTCGGTCGGGGGTGGGGGCGGGGTGGATCACGGCGACCAGTCCTGCACGCTCGACTGCACGCCGTTGACGACGACGTAGGCGCCCGTGTAGCCGCAGAACGGGTGCATCTTGTCCGTCGCTCCCCGGTAGTGCGCGTAGCCGTTGCCGTCCGTCGAGATGTCGGGCGCCCACAGCGTGCTCCCGTTGCAGTGCGCCTGCATCGAGAACGTCCGGTTCGCGGGGAAGTTGCGCAGCGTGACGTCGTACGTGAACGAGTGCGGATACCCGGGCATCTTGTTGCCCTGCGCCAGATCGACGGACGGCTGCGGGTCCGGCTTCTTCGAGACCTGGCGTGACCCGGAGGTCGCGTGCGGCCCCGGCTTGCCGTTCCCGTCGTTCGTCGCGTACACCTCGAACGAGTAGGTGCCGACGCCCTGGTTGCCCGCCTTCGCGCTCGTGCCGGAGGTGCTCTGCCACGACCCACCATTGAGCCGGTAGTGGTAGGTGACGGAGCCGCCGCCGGTGCCGCTCGGGTTGCGCAGCGCATCCCAGCTCATCGACACCGTGGCGGGTGCGTACTGGTCGGCGTCGATCGAGAGCCCGGTGACCTGCGTCGGCGTGCCGTACGGGGTGACGGCGGCGCTCTCGGCGGAGACCGGACTCCAGCCGTCTGCGTTGTGCGCGCGCACCGCGAACCGGTACGAGGTGCCGTTCGTCAGCCCCGTGATGTCCACCCGGCCGATGTTCGCGACCGTCACCGGGCTGGGCCCGCCGGTGACCTCGTACTGGTCGATCGGCTTGCCGTTGTCCGCCGGGGCGGCGATCGTCACGCTGGCCTTGCCGTCGCTGGCGGACGCGTCGGTGGGCGCCGCCGGCTTCGACGGGATGTCGTGGATGACCACGCGGTACTGGCCGATCGCCGCCGCCGTGCGCTTGGGGTCCTTCGTCGCGTCCTCGACGTGGTACACGATGTTGACGGCGCCGATCGCGGCCCCGGACGCGGCGCTGACGGTGATCGAGCTCGCGGTGTGCGTCACGGTTACGCCGGCGGGCGCGCTCTGCGCCCGCGCATCCGTGATCGTCAGCGGTTTGCCCGGGAACGGGTTCACCCAGGCGGAGTCGGAGGCGGCGCCCGTGAGCGTCCCGGAGTGCGCGCGCTGCAGCTCCGAGGTCTGCGGCGGGTTCTTCTGCGTCGCGACCGGCCGGGAGGAGCTGACGACCTGCACGTTCACCGTGCCGGTGATCGTGTGCGCCCCGGAGCTGATCGTGACGGTGACGGCGGTGGACTCCCCCGCCTGGACCCCCAGCGGCGCGGAGAGCGAGAGCGTCGACCCGCTGAGCGACACCTGGATCTTCGTGTTCGACCACTGCGGATTCGCATAGCTGAGCTTCGCGAGGATCGCCGGGTTCGGGTGGAAGCTCGACGCGCGCAGGTCGACCGCGAGCGGCGCCTCCCCCGGCTCGATCTTCTCCGAAGGCGACGTGAACGTCGGCGGCACGTCCGCCTGCTCCGGGTCGCCGACGGTGATCGGGAGGACGAGCGTCGTCACGCGATCGGAGGACTGGCCCGCGTCCCTGCCGTCGTTGACGGCCAAGGTGATCGCGGCCGGTCCCCGGTAGTCCTTCGCGGCGTGGAACGTCAGCGTGCCATCGCCGCCGAACGACGAAGCGCCGTCGCTGTGCGTCGCGCTCACACCGGAGGCCCCGGTCAGCTTCACGCTGCGGCCGGAGGGGACCGTCAGGATGTCGCCGAGCGACCAGCTCTTCGAGCCGTTCATGGAGACGATCTGCTGCGGCAGCCCGTCCTTGATCCGCGGCGGAGCGGTGGCGTCGCCCTTCGGCGGCACGACGATGAAGGCCTCGCCCGCGAGCCCGGTGACCTCGTCGGTCACCGAGTAGGCGATCGCGATCCGCTTGTCCGTTGGATGCACGGTGATCACGCCGTTCGACGCCACGTCCGCCGCCGAGGCATGCGGTCCCTTCACGGCCACCTTCAGGTCGCCGACCAGGCCGGACGGGTTGACCGCGCCGTCGAGCGCGTTCACCTTCACGCTGGTCTTGTTCGCGACCGCAGCCGGTTCGAGCACGTGGTCGACGGCCGAGGGGGGCACGTCCTTCGCGTTCTTCGTCACCGTCAGCTGGATGAACGCGCTGGCGACGCCGCCCTGCCCGTTGCCGATCTGGTAGCGCACGATATAGGAGCCTTCGCGCTGGGGAGCGGCGACCAGCACGATCTTGCCGTGCACGGACGCGCGCAGCCCCTCGTCCACCTGGAGCAGCTTCTTCCGGAGCGCGATCGTGTAGCCGTTGGGGTCTGAGTCGTTGTCGAGCACGGGGACGGCGATGCTGCGGCCGGGCTTCACCTGCACGGGGTCGTTCACCGCGATCGGCGGCCGCACCTGGCTCGGCCGCGGGATGACGCCGATCGTGACCGTGCCCGTCGCCGTCTTGCCGTAGGTGTCCTTGACCGCGTAGGTGAACGTGTCCGTGCCGGCGGAGTCCGGATAGGCCTCGTAGGTGAAGGAGGTGCTGTTGGACGCGGAGATGCGTCCGAGCGTCGGCTGGCTGGCGAGGCCGTTCAGCACGACGGAGTCGCCGTCCGGGTCGATGCCGTCCAGCGGCACGTTCACCGGCACGGACGAGCCGGCGAAGGCGCGCACGGTCAGCGGCTGCGGCTGCGGCGCCCGGTCCGAGCCCTTGTCCGGCGCGGTGACGACGAACGTCACGGTCGCCTGCGCCTTCTGGCCGTACTTGTCGGTGATCCCGTAGACGACGCTGTACTGCCCTGGTGCGGACGGCGCCTGGTAGCGCACGGTCTTCCCGCTCACGAAGGCGGTCGCACCGGATCCCGCCGACGCGGTGTCGCGCAGCTGCGGGTCGAGCGAGAACGGCGCGTTGTCGGGCGAGGAGTCGTTGTCGAGCACGGGCGCTGTCACCACATCGCCCGCGCGCACGCTCACGGTGTCGTCGACGGCGACCGGCGGCTGGTGAACGACGAGCGGCGGCACCGGCACCACCGTGATGCCCGCCGTCGACTCGTGGATGCCGTCCGAGACGGTGTACTGCAGCTGCACCTGACTGGTCAGCACGGTGGACGCTGTGATCTTCACGACCGCGTTGTCGAGCACCTCGACGTCGAGGTCGTCGGCGCCCGGCCCCGGCGTCACCTGGCGCACGACGAGGACACGTCCTGACGGCGAGACGTCGTTGTCGAGCACCGCCACCGACGTCGGCTCCCCCGGACGCACGTACGCACGATCGGTCACCGCGACCGGGGGCGCGTCGGAGGCGCCCTGCTCCGCGATGTCGAACCGGACGATCCCGGTCGTCGTCTTGGGTCCGGCCCCGAGCGTGTAGACGGCGTAGTACTCGCCTGCAGCGTTCGTCTTCAGCGTGATCGTTCCCTTGCCGGGGTCGGCGGTCAGCTGGGCGCCGCCCGTGCCCTCCAGCGACGTCCCGACGAGGGTGAGCGGCTCGCCCGACGGCGACTGGTCGTTGTCGAGCGGGTGCACGACGACCGGGCGGCCCGTGAAGCCGTCCCCGAAGTCGGGCACCGCGACCGGGTCGAGCGAGCCCGACGGCTTGACCGTCACGATCAGGCTGCCGGTGGCGGACTTGCGCCCGTCGGACACCGTGACCCGCACCTCCTTGGAGCCGGCCTGACCGGTCTTGCTGGTGAAGGTGACGTCGCCGTCCGGTTTGAACTGCACGGCGTCGTCCGTCGTCGCGGTGGCCGAGACCAGCGACAGATCGTCGCCGTCCGGGTCCAGCCAGTCGTTCAGCACGTTGTAGACGACAGACTGCCCGACCTCCGTCTGAGCGGTGCTCGGACGGGTGGCGGCGGGCGGATCGTTCTGGGCGGGCTGGCGCAGCGTCGCATCCACCTGCGCCGACGATGTGCCGCCGCGGCCGTCGTCGATCGAGTAGCGGAAGCTGATGGTGCCGCTGAGGCCCTCCTTCGGCGTGAACTGGATGGCGCGGCCGCCCTCGACGAGTGTCAACCGCCCCTGGTCGGCCGGCAGGGCGGACACCTCGGTGATGCCGAGCACATCCCCGTCCGGGTCCGTGTCGTTGGAGAGCACGTGCAGCACCGTCGACCGGCCCGGCCGGACGCCGAAGCTGTCGTTCACGGCGGTCGGCGGCCTGTTGACGTCGGTGCGCTGGGCGAGCGTGTCCGCGAAGGACTGCACGACAGGCTTCTCCTCGCCGGTCTCGCCCTCGACGGTGGTGTCGTTCGGCTTCAGCTGCGCCCAGTTCTGCACCAGCCGCATCGTGGACGACACGACCCACGCGTTCCCGTCGCGCAGGTTGTTGAGCGCGATCACGCCGTGGTTGACGCGGAACTCCAGGTCGTCGCCGGCGACCGGCTGGTCGATGTCCTGGGCGATCGGCTTCGCGCCGTCGCAGGAGTAGAGGTAGCGGGCGGAGCCGGCCCACGCCGCGTACGAGCAGGTCCCGAGCCGCACCGGCGCCGAGACCTGCTTCGCGTCGGACGTCCCATCGCCTCCGGCGGCCGTCGCCGCCACCGTGCCGCCGCCCAACGGGACCGACAGCAGGCTGTTCCCCGTGGCCACCAGCGCCTCCGGCGCATCCGGTCCTGGCTGCTGCAGCCGGAGGCCCTTCGCCGGCAGGTCGACCGACTTCCCGTCGCCGGCGACCACCCGATTGGCCTGGGTGTCGAGCAGGACGGCCTCGTCGCCGACCGCCGAGAGCTGGAACGCCCCGGGGACCGGGAACGACGCGGTGGTCGGGGACGCCCCCGCGTGCTCCACCGTCACCAGCTTCTTGCCCTTCGGCGTGGCGACGAACGTCTTCCCACTCTTCGCCACGGCGAGCTCGGCGCCCGCGCCGACCTTCGCGGCCGGCTTGGTCTTCGTCTTGTCGAAGTCGAGACGGCCCGTGGCGTCGAGCACCCACAGAGCGCCGTCGGGCGAGAGCACCGAGAGCGTGTTTCCGCCGTAGCCGACCTGCGATCCCTCCGGCACCTGGATGCGACCGCCGAGCGAGACGAAGGCGGGGTCGATCCTGTCGATCGTGCCGTGCGGGAGGTCGGTCAGGAAATAGGACTGGCCGTCCTGGAGCACGTCGAGGTCGGCGGAGGATCCGGTGACCGCCGCATCCAGCTCGTCGATCTGGTGGTTCAGCCGGCCGCCCAGCAGCCGCTCGCCGTTGGTCACCCACACATCGCGGGTGTCGAGCTCGACCGCGTTCACCGGGAAGCCCTTGTGCAGCACGGCGATGGTGAGGGGGACACCGGCGACGACCGCGACGGCGGTTGCGATGGCGAGCGTCTTGCGCTCACGGAACCACGTGCTCAACGATGCCAAGACTCTGCTAATCCCCCGGGTGCGGAAACGGCTCCTACGCTAACACGACCCCCGAACGGGAGCGGAATGGGGAGGACTCCCCATCCCTGACGGTGACGCGCCGGGATCAGTCATCGACAGAATCCGCCGGGCCAGCGGATTCGTCAAGGTTCGCGTCCAGAAGCGGCAGGTCCTCGACGCCCACCAGCCGGGTGGTGACGGCGTACTCCACGAGCCGTGCGCGCCGATTGGTGGCGAGCTTCCCGCGGCCGCCGCGGAGCCCGGCGACGCCGAGCTTGTCGAGCTTGTCGCAGACGTTGTCGAGCTTCCGGTTGAAGGTGGTCATGCTCCAGCCCAGGCGCTGAGCGGCCTCCGCCGAGCTCGGGATGGTGCCCCGGCCGGGCACGGTCTGGGTGAGGACGCCCTCCGCGAGGGCGACGATGAGCTGCCGCTGGCTGGTGGTCAGCGTCACGGGAAGCACCGTGGTCGAGCCGCCCGAACCCTCGACGACAACCGAGGTGTTGAAGTAGTCGGCGTCGCTCGAGATGGTGAAGTCGTAGGTGGTCGCTCCCGCGCTGAACATCACGTGCAGCGTCTGGAAGACGATCGGCAGCTTCGCGCCGGGTGCGAGCCAGGCCTGCATGGTGCCGGAGGCGTCGGTGACGGTCGCGGTCAGCAGCGTCCCGACGTTGTTCAGCCACCACATCCCGAAGTCGTTCGTGATGGTCAGGAACCGGCGGTGCAGGTACGGGTTGTCGTCGAGCGAGAGGTCCGCCTCCCTGCCGATGCCGAACTCCGCCCCGTCGGCGATGGCGTACTCCTCGCCGCAGAACTCCACCGTCGGCGGCTTCACGATGCGCACGCCTTCAACGGCTCGGACGTGCGGCCGGAGCGGATGGTCGTCACGTCGATGCAGACCGGCGTCCCGGGGGTCAGGCCGGAGACGGTCACCTGCGGCCGGGTGGTGACCGCGGGGGCGTCCGTCGTGCCCTCGCGCACCCAGCTGTACTGGTCGCCCTCCTTCGGCGACGCGGTCTTCCAGACGATCGTGGCGGAGGCGCCGTCCGCACTGCGCTTCGCGGAGACCAGCACCGGCGCGGGGACGACCGTGACGGCGATGCTGCCGTCGTCCCCTCCGCCCTGTCTCGGGCTCGACGGGCTCCCCGGCGTGAGCGCGCCCGCGATCACCGCGGCGCCGATGCCGAGGACGACGACGGCGGCGGCGCCCGCGGCGATCCAGGCGGTGAGCCGGCGGCGGGTGGACGCGGGGGCGGGCTCGTCCGCGTCGGGGGCGTCGTCGTCGCCGTCCTGGACGCTGCTCGCGACGGCCGGGCGCAGCAGCGTGTGCTCGACCGGCTCCGAGTCGGCCGGCCGCGCGGAGACCGGGGCGACGCCGCGGATGCGCGTGGACTCGGGGGCGGCCTGCGAGTTCTCCGGCGCCGGCGGGTGCTCCTCCTTCGGCCGCGGCGCCGGCTGGGCGACGATCGTGGACACCGAGCGCGCGCGGGTGGCGTCCACGCCATCCTCCGCGGTGTGATCGGCCGAGCGGTCCTCGGTGACGTGCAGGTTGGGGACGTCGATGCTCGTCGGCGCGAGCCCGAGCTCCAGCTCGACGCGCTGCAGCGCTCGGGCGAACTCGACGGCGGAGCCGTAGCGGTCGTCGCGCCGCACCGCCATGCCCTTGCGCAGCGCCGCGGTGAGCGACGGCGGCAGGTCGGGACGGTCGAGTGGGGTGATCATGCCGCGCTCGATCCTGCCGATGAGGTCAAGCGTGCCGTTCGAGCGACCCGGGATCTCGAACGGCGTGCGTCCGGCGAGCAGCGTGTGCAGCGTCGCGGCCAGCGAGAAGATGTCGCTGCGCACATCCGGGTCGGGGTCGTCGGAGAACATCTCCGGCGGCGACCAGGGCACGCTGAGCCCGACCGAGCGGCTGCCCGTCGCCGTGTCGCTTCCCGCGCTGCGCAGCTCGGACAGCGACGTCGTGTGCACCGGGAGCTCCTCGAGAGCGGAGGCGATGCCGAAGTCGGTCAGCGCCGGCCAGCCGAACGCGTTGGTCAGCACGTTCGCCGGCTTGATGTCGCGGTGCAGGATCCCTGCACCGTGCGCGGTGGCGACCGCGCTGGAGAGCCGCACGCCGGTGCGAAGCGCGTCCTCGACAGGAATGCGTTCCCGCTTCAGCCGGTCGGCGAGCGACGGGCCCGAGCAGTACTCCATGACCAGATACGGGCGCTCGTCGCCGGACACGCCTGCATGGAAGATCGTCGCGATGAACGGGTGCGCGGAGAGCCGCGCCATCACGTTCGCCTCGGTGACGAACCGGCTGCGTGCGGCCTCGTCGACGCTGTCGGTGAGCAGCACCTTCACGGCGACGCTGCGCTTGGGCAGTTCCTGCTCGTACAGGAAGACGTCGGAGAAGCCGCCGGAGCCGAGCAGCCGGATGAAGTGGAAGCCGTCGAGCTCGGGAGGCGTCGACGCCATCCGCCTCATGCGCCGGCCTCGACGGTCAGCGTCGCTCCACTGCCCAGGTCCACGATGGTGCCGGCGACGACCGTGGTCGGCTCACCGGCCCGCAGCTTCTGCGGGGTCTTGCCGGGGAGCAGGACCATCGTGCCGTTGCGGGAGTGCAGGTCCGTGACCACGACCGTGTCGCCCTCGACGGCGATCGCCACGTGCGAGCGCGAGATGTCGTCCTCCGCGCCGGTCAGCGTGACCGGACGAGCGCCGCGCAGCGCGGGGAAGGCTCCGGCGCTCGGGGCGCGGCCGACGATCACGGGCGCGGCCAGCTCCTCGGTGCGGCCGTCCGAGAGGGAGAGCCGGTAGCGGATGGGCGCATCCACCACGGCGGGCGTCGCGCCGGGCTCGGTCGGTCGCCGCGGCGGGAGGTCTCCGCTGAACACCGTGAGGCCGTCGTGGTCGCCGACGGCGGACGGCGACGGGAACGAGTCGGTGATGAACCCGGGCAGGTCGATCCGTCCGGACTCCTGCCCCGCATCCTCGTCGGCGGCATCGGGGCGCACGGCGGCCTCCTCGATGCCGCGCATCATCGTCGCGCCGAAGAGGTGGTCGTAGCCGGGGTCGTGCTCCTCGGGCGCGTCGCGCTCGGGCGCCTCGGCGATCGTCGACTCCGGGATGCGCGTCGGCGCGTCCACGGCGGTCGCCTCCCCGGCGCCGACGGAGACCGGCTCGACCGAGACCGCGATCTGCGCGGGCACGTCGGCGGGCGTCGGATCTGCGGCGGCTGCGTGCTCGAGCGCCGGCTCGTCGTCCTTCGGCGCGTCGTCCTCGAACGCCTCCGCCTCCAGCAGCACCGGCTCGGTGATCCGGGTCTGCGTCGCGGGCGCCGGCGCGGGATCGGCCGCCTCCACCCGCCAGGCGACACCGTTCGCGCGCACGACGCCGTCGGCGAGCGGGAGGCCATCGCCGTCGATCGCGTCGCCGAGCGTGACCGACGCCGCTCGGTCGACCGGCGTCTCGAGCCACGACGACACGGTGGATGCGCGGAGCTCGCGCTCCCCCTCGGGCTCGCCGACGCGCGCGTGGACGGTCCCGCGGACCGCCAGCAGCGCGCCGGCACCGTTCGTCTCGAGGAGGCCGAACGCGGGCGTCCTGCTCAGTCCGTCCGCGACCAGCGCGTCCAAGGTCTCGGCGAAGCCGGTGCGCACGGCGCGGTGGAAGCGCACGAGTGCCGCGCGGTCCGTCGTCGCGACGAGCAGCGCCCGCCCTCCGGCGGCGACGACCGCCCACTCCCCGGCTGTCGCCTGCTGCACCTCGAACACGTGCGGACTACTCCCTCGGCTGCGTGTCGTCGAACGCCCGGCCGGTCGGCCTGTCGAGCGTGTCGGCAGGAGTCCGGGCGTCTTCCCCGGTCTCCGATTCAACCACGATCACGGTGACGTTGTCGTGGCCGCCGGCCTCCACGGCCGCATCGACCAGCGTCTGCGCCGGGTCGTCGGGGTGCTCGGCGAGGATCGCGCCGATGCGGGCGTTGCTCAGCTCCCTGGTCAGGCCGTCGGAGCAGATCAGGAACACCTGGCGGCCCGAGACCGGCAGGAACGTACTGTCCGTGTCGACGAAGTCCTCCGCTCCGAGGGCGCGCGTGATCACGTTGCGCTCGGGATGCACCGCCGCCTGTTCCTCGGTGATGAGCCCCGCGTCCACCAGCTCCTGCACCGCCGAGTGGTCGACGGTGAGCTGTCGCAGGTCGCGGCCGTCCCACTCGTAGACGCGGGAGTCGCCGACGTTGACGACCATCCACTCCTCGCTCGCGCGCTCGGGCACGCGGACGCGGACAACGCCGGTGAGCGTCGTGCCTGCGACCGCCGCGCCGGACTCGTCGGCGCTCGAGAGCGCCCGGACCGCGGCGTTCGCCTCGTCGACCGCGGCGATCACCTCGTCCGGCGTTGGCACGGTGCCCGACGACAGGGTCCTCGCCAGGCTCTCGACTGCGGTGCGGCTCGCAAGGTCGCCCCTGGCGTGCCCGCCCATGCCGTCGGCCACCACGAAGACGGGGTCCTCCGCCAGCATGCTGTCCTCGTTGACGTGCCTGACCGCCCCGGTGTCGCTGCGGCTGCTCACGCCGACGAGAGATGTCATGTGCTGGGGTCCTCCGGGGTGTGCTGCCGGGAGCGCTCCGCCTCCGGTCCCGTCGATCCGGTCCCGGCCGCAGCGCCGCCGTCGTCGTCGCTGCCGTCGCCGTGGATGGCCTCGGCGACGGTGGTTCCGCTGAGACGCAGCTTCACCAGACTTGCAATGGTAGCGACAACCATCGAGCCCACGATGACCGCGAGCGAGGTCCAGGTGTCGATGTCCGGCGCCCACTCGATGTGGTGACCGCCGTTGATGAAGGGCAGCTCGTTCTCGTGCATCGCGTGGAAGACCAGCTTGACCCCGATGAACGCCAGGATGAACGCGATGCCGTACTTGAGGTACACCAGCTTGTCGAGCAGGTGGCCGAGCAGGAAGTACAGCTGACGCAGACCCATCAGCGCGAAAACGTTCGCCGTGAACACGATGAACGGACTCTGGGTGATGCCGAAGATGGCAGGGATGGAGTCGAGGGCGAAGAGCAGGTCGGTCGTCCCGAGCGCGAGGAACACGATGATCAGCGGAGTGAACATCCGGCGCCCGTTGACGGTCGTGCGCAGCTTGTTGCCCTCGTACTGGTCGGACACCTTCAGGCGCTTGCGGCTGAACCGGACGAACCAGCTGTCCTTCGCACCCTCGTCGTCGTGGTCGCCGAACGCCTGGTTGAACGCGGTCCAGAGCAGGAACGCCCCGAACAGGTAGAAGATCGCGCTGAAGCTGGCGATCAGGCCCGCGCCGAGCAGGATGAACACGCCGCGGAACACCAGCGCCAGGATGATGCCCACCATGAGCACCTCCTGCTGGTACTTCCTCGGCACCGCGAACCTGCCCATGATGATGACGAAGACGAACAGGTTGTCGATGCTCAGGCTGTACTCGGTGAGCCAGCCGGCGAGGAACTGCCCGGCGTGCTCCGCGTCGCCGACCAGCAGCATGAGCAGCGCGAACACCAGGGCGAGGCCGACGTAGAACGCCACCCAGATCGCCGACTCCTTCGGGCTCGGGATATGCGGCCGCTTGTAGACGTAGAGCAGGTCGAACGCGAGCACGAGCAGGAGAACGACGAAGCTGCCGATCTCGAACCAGGCGGGGAGGGCGAGTTCCATGCGATGGAGCCTTTCGGAAGGGTCGGTGGACGAACCCGAAAGTCTCTCCCACGCCGCCGGCGCCGCTGTGCCCGGGTCGTGGAGACCGTGATGACGTACACAGCGCGGGCCCTGTCGGACCCTTCGGGATACTCCCCTTCGCGAGAGGCCAGTCTACCGGACGCGCGGGGGTATCGTCGCCGTGTGCACAGGGTGGCTTTCGACAGCTCGGCGATCGTCTCGGCCGGCTACGACACGGACACGAGCACCCTGGAGGTGGAGTTCACCTCTGGCGGCATCTACTGCTACCGGCTGGTGCCCGCGCGGGTGTGGCGCGAGCTGCGCGAGGCGCCGTCGCCCGGCCGCTACTTCTCGGAGCGGATCCGGGACGTGTACCCGGAGGAGTGGCTGCCGCACGCGACGTGACCCGGCGGCCGCTCAGTCCGTTCCGGCCGCGGCGACGAGCGTCCGGACCGCGTCGAGCAGCCAGTCGGTGTAGGCGCGGTGACTCCAGCCGCTCTCTCCGACGAGCTGCTGATGCCCCTCGGGGGACATGACGAACGAGAGCGCGTCGGCGAGTCGTCGCCTGTCTGCGGGCTTCAGCGCGGCCGCGCCCGCCATGCCGCGCTCGGCGAGCAGGTCGACCATGCGCCCGTAGTCGGCGTGCCGACGCTCCAGGAGCCCGGAGAGCGCGGCGCCCACCTCCGCGTCGTCCCGCGCCGCGGCCGTGAACGTCGCCCACAGACCGCTGGTGCGGGCGTTCGCATCGGCGATCACGGGCACCAGTGCCGCCAGCATCCCTTCCGGATCGAGGATGGCCGCGATCTCGGCGATCTCCGGACGCTCGGTGAGGGACGCCTCCCCCGCCTCGCCCCCGAAGGACAGCTCGAAGGAGGCGAGCAGCAGTGCCCGTTTCGGCCCGTGCACCTTCACGCTCTCCACCGAGACGCCGGCGGCGGCGGCGATGTCGGCGAGGGAGGCGCTCGCATAGCCGCGCGCGGAGAACACCTCGCCCGCCGCCTCGAGGATGCGCCGCCGGGTCTGCTGCGCCTGCTCCTGACGGAGCGAGGACCGGTAGGGACGGGTCGCTGCCACTATTGACTACCTTTCGCGTGTAGTGAATACTGTTGACGTTTATTCGACTCTACCCGAAAGAGGTCCGACCATGACCAGACGCCTCCGAATCCTCGTGTGCAGCACCCCCGTCCACGGCCACGTCACCCCGCTCCTCGCGGTGAGCAGGGCCCTCGTCGAGCGCGGCCACGACGTCCACTTCCTCACCGGCGCGCGCTACCTGAGCCGTGCGGCGGCCACCGGCGCCCGCGTCCAGCCGCTGCCGCCGGCGGCGGACTACGACGACACCGACATCGACGCCGCGTTCCCCGGCCGGGTCGGCCTCACCGGGCCAGCCGGCATCCGCTACGACATGACCGAGATCTTCCTGCGGCCCGCCCTGGCACAGCTGGAGGCGGTGGATGCGGCCGTGCGCGGCCTCGGCATCGACGTCGTGCTCGCCGAGAGCCTGTTCCTCGGCGCCGCCTTCCTCACGGCCCGGCCGCGCGACTCCCGCCCCGCCGTCCTGAACCTCGGAATCGTGCCGCTCGGCCTGAAGAGCCGCGACACCGCACCGTTCGGCCTCGGCATCCCGCCGCGCCCCGGCCCGCTCGGACGGACGCGCAACGCCGCGCTCACGGTGGTCGCCGAGCGCGTGGTGTTCGCGCCGGTGCAGCGCGCGGCACGGCGGGTCGGGGCGGAGGCCGGCACCGGCCTGGACGGGTTCGTGCTCGACTGGCCGTCCCACGCGGACGGCGTCGTGCAGTTCACCGTCCCGGAGTTCGAGTACCCGCGGATGGACGTCCGCGTCCCGCTGCACTTCGTCGGACCGGTCTCCCGCACCCAGGCGTCGGATGCGCCGCTCCCCGCGTGGTGGGGCGACCTCGACGACGGCCGCCCGATCGTCCACGTGACCCAGGGTACGGTCGCGAACCGGGACTTCGGCGAGCTCGTGCTGCCGACCATCCGCGCGCTCGCCGGCGAAGACGTGTGGGTCGTCGCGAGCACCGGCGGCAGGGAGGTGTCCGTTCTGGACGCGGACCTGCCCGCGAACGCGCGGGTCGCGCCGTACCTGCCGTACGACCGGCTGCTCCCCCGCACCTCCGCCTACGTGACGAACGGCGGCTACGGCGGCATCCACTACGCGATGGAGCACGGCGTGCCGATCGTGGTCGCCGGCACCACCGAGGACAAGACCGAGGTCTCCGCGCGCGTCGCGTGGTCGGGCGTCGGTGTCGCGCTCGGCACCAACCACCCGCAGCCGGCACAGATCGCCACGGCGGTGCGGACGGTGCTCGGTTCCCCCGCCTACGCCGAGCGATCGGCCGCGATCGGCGCGGCCATCCGGTCCGCGTCCGGCCTCGACGGCCTGGAGCGCGCGGTGCTGGAGGCGGCGGGGGCGCGGGTCACGGTCGGCTGAGCGGCGCCGCTACGCGGCGACCGCTGCGACCGTCCTCGTCCGGTACGACTGCCCCCGCTCGAACAAGGTCGAGTCGTTCCGAACCGGCACAGTCGCGAGAACGGCGACGTCAGGCGGGAGCATGCGTTCCGGCGGCGCTACGCGTCCGGCGACCGGCGCGAGCGCAGCCACTCGGCCGGGTTCCACTGCACGGCTCGGCCGCCGACAGGCGCGAGCTTGATGTCGGGATCATCGGAGTGGACGAGGCACAGGAGCCGATTGCCGAACAGCGCCGCACGGCGACCCGCGTCCTCCACCATGTCGAGAATCGCGCCCGCGGTCGCCGCGTCGGCCAGCTGGAAGGCGTCGAAGCGGTCGAGGACCAGCACCAGACCCCGGTCGGCGGCCGTCCAGCCGTACGCGAGTTCCGCCACGTCACCCAGGCAGTCGTTGAGCGCGTCCAGGTTGCGTCCGTAATAGCCGGGGAAGTCGAGGCCGGCGGCGACGTCGTCGTGAAGGACTCGAGGATCCACCCACCCCGCCGCGTCGAACCGGACGATCCGATCACCGCTCTGGGCCAGCCACGCAACGGCCTCATCGAGGACGGTGCGGCGATGGAACGCCGAGCAGAAGCCGTTCTGCGCGAGCTGCCAGTCGAGTCCGCTCTCACTCGTCGCCCACACCGCCATGGCGTGAGGCTACCGGACAGACTCCCGGCGGACCGCGCGACGCGTACCGCTCGCGCGCGCGACACAGCGTCCGCCCGTGCGTGTCACGTCTGCGGAACCAACGGGCTGCACACGGGAAGCGGAACCGGGCATGAAAAAAGCCCGCTTCCCTCGACGAATCGAAGGGAAGCGGGCTGTTGGTGACCCCAGCGGGATTTGAACCCGCGTTACCGCCGTGAGAGGGCGACGTCCTAGGCCGCTAGACGATGGGGCCGTTTTGCAACTCAATGATCATGCCACAGGTGGCCCGGTTGGACCAAAACGAGAGGGCTATCCCGGGTGTGTCGCAGGAGTCTCCCAGGTGCGAGCGAGTCGGCGGGTCAGGCGAGGACGCGTAGCGCGCCGGGCATGACCGTCACCTCGACCGGCAGCGGGCCGATGCGCTCGCCGTCCGCGTAGGCGACGACGCCGTCGGCCTCGATGCGGACCGATCGCAGCGCGCGGAACGAGACCTCCTCGAGGCCGGTGTGCTCGCCGCGGAACACCTTCGGGAACATCCGCAGGAACCGCGGCCGCGACATCCGGGTCACCACGAACAGGTCGAGCTCACCGTCGGCGAGGTCCGCGTGCGGGACGATGCGCATCCCTCCGCCGAGCGACCGGTTGTTGGCGACCGACACGAGCATGGCGTCGGTGCGGATGGTCTCGCCGTCGGCGACGATCGTGTAGGGCCGTGGGCGCAGCGTCGCGAGCTCGAAGAGCAGTGCGAACACGTAGCGGCTCGGGCCCTTCGGCCGCGTCATGTGGTTGGCCCGCTCGTTGACCGTCGCGTCGAACCCCGCCGACAACACCGCGCCGAACCACGTGCTCAGCCCGCCGTGCCGGATGAGGCCGGCGTCGATCCGTCGCGGCTCACCGGCCAGCGCACCGAGCAGCGCGTCCACCGCGGCCTCCGTGTCGCCGACGGGGATGCCGAGGCCGTCGGCGAGGTCGTTGCCCGTCCCGCTCGGCACGATCCCGAGCGGAACCTCGGTGCCGGCGACGATGTTGATGCCGAGGTTCGCCATCCCGTCGCCGCCGACGACCACGAGGGCGTCGGCGCCCTGCTCCACCGCCAGAGCGGCCTCACGGCGGAGCAGCTCGATGTTGGGGGCGCCGATGTCGACGACCGTGTGGCCAGCCGCCCGCAGCCGCTCGACGACCCGCGGACCGACCTCGCGGCGGCGGCCGAACGACGCCATGGGGTTGACGGCGACGACGATGGTGCGCGAGGGGGCGGACGCGGCGGATGGTTCGGACACAGTGCTGACGACTATGACACACGGGGACACGGTCGGACGGTCGGTCGGAGACGACAGCACCGATTCCGGTACCCGCAGGGGTATTCACCCGCACCCCGTTTCCCGGATTCGATGGTGTCGGCCCGGCTACGGGACCCGCCGGCGCATGGGAGAGGATTACCGCTATGAGACTGACCAAGTTCGAACACTCCGCTCTGCTTCTCGAGGACTCCGGGAAGAAGCTGTTCGTCGACCCGGGGAACTTCACCTCGCCGCTCACCGACACCGCCAACACCGTCGCCGTGGTGATCACCCACGAGCACGCCGATCACTGGACCCCGGAGCAGCTGAAGCGCATCCTCGACCTCAACTCCGACGTGCCGATCTTCGCGCCGGAGGGCGTCGCCACCGCGGCGACCGACTTCGACGTGACCGTCGTGCACGCCGGTGACAGCGTCGAGGCGGGGCCGTTCACCCTCCGGTTCTTCGGCGGCACGCACGCCGTCATCCACGAGAGCATCCCCGTCGTCGACAACCTGGGTGTGCTGATCAACGACCAGCTGTACTACGCGGGCGACTCGTTCGTCGTGCCCGAGGGCGTCGAGGTCGACGTGCTCGCGGCCCCCGCCGGGGCGCCGTGGATGAAGATGGCCGAGACGATGGACTACGTGCTCGCGGTGAAGCCGAAACGCAGCTTCGCCACACACGAGATGGTGCTCTCCCGCGCGGGCAAGGACCTCGCCGGCTCCCGGATCCAGTGGGCGACCGAGCAGAACGGCGGAGAGTACCTGGCGCTCGAACCCGGCGATTCGATCGACCTGTGACGGCCGGCCTGTGACCGCGGCGGGCGGCGGCGCGACCGACCGGAGGCCCGTGGTCGTCTGGTTCAGGGACGACCTGCGGATGGCCGACAACCCGGCGCTGCGTGCCGCGGCCGACTCCGGCCGCCCCGTGCTGTGCGTCTACGTCTGGGACGCCGAGTCCGCCGGGGTCCGGCCGCCGGGTGCCGCGGCCCGCTGGTGGCTACACCACAGCCTCGCCTCGCTCGCCGCCGACCTGGAGGACGCCGGCGCCGGTCTGCTGCTGCGCAGCGGGCCGGCCGAGCACGTGGTCCGGGACCTGCTCGCGGAGGTCGACGCCGCCGCCGTCTACTGGAACCGGCGCTACGGGGGCGCCGAACGCCGCATCGATGAAGCGGTCAAGACGGCCGCCCGTGCGTCCGGCATCGAGGCGACGAGCTTCGCAGCGTCGCTACTCCACGAGCCGTGGACGATCCGCACCGGCTCCGGCACCGCGTTCTCGGTCTACACGCCGTTCTGGCGCGCGTGCCTGGCGGCGCCCGAACCCCGGCGACCGCTCCCGCGGCCTCGCGAGCTCGCCCCCGCCGCCCTGCCGCAGGGCGTCGAGCTGGACGCGCTCGGCCTGCTGCCGACGCATCCCGACTGGGCCGGGGGCCTGCGCGAGACGTGGACGCCAGGGGAGGCGGAGGCGCATCGGGACCTCGACGCGTTCCTGGCCGACGGCGTCGCCGACTACCGCAGGGACAGGGACGTGCCCGGGATCGCCGCGACCTCGCGCCTCTCCCCCCGCCTGCGCTGGGGAGAACTGAGCCCGCACCAGGTGTGGCACGCGACGGCGCAGGCGAGGCGGGGCGTGCCGGGCGACGGCCCCGCCACCTTCCTCTCCGAGCTCGGCTGGCGCGAGTTCGCCTATCACACGCTCTTCGAGCACCCCGACCTTGCGACCGTGAACATCCATCGCGAGTACGACTCCTTCCCGTGGCCCCGCCTGCATCCGGCGTCGTTGCGGGCCTGGCAGCAGGGTCGCACGGGCATCCCGCTCGTCGACGCCGGGATGCGGGAACTGTGGAGAACCGGAACCATGCACAACCGCGTGCGGATGGTCACCGCGTCCTTCCTCGTCAAGAACCTGCTCATCGACTGGCGCCGCGGCGAACAGTGGTTCTGGGACACGCTGGTGGACGCCGACCCGGCGAGCAACCCGTTCAACTGGCAGTGGATCGCCGGCTCGGGAGCGGACGCTGCGCCCTACTTCCGCGTCTTCAACCCGGAGCTGCAGCGCGAGAAGTTCGACCGGAACGGCGACTATGTGCGGCGGTGGGTGCCCGAGTGGGACACGCAGGAGTACCCCGAGCCGATCGTGGACCTCGGCGAGACCCGGCGGGCGGCTCTCGCCGCCTACGACGTCGTCAAGCGCTCGCGCTGAGCGCCCATCGCCGGCGGCGCACCGGTCAGCGACCGTGCTCGGCCAGGATCTGGTCCACGTCGATACGCTGCAGCAGCTCGGGCCAGTCGATGGCCCGCGCCTCGGCCGCCCGCTCCTCGTCGGCGAGCACGCGCCCGCTGCGCTCCACCACGATGCCGGAGGGCAGCATCCGGTTGAGTTCCGCGAGGATCGCGTCGTCCACCGCCTCGGTGTCGAAGTCGGCGCCGACGCGGGCGTAGTAGTCGCCGGAGAGCGTGTAGGAGACGATCCCGGTTTCGATGCGGCTCATGGCTCGCATCGTAGCCCGCCGCTTCCACGGGACGTCAAGATGCGCTGCGTCCCCGCCCGACCCGGCGTAGAGTGCGCCGCATGACCGACCGGCCAGAAGACACGCAGAACGACCGCCCGCGCGACGCCGACGAGCTCGGCGAGGCCGTCGCCGATCTCGGCGAGAACCCGGAGGACCGTCTCGAGACGGTCGCCGAGCGCAACGACTCGCTGGAGGAGCGCCTGCCCGGCGACGAGGACCTGCCCCGCACCAAGGGGGCACCCGGCCAGGGGTAGGCCGCGGCGGCCGTCCCCCAGCTGGGACTGGGATGCCGCGCGGCGGCGTCCGTACGCTGGCTCGGTGGAACGGACCGGAGGGCGTGCAGAGCGGATGAGCGACCGCGCTCCCGGCGCCGCCGTCATGGAGCAGGTGGTCCGCCTCCAGGAGGCCGCACCGCCGCGGACCGCGCTCGCGCGCGCGTTCGGCGTCACCCCGCTGGACGACGACGCCCGGCCGTGGTTCGCCGGCGCCGTCGGCGAGCGCCGGGTCGGCGAGCTGCTGGCCGGGCTGCCCGGTGGCTGGCGCGTCTTCCACGCTCTCCCGGTCGGCTCGGGCGAGGCGGACGTCGACCATCTGGTCGTCGGCCCGGGCGGCGTCTTCGTGGTCAATACGAAGCACCACCGCGGCCAGCGCGTCTGGGTCGGCGAGCGCGCCCTGCTCGTCGCCGGTCAGAAGAAGCCGTACCTGCGCAACTCGGACCTGGAGGCGTCCCGCGTGCGCGGCGTGCTCGCCCGGGCCGGAGTCGCGGCACCGGTGAGCGCGGTCGTGGCGCTCGTCGGGGCGCGGGAGGTGACGGTGCGTCAGCAGCCGCGCCGTGTCGCGGTCGTGCGAGCCGAGACGCTGGTGCGCTGGCTGACGCGCCGTCCATCCGTGCTGGATGCGGGGACCGTCGCCGCGGTCGTCCGCCTGGTCGACGACCCGGCGACGTGGCGGCCGGTCGCGTACGCAGCTGAGACCGAGGCGCGCTTCGCCCGGATCGAGCGCGAGGTGCGCGCGGCGCACCTCGTCCGGCTCGGCTGGTGCCTTGCCGCGGCCCTCGGCATCCTCGCCGTCTCGCTCCCCCTGCTTCCGCACTGAACCGCGCGCGGACGGCTACGCGGGCGTCGCCGTGGTCCGCATCGTGAGAGCGAGGGCGCCGTCGCCCTCCGCGAGCTCCAGTTCCACGGCGATGGCGGTGAGCTCGGCGAGCGAGCGCAGGTGCGTTCCGCCGCACGGGATCTCGACGACCCCGTCCGGGAGGCCGGCGCGCCAGCGCCGCCGCTCCCCCAGGCCGTCGCCGTCGCGGACGATCGCGATCGGGACGTCCGCGCCCGCGGACACCCACGAGGCGAGCAGCGCGTTCGCCGCGTCGGCGACCTCCCCCACGCGCGCGGGAAACTCCGCGGCCGCGAAGCCCTTCTTGCGCAGGCTCTTGCCGATCCGGTACTCGTCGACCGAGCCGTCCGGGAGGATGCGCGAGGACGTGATCGCGAGCTGGTCGAAGTTCGGCCTCCCGCGCCCGTCGGACGGCACGTCCTTCGTCCACACTCCCGCGAGGGCATCGTTCAGCGCGAGCGAGGCCAGGTGGCAGGCCGTGTGCCCGGCCGAGAGCGCGCGACGCGCCTCGGCGTCAACGGTCACCGTGACCGGCGTCCCCGGCTCGAGGCCCGTCGCGTCGTCGACCAGATGGCAGACCACGAACGTCCAGCCCTCGGTGCCGGTGCGCACCGGCGCGTCGCCCACGTGCAGCACGGTGCCGTCGGTCGCGCCGACCACCGCGTCCACGACGGGCCTGCTCGCGCCGTCGACGGCGATCGTTCCGGTGTCCGCCGGCTGATCCGGCCAGACCGGGTCGACAGGGTGGAACGCCGTGCGGTCGAGGATCACCGCGCTCCGGCCGTCCGGCAGGGCCTCGACGTGGACGACGGTTCCGGTGGAGACGACGTCGCCGTCGGGATAGCCGACGACGGTGTCCGTGCTGGGCAGGCTCATGCCTCCAGCCTACGGGCCGCCGCCGGCCGTCCCGCGCCGGTCATCCCGCGGTCAGCGAGTCGACGTACGAGGAGTGCTCGTCCATCCACTTCGAGACGATGCGGTCGTAGTCCTTCGCGTCCGCTCCGCTGTTGAACATCGCGTTCTCGAGCGAGTACAGCAGGTCGGACTTCAGCCGGAACTTCTTCACCCAGCCCGCGACCTCCGGGAACTTCGTCGGGAACGCCGTGCTGCCGATCGAATGGATGGACTCCGCGGTGCCGAGCGCGTTCTTCGGGTCCTTCAGGTCCTTCAGGTCGAACTCGTCGTACGCCCAGTGCGGACGCCACAAGGTCACCGCGATGTCGTCGCCCTTCTTCATGGCCGCGGTCAGCTCGGCGAGCATCGCGGGGGTGGAGGAGGTGACGAAATCCATCTTCCCGAGGCCGTACTGCGGGATGACCTTCTTCTGCGTCGCCTCGGTGAGGCCCGCTCCGGGCTCGATGCCGACCAGGCGGTCGCCGACGTCGCCCGCGTGCGAGGCGAGCTGGTCGAGCGAGTCGATCGGGGCGTCCTTGTTGACCGCGATGGTCAGCTTGGCCTCGTCGTTCCAGGCGCCCAGGTCGGTGAGGTTCGTGTCGTACTTCTTCATGTACTCGGCGTGCGTCGTCGGCAGCCAGCCGTCGAACGCGACGTCGTAGTCGCCGGTGCTGAGGCCGGCGAAGGCGGGACCTGCGTCCGCGTACTCGAAGTCGACCGAGTAGCCCTGGCGCTCGAGCACGTGCTTCCACAGGTACGAGGCGGCCTCGCCCTCCGGCCAGCCGTTGAACACGGCGACCTTCACGGTGCCCTTGTCGCCGCCCGCGGTGGAGGCCGCGGTCACCGCGGTGCCGCCGATCACGACGAGCAGGCCGGCGCCGAGCACCGCGAGCGCGCGCTTCGGCATCCGGACCCGGGCCCGGCCGACGGCGGCGGTCAGCCGGTCGAGGATGATCGCGAGGATGACGACCGCGACGCCCGCCTCGAAGCCGAGGCCGACATCCACGCGGCTGAGCGCCTGGACGATGTCACGGCCCAAACCGCCCGCGCCGACCATGCCGGCGATGACGACCATCGACAGCGAGAGCATGATCACCTGGTTCACGCCGGCGAGGATGGACGGCATCGCCAGCGGCAGCTGGATCTGGCGCAGGATGCGGCGCGGCGGCGATCCGAACGCACGGCCGGCCTCGACCAGCTCGCGGTCGACGCCGCGGATGCCGAGCTCGGTGAGCCGCACGCCGGGCGCCATCGCGAACACGATGGTCGCGACCATGCCGGGCACGACGCCGACGCGGAACAGGATGAGCGCCGGGATGAGGTACACGAACGCGGGCATCGTCTGCATGAAGTCCAGCACCGGCCGGATGATCGCCGACGCCGCCTTCGACCGGGCTGCGAGGATGCCGAGCGGCACGCTCAGCGCGATCGCGATGACGGCGGATACCAGCACGAGCGCGAGGGTGTCCATCGCGTTGTCCCACTGGTCGATCCCGGCGATCACCAGCAGGCCGACGACGGTTCCCGCTCCGAACAGCCAGCCGCGCAGCCACACGGCGAGGATCGCGATGATGAGGATGACGCCCCAGAGCGGCGGCGTCTGCAGCAGCCAGTCCATCCCGTCGTAGAGGCCGGTGAACACCAGCCGCACGACGTCGAAGAAGCCGCCGAGGGTGGTCGTGATGAAGTCGACGACGTGCGACGCCCAGTCGCCGAGGGGGATGCGGACGTTCACGCGGTCACCTCCTCGGTCTCGCCGGCCGTCTCTCTCAGGGCGAGGGTCATCGCATCGACGGGCACGGTCGCGGGCGGCTCCACGATCACCGGGATCTCGGTGGTGTCGCTGGAGACGTTGCCGAGGGCGGCGAGCAGCGTGACGCGCGGGATGACGCCGAGCAGCCGCGCCTTGTCGTCGACCACCGCGAGCGGCAGGTCGCTGCCGACCGAGGGCTCCACGAGCTCGCTCAGCACCTCGTCGCGTGCGACGGAGGCGATGTCCTCGCGGATGACCTCGGAGAGGTCGCTGCGGCCGTCGCGCACCTGGCGCATGACGTCGCGGTCGCGGACCGCGCCGAGCAGTCGCCTGCCCTGACCGACGACGAACGCCGCGGAGGTCTGCAGGTCGCGCATGGTGCGCATCGCCGCGCGGGGGCCGCCCGCGACGGTGACGAGCGCACGGGCCGGCTCCATCACGCTCGCGGCGGTGAGCACGCGGGCGCGGTCGACGTCCTCGACGAAGCTCGCGACGTAGTCGTTCGCCGGGTCGGTGAGGATCTCCTCCGGTGTTCCGGTCTGCACGATCCGGCCGTCGCGCATCACGGCGATGCGGTCGCCGAGGAACATGGCCTCGTTGAGGTCGTGGGTGATGAACACGATCGTCTTCCCGAGCTTCGCCTGCAGCTCGATCAGCTGCTCCTGCATCTCGCGGCGGATGAGCGGGTCGAGGGCCGAGAACGCCTCGTCCATCAGCAGCACGTCCGTGTCGGCCGCCAGCGCCCTGCCGAGGCCGACGCGCTGCTGCATCCCGCCGGAGAGCTGCGCGGGGAGCTTGTCGCCCCAGCCCGCCAGCCCGACGAGCTCGAGCACCTCCTGGGCCTTCGCGCGGCGCTCCGCCGCCGAGACGCCCTTCACCTCGAGCCCGTAGGCGATGTTGTCGAGCACGGTGCGGTGCGGAAGCAGTGCGAAGTGCTGGAAGACCATCGAGATGTGGCGCTGCCGGATCTCGCGGAGGCGCTTGGCCGGGACGCCGGTGATGGTGGTCCCCATCACGGCGACCTCGCCGGCGGTCGGCTCCAGCAGGCCGTTCAGCAGCCGGATCAGGGTCGACTTGCCGGAACCCGAGAGCCCCATCACGACGAAGATCTCGCCGCGGTTGACGGTCAGGTCCGCATCGATGACGGCCGCCGTTCCGAGGGCCGACACCTCTCCCCTGCTCGCTCCGTCGCGCAGGCGGCGCACGGCCTCCTGCGGTTTGCGTCCGAAGACTTTGAAGACATTCCTCGCCTCGACGGCGACAGACTCGCTCACGTTCACTCCGCGGCGCGCGCACACCCTGCGGCGGCACGCGCTCAGTGGTTGCGCCCGGGTCGGAGCGTGCGGCGGTGACGGGACTCGAGCGCGGGCTCTCCGCGCGAATCCCTCCGCTGGCGCGACCATCGGGGTGCGCCCACGCCAGCCGACCGTACGTTCTCCGACCGGGCCACCTGTGCGGCCACGCGGACGGGGATCGCGGGCTGGTTCACGGCCCCGTCCCGTGCCGTGCGGCACACCGGGGCGGCTTCGACGTTATCAGGATGCTCGCAGCGAGCGCGAATCGAACGTGTGAGGATGCACATCCCGCGAGCCCGCCGGTTGGCGATCCGGCGCGGTTCTCCGGCAGAGTGTGCTCATGGCGAACAGCACCGGCGATCACCCCTGGCAGCGCGTACCGATCGAGCCGCAGAGCGTGGATGCCCCGCTCTCCCGCGCGGCCGTCTTCCTGGTGCTCACGGTCGCGCCGACCGACGAGGCGGCGGCCACGGTGAAGGACGTGCTGTCGGACATCTCCGGGCTCGTGAAGACCGTCGGATTCCGCGACCTGAACGCCCACCTCTCCTGCAATACGGGCATCGGGGCCGAGCTGTGGAGGCGCATCACAGACGCGACGCCGCCGCGCGAGCTGCACCCGTTCCGCGAGATCGCAGGTCCCGTGCACACCGCCGTCGCCACTCCCGGCGACCTGCTGTTCCACATCCGCGCCGAGCGCGGCGACTTCTGCTTCGAGTTCGAGCGGCAGCTGCTGGACGCGCTCGGCGACGCGGTGACCGTCGTCGACGAGGTCTCCGGCTTCCGCTACTTCGACTCCCGCGACCTGCTCGGCTTCGTCGACGGCACCGCGAACCCGACGGGAGGCGACATGGCCTCCGCCGCGATCGTGGGCGACGAGGACCCCGACCACGCCGGCGGCAGCTACGTCGTCGTGCAGAAGTACCTGCACGACCTGACCGCGTGGAACGCGCTGCCTGTGCCATCGCAGGAGAGCGTGATCGGGCGCACCAAGGTCGAGAACATCGAGCTGGACGACGTGGAGCACGGCCAGAAGGCGCACAAGACGCTCGCGACGATCACCGACGAGGCGGGCGTCGAGCACGACATCCTGCGCGACAATATGCCGTTCGGCGCGCCCGGCAGGGGCGAGTTCGGCACGTACTTCATCGGCTACTCCCGGGCGCTCTGGGTGATCGAGCGGATGCTGGAGAGGATGTTCGTCGGCGAGCCGGCCGGCAGCTACGACCGCATCCTCGACTTCTCGACGGCCGCGACCGGCACCACGTTCTTCGTTCCGACCCGCGGCTTCCTGGAGGCGCTGGCCGACTGACCGACGGCGATGCCGGCCAGCACGATCGCGAGCCCGAGCAGCTGCCGGAGCGTGAGCGACTCCCCCGCGACGAGCGCGCCGAGCACCACTCCGGTGACCGGGTTCAGCAGGCCGATCAGCCCGGCGGTGGCGGGCCCCAGCCTGCGGAGCCCGGAGAACCAGGCGAGGAAGGCCACGGCCGTCGCCAGGAGCGACACGTAGGCGAAGCCGGCCAGCGCCGGCCCGTCGAGCGCGGGAGGCGGTCCCTCCACGATCAGCGCGGCGGGCAGCACCAGGAGGCCGCCCGCGACGAGCTGCCACGAGGTCGAGGTGAGCACGTCGACATCGCTCCAGCGCGTCGCGAGCACGTAGCCGATGGCGGAGAGCGTCATCGCCGCCAGCGCCGCGACCACGCCGAGTGGGTCGACCGCCTGCCCACCGAGCAGCATGACCGCGACACCGGCCGCGCCGACCAGGCCGCCGGCGAGCGCGAGCGCCCGCGGCCTGCGGCCGAGCAGCAGCCAGCCGAAGCCCATCATCGCCAGCGGCGAGGCGGCCATCACGGTCGCGGCGATCCCGGAGGGAAGCCGCTGGGCCACTGCGTAGACGAGCACGAAGAAGCCGCCGGTGTTGAGCACGCCGAGCAGCGCGGCGCGCCACCACCACGCGCCCTTCGGCAGCCTCCTCGCCAGCGCCAGCAGGAGCAGCCCGGCGGGCAGCGCGCGCAGCACGGCTCCCCAGAGCGGTTCATCTGGCAGCACGGCCCTGGTCACGACGTACGTCGAGCCCCAGGCGATCGGTGCGAGTGCGGTGACGGCCATCCAGCGCCATTTAGCTTCCATGGAAGCTACTATAGCTTCCCGGGAAGCTATAGTGGACAGGGTGACCGAGACCCCAGACCACGTCGCCCGCATCCAGGAGGAGTGGCGCCGCGAGCGCCCCGACCTCGACGTCGCCCCGCAGGGCGTGATCGGCCGCCTGCACCGCGTCGCGGCGCGACTCACCGACGAGCTCGTCGCCGTCTACCGCGAGCACGACCTCGGCGAGGGCGACTTCGACGTGCTCGCCACCCTCCGCCGCGCCGGAGCGCCGTACGAGCGGACCCCCGGCGAGCTGGCCGGGCACACCATGATCACGACCGGCGGGATGACCAAGCGCATCGACCGGCTGGAGGCGGCGGGGCTGGTCACCCGTCGCGCCGCCGCGGACGACGGGCGCGGCAGGGTCGTCGCGCTCACCGACGCGGGCCGCGAGCGGATCGACGCCGCGATGACCGCCCACCTCGCGAACGAGCGACGACTGCTCGACGAGCTGGATGCCGCAGACGCGGCCGAGCTGGAGCGCATCCTCACCGTGTGGCTGGCGCGGCTGGCGTGACGGCGTAACACGGCGAGAAGAAGTTGCCCGCCTTACGGCCGGTGCGGGAAGCTCGGAGGATGACCCGAACCCGTCGCATCCTCGTCGCCGCAGCGGCCGCAGCCGCCGCACTCGCCCTCGCCGGCTGCTCCTCCGGCGGCTCCGGGTCCGGCGCGGGCGCGAGCACCACCTCGGCCGACTTCGGCTACGTGAACGCGGGCAAGCTGACGATCGCCACCGCCGAGCCGGCGTACTCGCCGTGGGTGCAGGACGACAAGCCGGAATCCGGCAAGGGATTCGAGGCGGCCGTCGCGTACGCCGTCGCCGGCAAGCTCGGCTTCGCGAAGGGTGACGTGACCTGGGTGCGGACCACCTTCGACCAGGCGATCGCTCCCGGCCCCAAGACCTTCGACGTCAATCTGCAGCAGTTCTCGATCACGGACGAGCGCAAGAAGGCGGTCGACTTCTCCTCCCCGTACTACGAGACCACGCAGGCGGTCGTGACCACCGAGGACTCCCCCGCCGCCAAGGCGACCTCGCTCGCCGACCTGAAGAAGCTCACGATCGGCGCGCAGTCGGCGACCACCAGCTTCGACGCCGCCGAGAAGTCCATCGCGCCCGCGGGCGGAGTGCAGGCGTTCAACTCCAACGACGACGCCAAGCTGGCGCTGGAGAGCAAGCAGGTGGACGCGATCGTCGTCGACCTGCCGACCGCCTTCTACCTGCGCGACGCGGAGCTGAAGAAGGGCGTGATCGTGGGCCAGCTGCCGAAGGTGGCCGGTGCGAAGGGCGACGAGTTCGGCCTGGTGCTCGCCAAGGGCAGCCCGCTGACGAAGAAGGTGTCCGCAGCGGTCGACGCCCTCCGCGCCGACGGGACGCTCGACGAGCTCGCGCAGAAGTGGCTGGCGGCCGACGGCGACGCGCCGGTGCTGAAGTAGCCGCTACCGTGGCACGGTGAGCACAGTCCCCTCCGCCGTCGCGCCGAGCGCGATCGAGCTCGACCGGCGGCGCTTCCGCAAGCGCCAGACGACGCGCTCGGTGCTGATCAGCCTGATCAGCACGCTCGTCGTCGCCGTCCTCGCGTGGGTGTTCGTCATCAACACTCCCGGGTGGGCGCGAGTCCAGCAGACGTTCCTCGATCCCGCCGTCGCCGTGGAGGCGTGGCCGCGGGTGTTCGACGGGCTGCTGCTGAACATCCGGGTGCTGATCTTCTCCGCGATCGGCGTGCTCATCGTGAGCATCGTGCTGGCGTCGCTGCGCACGCTCCGCGGGCCGATCTTCTTCCCGTTGCGCGCGCTCGCGGCCGGCTACACCGACCTGTTCCGCGGGATGCCGCTCATCATCGTGCTCTACCTTGTCGGCTTCGGTCTGCCCGGCCTCGGCGTCTTCCCGCGGATGCCACCCGAGTTCTGGGGCACGATCGCGCTGGTGCTCGTCTACTCGGCGTACGTGTCGGAGGTCTTCCGCGCGGGCATCGAGGCCGTGCACCCGTCGCAGCGGCTTGCCGCCCGCGGGCTCGGCCTCAGCCACGCCCAGACCCTGCGGCTGGTGATCCTGCCGCAGGCGGTGCGGAAGGTGACCCCGGCGCTGATGAACGACTTCGTCGCCATGCAGAAGGACGTCGGACTGATCTCCGTGCTCGGCGCGGTGGATGCGGTCCGCGCCGCGCAGATCGAGACCGCGGCGACCTACAACTTCACGCCGTACGTGCTGGCCGGGCTGCTGTTCGTCGTGCTCGCCCTGCCGATGATCCGCCTCACCGACTGGTACTCGGCGCGGGTCCGCAGCCGCGAGCAGATCGGGAGCATCGTATGAGCGGGGCCGTGCTGGAGCTGATCGGCGTGCGCAAGCGGTTCGGCGACACGGACGTGCTGCGCGGCATCGACCTCTCGGTGAACCGTCACGAGGTCGTCGCGCTGATCGGCGCCTCCGGGTCGGGCAAGTCGACGCTGCTGCGCACCGTCAACCTGCTGGAGCGGATCGACGACGGGCAGATCCTGCTCGGCGGCGAGGACATCAGCGACCCGCGGGTGGACGCGGACCGGGTCCGCGCCCGCATCGGCGTGGTGTTCCAGCACTACAACCTGTTCCCGCACCTCTCCGTGCTCGACAACGTGACGCTCGCCTCCCGGCGGGTGCACCGCATCCCGCGCGCTCAGGCGGAGGAGACCGGAAGGCGACTGCTGAACGACATCGGGCTGGGAGAGAAGGCGAAGGAGTTCCCCGACCGGCTCTCCGGCGGCCAGCAGCAGCGCGCCGCGATCGTACGCGCGATCGCCACGAATCCGGAGGTCCTCCTCCTCGACGAGGTGACCAGCGCGCTCGACCCCGAACTCGTCGGCGAGGTGCTGGAGCTCGTCCGGCAGCTCAAGGCCTCCGGCACGACGATCGTCATGGCCACCCACGAGATGGCGTTCGCGCGGGATGTCGCCGACCGGGTCGTGTTCCTCGACGCCGGCGTGATCGCCGAGCAGGGACCGCCGGAGCAGCTCTTCGAGGCGCCCCGCGAGCAGCGCACCAGAGCCTTCCTGTCGCGGTTCTCCGGCTGGGTCGCGTAGCACCGCGCAACGTGCCGCAACAGGTCGTCATCTTCATGGCGACGGGGATCGTGGACGCGGTAGAACAAGGCGATCATGTCGCGCATCTTCACGAGCAAGTTCAACCCCGGCCGCGCCCGCTGGGAGCTGGTCGTCAGCCCGCAGGGCGACGTCTACGCGTTCCCGCTCACGCTCCCGATCGCGCAGCGGCAGGTGCTCGGCGGCCACCGCAGGTACCTCGTGGGGCGCGTGGCGCGCGGCGCCCAGACGTGGACGGCCGCCGGCCCGTCCGGCCTCGTCTACGGCACCACGTTCCCGTCGCTGCCGTCCGCCCTGGAGGCGATCGCCGACGAGGTGGACCTGGCGCCCGTCCCCTGAGCGTCGGTCAGAGGGAGGACTTGGCCAGCGCGTCCTCGAGGGCGACCCAGGGCAGCATCGCGCACTTCACGCGCGTGACGTACTTGGAGACGCCGGCCAGCGCGACCGCGTCGCCGAGCACCTCCTCGTCGCCCTCCAGCGCGCCCTTCGACTGCATGAGCTCGCGGAACGCGGCGACGGCCGTCGCCAGTTCGGCGCGGCCGGCGTCGTGGACGAGGTCGCTGAGCAGCGACGCCGACGCCGTGGAGATGGAGCAACCGTGGCCGTCCCAGCTGATCGACTCGATGCGGCCGTCTGCCCCGGGATGCACGCCGAGCGTGACCTCGTCCCCGCAGGTCGGGTTGTACTGGTGCGAGACCGCCGCGGCGTCCTCGCGCAGGCCGAAGCCGTGCTTCTCGCGCGCGTGGTCGAGGATCACCTGCTGGTAGAGGTTCTGCAGGTCGCTCATGCCTCGAGCACCCCGAAGAACGCGCGGGCGTCGGCGACGGCGGCGACCGCCGCATCCACCTCGTCGGCAGTGTTGTAGAGGTAGGCGCTGATCCGCGTGCTCGCGGTGGCGCCGAATCGCCGGTGCACCGGCTGGGCGCAGTGATGGCCGACGCGCACCGCGATGCCGCGGTCGTCCAGGAACTGGCCCACGTCGTGCGCGTGGATGCCCTCCACCACGAAGCTGGCGAGTCCGACGCGCGGGGTCCCGGCTCCGGGACCGAGCACGCGGACGCCCGGGATCTCCGCGAGGCCCGCGAGCATGCGCGCTCCGAGCGCCTCCTCGTGCTCCTCGATCGCTCGCATCCCGACGCCGTCGAGGTAGTCGACGGCAGCGGCTAGCGCGACCGCCTGGGAGACCCGCTGAGTGCCCGCCTCGAACCGCTGGGGCGCCGGCAGGTACTCGGCCTTCTCGAGCGTGACCGTCGTGATCATGGACCCGCCCGTCAGGAACGGCGGGAGCGCGTTCAGGAGCTCGGAGCGGCCGTAGAGAGCGCCGACGCCCGTCGGCCCGAGCATCTTGTGACCGGAGAAGACGGCGAAGTCGACGTCGAGCGCGGCCAGGTCGACCGCCAGGTGCGGCACCGACTGGCAGGCGTCGAGCACCACGAGCGCACCGTGCTCGTGCGCCAGTGCGACAAGGTCGGCGACGGGGGCGATGGCGCCGAGCACGTTCGAGACGTGCGCGAACGCGACCACTTTCGTCCGCGGCCCGATCAGCTCTGCGGCCTCATCGAGGCGCAGCAGTCCGTCGTCCGTGAGCCCGATCACACGCAGCGTGGCGCCGGTGCGCGCGGCGAGCTCCTGCCACGGGATGAGGTTGGCGTGGTGCTCGGCCTCGGTCACGACGATCTCGTCGCCCTCGCCGAGGCGGAAGCGCTCGGCCTCCCGGCCGCCGCGGCCGAGCGAGGCGTTGGACATCGCGTAGGCGATGAGGTTGATGCCCTCGGTCGCGTTGGAGGTCCAGACCAGTTCGCCCGGCCGGACGCCGACGAAGCCGGCGACGCGCGCCCGCGCGTCCTCGAAGATCTCGGTCGCCTCGCCCGCGACCGTGTGCGCGCCGCGGTGCACGGCGGAGGTGTAGCGCTCCGTGAACGCGCGTTCCGCATCCAGCACCTGCAGCGGTTTCTGCGAGGTCGCCCCGGAGTCGAGGTACACGAACGGGTGGCCGTTCACCTCGCGGGAGAAGATCGGGAAGTCCGCGCGGAGACGGACCGGGTCCAGGGTTTCGGTGCGCATACGGTCCTCAACACTACCGGGCGCTCCTGCAATCCCGCCGTGGGTATTGCGGCACCCGTCCGCCCTGCTGATAGCCTCGCTTCGGCCCCCGTTCGGGGGCCGACCGTCTCGACGAAGGTGTGGTGACGCCGTGCTGACCGATTCCCCCTCCCCCGCTCGTCCGCGCCGGACCCGGCTGCGCACGATCGCCGCCGCCGCGTCGGCGACCGTGGCGCTGGCGCTCGGCGGCGCCCTCACCGCGACCCCCGCGCAGGCCTGGGATCCCGGGCACGGCCCCGGGGGCGATCGGCAGCTCGCGCCGCGCACCAGCTTCGTCATGGCGCCCGACGGCTCCAGCGGCGCCACTCAGGGCGGCGAGGGCATCCCGAACATCGACTCTGTCAAGAAGACGATCGCCACCTACTACGGCGACCCCGGGACCGGTATCGCCGACAAGACGCACTCCCCCTACATCAGCGAGCTCACCGGGATCCTCGCCCGCGAGAAGGCCCAGTTGAAGGGGATGTACGACCGCGCCGTGCACCGCGGCCAGAAGCCTGCGATCGTCTTCGACGCCGACGACACGACGCTGTGGACCTACGACATGGAAGTCGCGGACATGCACTTCACCTTCGACCCTGCAGAGCAGGACGTCTGGGTGCAGGACCAGCGCTTCCCGGCGACGCCCGGCATGGTGTCGTTCGTCGACCAGGCGGCAGCGATGGGCTTCACGGTCTTCGGCCTGACCGGGCGCAACGACGGCCAGAAGGCGGCGACCCTCGGCAACCTGGCGAAGGACGGCTACACGGCGTTCACGAGCGACCGGTTCTTCACCAAGTGGACGGGAGTGGGCGCCTCCCAGCAGCCCTCGTACATCCACTGCGCGGCGGCGAAGTGCACGACGGTCGAGTACAAGGCGCTCACCCGCAAGCACATCCAGGACCTCGGTTACACGATCACGCTCAATGTCGGCGACCAGTTCTCCGACCTGCAGGGCGGGTACGCGCAGCGGTCGCTGAAGCTGCCGAACCCCACCTACTACCTGCCGTCGCCCGACCTGCCCGGGCTCCACGAGCCGCAGCTCGCTCCGCGCAGCCACTTCCGGATGGCGCCGGACGGCTCCAGCGGAGCCACCCAGGGCGGCGAGGGCATCCCGAACATCGACTCGGTGAAGTCCACGATCGCCACCTACTACGGCGACCCCGGCACCGGCATCGCGGACAAGACGTCCTCGCCGTACATCCGGGAACTGCGCTCCATCGTCGCGCGCACCCTCCCCGCGCTCGCGGCCACCTGTGCGGTCGAGAAGCGGTTGCACAAGAACCCCGCCATCGTTCTGGACACCGACGACACGACGCTGTGGACCTACGACATGGAGGTGGCGGACATGCACTTCACCTTCGACCCGGCCGAGCAGGACGTCTGGGTGCAGGACCAGCGCTTCCCGGCGACGCCCTCGATGACCGTGCTGGCGAACCTGGCGCAGAAGTCGGGATGCACGATCATCGGGCTGACCGGACGCAACGACGACCAGAAGGCGGCGACCCTCGGCAACCTCGCGAAGGTCGGTTACACCGGCTTCACGGCCGCGAACTTCTACACCAAGTGGACGGGCGTCGGCGCCTCGCAGCAGCCGTCGTACATCCACTGCGCCGCCGCGAAGTGCACGACCATCGAGTACAAGTCGCAGACCCGCGCGCACATCGAGTCCGCGGCCGGCGGCCGCTACGACATCGTGGCGAACGTCGGCGACCAGTACAGCGACCTCATCGGCGGTTCGGCCGACCGCTCCATCAAGCTCCCGAACCCCACGTACTACCTCCCCTGACGCGCAACCGCCGAGTACGCGGACATTCCGCGTGCTCGGCGGTATTCGTGTCACTTTCTGCGTACTCGCGTGTGGGCGCGTGGATGCGTCGAATAGTCTCGAAGTATGGTCGAGCGCACGAACGGGTCCCCGTGGTTCTTCATCCTCGGCATCGCGCTCGTGGTGGTGGGCCTTGCCGGGCCTCTCGTCGTGGACGCGATGACCGGTGAAGTGCAGTGGATCGTGCGCGGCGCCGGCGTGCTCGTCGCGATCGGCGGCGGCGTGCTCATCGGCTTCGGGCTGCGCAGGCGCCGCGGCCGCTGAAGCGGCTCACGCGCCACTTGCGGCCGAGCACCCCTGCGGCGTATTTTCCTCGTATGGAAAGTACGGTCGTTGACATCGGCGCGGTGTTCGGCGCGCTCGCGGACCCCGTCCGCAGGCGGATCGTCGCCGAGCTGCGCGCCGGGGACGCGACCGTCGGCGAGCTCGCCGGCAGCATCGGCGCCGGGATGCCGGCCGTCTCCAAGCACCTGACGGTCCTGGAGAACGCGGGGCTGGTCTCCCGGCACCGCGAGGCGCAATGGCGTCGCTGCCGGCTCGAAGCCGTCGCGTTCGAGGAGCTGCAGGCCTGGCTGAACCACTACACCGAGCTGTGGACCGGGAGCCTCGACCGGCTCGACGCGCTCCTCGCCGACGAGGGCGGAGCGGCCTCGTGACCGGCGCGACGACCGTCACGAGGGACGGCAGGACGCTGACGCTCGAGCGCGTGTTCGCCGCGTCCCCCGATCGACTCTGGCACGCCCTCACCGACCCCGACGAGCTGATGCGCTGGTGGGGCCCTCCTGGGTACCCGGTGGTGCACTGCACGACGGACGTGCGTCCCGGCGGCGTCTGGCACTACTGCCTGCGCGGCCTGCGGACCGGGCGCGAGGTGTGGGCGAGGGCGGTCTATCAGGATGTCGTGCCTCCCGAGCGCCTGACCTACCTGGAGTGCTCCTCCACGCCAACGGGCGAGATCACCGACGAACGTCCCGGCGCGTTCGGGACGATCACGCTCGCACCGGACGGCCACGGCGCGCGGTTCCGCGCCGTGCTCCGCTGGGTGGACGACCTCGACCGAGATCGGGCACTTCGCGCCGGGGTCGCCGAGGGCTTCTCGGCGGCGCTCGACCTCCTGCAGACGCATCTCGACGAGGCAGGCTCGCCGCACGGCCCGACCGACCGCCCCACACCATGAACCCCCAGACGCGAAGGAACGCGACCATGGCAGCACTCACCTCCCCCGACGGCACCGTCATCGACTACGAGATCGCCGGCCCGGACGATGCACCCGCCGTCGTCCTCGTCGACGGCGCGATGTGCTTCCGCGACTCCGGGCCGATGCGCTCGATCGCGGATGCCCTCGCTCCCGAGCTGCGGGTCGTGCTCTACGACCGGCGCGGGCGCGGCGCCAGCACCGACACGGTTCCGTTCTCCGTGCACCGCGAGGTCGAGGACATCGCGGCCCTGGTGGACGCGGTCGGCGGCCGTGCCGCGGTCTTCGGGATGTCCTCCGGCGGTGCGCTCGCGCTCGCGGCGGCCTCGGAGCTCGGCCAGGGCCGCGTGACGAAAGTCGCGGTCTACGAGCCGCCGTTCATGCCCGAACCGGCCATCCCCGCCGCCGCCGCGTACACGGAAGAGCTGACCGCGACCCTGGCCGCCGGTGACCGCGAGCGCGCCGTCGAGTTCTTCTTGCGCCGCGTCGGCGTCCCGGACGCGGGCATCGAGGGGATGCGCGGCTCCCCCACGTGGGCGGCGACCGTCGCCCTCGCGCCGACGCTCGCGTACGACGACGCGGCCCTCGGCGACAGCCGGGTGCCCGCCGAGCTCCTGCGCGACCTCCCCGTCCCGGTGCTGGCACTCGCCGGCGGCGCGAGCCCCGAGTTCCTGCGCTTCGGAGCGGAGCGCGTGGCCGAGGAGGCGCGGGACGGCCGTTACGCCGTCGTCGACGGCCAGACGCACGACGTGGGGGCGGCCCCTCTCGCCGCTCACCTGCTCGCGTTCCTGCGCCCGTAAGGGAGCGTCTTCCCAGTACGGGAGCGGGCGGTGGAGGGGTTAGCCTGTCCGAGGGCATCGCTGCGGCGGTCCATCTCATCCGGGGGGAACATGAGTCGACGTCAGGCCGTCACGGCCTCCATCCTGCTCGCGCTGATCGCCGCGGCACTGATCGGTTTCGGCACGGCGACCGTCGTGGACTCGCTGAGCGGTCAGCCTGCGCAGCACGGCGGCGGCCTGCACCGCTGACCTCGCGGGAGACCGGCGGGACGTGCCGCCCGTGAGACCGCGACGCTGCCCCTCCCGTCAGGTCGCGGCCTCGCGCAGCTCGTCCCGCAGTGCGGTGAGCGCCGTCGCGGCGGTCCCCGACTCCGGTCGTCCGCCGCGGATGGCGATGTGCCGGCTGCCGGAGGGCACGAACGTCGCATCCAGCGCCGTCGACACCATCAGCAGGTAGTACCGGATCAGGCACGCCGCGTGGTCGCGGAGCAGCAGCTGGTCGCCCGGGCACGGCATCCCCTCGATCCACCGCGAGAGCTGGGTGAACGCCACGCGCAGGGCAAGCCCGGCGCGCGCGTCGGCGGCCCCGAGCCGCTGGCCGCTCGAGCAGCGTTCGAGGAGGCCTTCGGCGCGGTCGGCGTTGGCGACCGCCTCGTCGAGCACCGCGAGCAGTGCGAGGACGCCGAGCGAGTCGTCCTCGCGCAGCACCGACTCCGGCTCCGGCTGCGCTCGTCCCGCGCCGAACCACCGCATCCCGCACCTCCCCTCGCGAGGTGGCCCGATTGTACGCCCGCAGCATGCCGGCACGGGGGCCGGATCAGGTGCGGAAGGGGCGAGTCGTCGGGAACTGCGCCCGCAGCATGACGCCGACGCCGTCCTCGTCGTTCGTCAGCGTTCGCAGGACCCGCGGGGACGCGTCGAGCGCCGGCGACGCGTTGCCCATCAGCACGCCGACCCCGGCGTGCTCGAGCAGCTCGAGGTCCGACAGCGTGTCGCCGAAGGCGATCACCTCGTCGAGTCCCGCGCCGAGGTGAGCGGCGAGCGTGCGCAGGGCGGGCAGCTTGACGGCCGACGCCGGCACGATCTCGATCACGTTCGGCACCCGGTGCAGGAAGATCCCGCTCGCGGCCGCGCGCAGGTCCGTCTCGAGCGCGGTCAGGCGCTCCGCGTCGCCGCGGAACATCAGCTTGAAGACGCCCGCACCGTCCGGCGCCCCGAGCAGCTCCCCCTCCACGCCGACGGCGTCCGGCCAGACGGAGGTGTTCCTCGCCTCGCGGAGGCCCCAGTAGTCGAGCCGGTTCACGAACCAGCCACCGCGTGTGTAGACCCCGGTGTGCACATCGTGCCCGGTGCTCGCGGTCAGGATGGCGCGCACGGATGCCGGATCGAGCGGCGTCTCGGAGAGTTCGGTGAACGAGCCGTCCGGCTCCCTCGCCCACACCAGCGACCCGCCGAAGGTGCAGTACGACGCGGGCACACCGAGCTGCTCCTCGATGATCGCCGTCGACTGCGGCCCACGCGCCGTCACCAGCACGACGTGGACGCCGGACTCCTCGGCCACGCGCCGCACCTCCGACGCGGTGAAGGCGGGAATCCGTTTGTCCGAGCCGATCAGCGTGCCGTCGATGTCGAGGGCGAGGATGCGCGCTGCGCTCATTCGGGCGACACTCCACTCGCGCTCGTGATCCGGGACCGTCCCAGCCTAGCGAGCCGCGCGCACACTCCTACCCCGCTTATCCCCGCAGTCGGGCTCCCTGTCAATCGGCTGTGCCCGCCTCTTTTCCGGGGGGTGGATGGACCGCACACGATACGAAACCCTACGGAAGGGAGCCGGAGCATGACGATCTCGGACGATGACGCCGAAGGCACTCCGATCTTCGAGAGCACACGCCAGACCCACGACGAGCCCATCACGTCGGGCACCATCCCGGGCAGCGGCCCGGGCGTCGCAGCGGGCGTGAGCGCGGGAGGCAGCGGAAGCGTCGGAAGCAGCGGAAGCGTCGGAAGCAGCGGAGGCGTCGGCGACAAGGCCGAAGCCGCGAAGCAGGAAGCCGGCCGCGTGGCCGACTCCGCGATGGAGGCGGGCAAGGATGTCGCCGGCGTCGCGAAGGAGGAGGCCAGGAACGTCGCCACGGAGACCAAGAGCCAGGCGCAGGATCTGTACCGCCAGACGCAGCAGGAGCTGCGCGAGCAGGCGGCCGTCCAGCAGGAGCGCGTTGCGAACGGCCTGCGCTCGATCGGCGACGAGCTGGAGCAGATGGCGAGCGCCTCGGAGTCGCAGGGCGTCGCCAGCGACCTCGTCGGGCAGGCGGCACGGCGCACGCACGCCGTTGCGGGCTGGCTCGACGCGCGCGACCCCGGGTCGCTGCTACAGGAGGTGAAGTCGTATGCGCGGCGCAACCCCGGCACATTCATCGCGGCCGCCGCGGTGGCCGGCGCGCTCGCCGGGCGGCTGACCAGGGCGCTCGCCTCGGGCGGAGACAAAGACGGCGACGGTGGCAGCACGGGCAGCGCCAGCGGCCGCGCAGCCGGCCGAGCCGGCGTCACGCCGGGCACCGCACCCGTCGGCAGCACCGTCACCGGCGCACCGGCTCCGACCTTCCCGCCCGGCGACGGGACCGTGGGCGGCAGCGCCGTCCCCGGCGGCACCATCGCGGGAGGCCCGCAGTGACCGACGAACCCACCCCCTCGGAGGAACGGGCGGCAACGACCTCCCTCGGCGACCTGCTCGCCGAGGTGTCGCGCGACCTCTCGACGCTCATCCGCCAGGAGATGGACCTCGCCAAGGCGGAGCTGCGGCAGACCGCCACCCGCGCAGGCAAGGGCGCGGGGATGCTGGGCGGCGCCGGCTACGCGGCGCTGATGGCGGTGTTCTTCCTGTCGATCGCCCTCTGGTGGGCGCTCGGCTACCTGGTGGGCAACGCCTGGTCCGGCGTGATCGTCGCCGTGATCTGGGCGATCATCGCGCTGATCCTCTACCTGGTCGGCCGCAAGCAGCTGAAGACCGTACAAGGGATGCCACGGACCGTCGAGACGGTCAAGGAGATCCCGGACACCCTGAAACGAAACGGAGAGAACCGATGAGTGACGACCCCGATGTGATCCGCGCCGAGATCGAAGCCACACGCCGCGACCTGAGCGGCGACGTGGATGCGCTGGCCGACAAGGTCACGCCGAGCAAGATCGCGCACCGCCAGAGCCGGCGCGTGAAGGGAGCCTTCCACTCCCTGAGCGAGCGCGTGATGGGATCCGACGACAGCGGCCACCGCTCACTCGGCGAAGCGGCGGGCGACCGGCTGGGCGACGCCGCCGACGCGACGGCCGACGCCGGTCGCCGTGTCGTGGCGAAGGCGGAGGGCAATCCGCTCGCCGTCGGCCTGATCGCCTTCGGCGTCGGCTGGCTCGCCGCCTCCCTCATTCCGGCGAGCGAGAAGGAGCAGGAACTCGCCTCCGCCGCGAAGGATGCGGCGCAACCGATGCTCCACGAGGCCGCCGAGGTGGGCAAGCAGATCGCCGACGATCTGAAGGAGCCGGCCCAGGAGGCGGTGCAGGCGGTCAAGGAGACCGCACAGGACTCGGTCGAGACGGTCAAGGCCGAGGCGACCGACCGCGCGGGCGACGTGCGTGACGACGCCGCGGACGCCGGTCGGCGTCTGCAGGACGGCGCCTGAGCGAACGACCGACGACGGCGCGGAGGAGGGTGACCCTCCCTCCGCGCCGTCGCTGATTCTCCGGACACCGACACGGACACGGACACCGACACCAAGGAGCGACAGCATGAGCGACATCGGAGCCAGCGAGAGACTCGCGGACGCCCCCTCCCCCGACGACCCGCGCAAACCGGAGAGCCCGAAGGAGCTGCACCGGCCCTCCTGGAAGCTGGTCCTGAAGCGGACCGTCCGCGAGTTCAGCACGGACAAGTGCACGGACCTGGCCGCGGCGCTCACCTACTTCGCCGTGCTGTCGCTCTTCCCCGGCCTGCTGGCGCTGGTCTCGCTGCTGGGTGTGATCGGCCAGGGTCGGGCGGCGACGGACGCCCTGGTGCGCATCCTGCAGGAGGTGGCGCCGGGAGAGACGGCGAACCTGCTGAAGGGCCCGCTCGAGAATGCGGCGAACTCGCCCGCGTCCGGTGTCGCGCTCGTCCTCGGGATCGTGCTCGCGATCTGGTCGGCCTCCGGCTACATCGGCGCCTTCTCCCGGGCCATGAACCGCATCTACGACCTGGACGAGGGCCGGCCGTTCTGGAAGCTCAAGCCGGCGCAGCTGCTCGTGACGATCATCTCGCTGGTGCTGGTCGCTCTGGTGGCCCTCATGCTCGTGATCTCCGGTCCGGTCACCCGCGCGGTCGGCGGTGCGCTCGGCCTCGGCACGGTGCCGCAGACGGTCTGGGAGATCGTGAAGTGGCCGGTGATGCTGTTCGTCGTCGTCCTCATCATCGCGGTGCTCTACTACGCGTCGCCGAACGCCAAGCAGCCGAAGTTCCGGTGGATCAGCATGGGGGCGATCGTCGCCATCCTGGTGCTCGCGATCGCGACCTTCCTGTTCGGGCTGTACGTCGCGACGTTCGCGAACTACTCGAAGACATACGGTCCTCTGGCCGGCGTGATCGTCTTCCTGCTGTGGGTGTGGATCGCGAACCTGGCGCTGCTGTTCGGTGCGGAGCTGGACGCGGAGACCGAGCGCGGCCGCGAGCTGCAGGCCGGGATCGCCGCGGAGGAGGACATCCAGCTGCCGCCGCGCGACACCCGGGTCAGCGAGAAGTCGGTGGAGAAGGAGCGGAAGCTGGTGGAGGAGGCGGCGGCGCTGCGCGCGGACGCGGACGGGCAGACGGACGGCGACGAGAACGGCGACCATCGGGACCACCGCACGCGCTGACCGCTTACCCCCGTGCGCCCACCGGCGCAACGGTCTGTGCCCCCCTCTCGTGGCCGCCTACGCTGCCTACGCAGATCGAACCGACCCGCCCGCACGGCGGACAGAGGGAAGAGGGACGACATGACCGACAGAACGCCCGCATCGGGAGATCCCGCATACGACGGCCGCAGCGTGGACGGCCGACCCGTCGACGAAGCGCCCGCCGCCGAGCATCGGCTGGACGCCCCGGTGGATGCGCGACCGGTCGACGAACGCCCGGTGGATGCTCGCCCGGTCGATGACCGCCCGGTGGCGGACCGCCCCGTCACCGACCGCACCCGAACGCTCCCCCGCACCGACGACGACCGTGCCGCGGTGCCCGTCGCCCCCGCGGTGGACCCCGCCGTCGCCGCGGACGTCGTCGACCGCGAGCACCGCGAGTTCGGAGGCATGAAGTTCGGCTCCGCCTTCTTCGGCTGGCTGACCGCCACAGGGATGGCCGTGGTGCTCACCGCGCTCGTCGCGGCCATCGGCGCCGGCGTCGGCCTCGGGGCCACCGGCAGCGCGGACGAGGCAGCGAACCAGGCGAACCGCAACGCCGCCACCGTCGGACTCGTGGGCGCGATCGCGCTCGTGGTCATCCTCTTCATCTCGTACTTCTGCGGCGGCTACGTCGCCGGCAGGATGGCGCGCTTCGACGGCGCCCGGCAGGGCATCGCGGTGTGGATCTGGGCGGTGATCATCGCCGTTGTCGTCGCCGTGCTGAGCCTCATCCTGGGTGCCCAGTACAACATCCTCGGCAACCTGAACAGCTTCCCGCGCATCCCGCTGAACGAGGGCACGGTGACGCTGACCGGCATCATCACCGCGGTGGCCGTCGCGATCGTGAGCCTGGTGGGCGCCATCCTCGGCGGCCTGGCCGGGATGCGCTACCACCGCCGCGTCGACCGCGTGGGCCTCGGCGTCCGGCCGTGACCGTCGATCCGGCCGCGGCCCCGCGGCCGGATCGACGCCACGCGCGACCCGCGGCGCTGTAACGCTCGGCCGCGTCCCGGACAATGCAGGGTATGGGGGACGCTGACCGCTCGGAGGCCGCGCTGTGGTCGCGCGCAGGGCAGGGCGATGCCGACGCGTTCGGCGGCATCTTCGACCTGCACCGTGACCGCGTGTTCCGTCACGCGTACGGGCTGCTGCGCAACCGCGCCGACGCCGAGGACGCCGCCGGCGCGGCGTTCCTGGAGTTGTGGCGGCGTCGCTCCGCCGTCCGCAGCGTGAACGGGTCCGTGCTGCCCTGGCTGCTCGTCTCGGTCACCAACGTGTGCCGGAACCTGGAGCGCTCGCGCCGGCGTCACCGGCGTCTGCTGGATGCGCTCCCGCACGGCGACGACCACCCGTCTGCGGAGGAGACCGCGCTCGGCGACCTCACGATGGATGCGGGACTCGCCGCCGCGCTGGCCGCGCTGCCGCCGGCGGATGCCGCCCTGTTCGCGCTCATCGCGCTGGAGGATCACCCCGTTGCCGAGGCAGCGGCCGTTCTCGGCATCCGGCCGGGAGCCGCGCGGACCCGTCTGCACCGCATCCGAGCGCGGCTGCAGCGCGACCTCGGCCAGACCAGCCTGGCCGGCTACCTCGAAGGCAGGACGATATGAGCAGCGCACGGATGAGCGACGAATTCGCCGACGCGTTCCGGGACCGCGTCACGGAGCACATTCGCTCCGGACCGGCACCGCTGGCGCACCGGCGCGTGCTGATCGGCGCCGGTGTGGCGCTCGGCCTCGTCGTGGGCGGCGCGGCGGCCGCGACCGCGACGGGCCTCCTCGCGACTCCTGGGGCCCAGGTGACCACACCGCTCCAGGAGTCCCGGACCGTCACGTCCACCGGCTCCGGATCCGTGGAGCTCGGCGCGATGCCGAAGGACGCGACAGGAGCCACGCTCTCCTTCCGCTGTCTCTCGCTCGGCACGTTCGTCTTCGACGACGGCGCCGGCGTCACGTGCACCAGGACGGACGATTTCCGCCGGCCGACGACGTACTTTCTGGGGCGGTCCGCCATCCACGGCGGCCGGGTGACGGTGACAACGAGCGAGGGGGCGGGATGGACGCTCACCGCCGCGTACGCGTCCTCGGAGACGACCGCGTGGGGCGTGAACGACTCCGGCCAGTCCTACGGCGCCATCAACGACCGCGGGGCACCGGACCTCGTCGCGGTCACGGCGACCAACGGCCGCGACGGCTTCGTGCGCCGCACCGACCTCGAGGACGCCGACGGCACCACTGCCGCCCGGAGCTTCACCTCCCCCGCGGACGCGCTGCGCTGGCAGGAGCAGAATCGCGGCGTCGTGCACCGCATCCCCGTCTTCGAGGCGGACGGGACCACCCGGGTCGGCGAGTTCGCGATCGGAGGGTGACCAGGTGCGGCCTGCGCTCGGCGCCGTCTGCTAGCCTCCCCTCAGCCGACGGCCGACGAGGGGGATCGAGTGACACCGGACAGCACGCTGCCGCTCGCCGTGCGGAACCGGACACCGACCACCCGGTGGTGGCGGCGCCGGCCGCCCGCCGGCCTGTCCGGGTTCGCCCGCGGTGTGTGGTGGACCGGCCACGCCCAGCTGTTCGTCTCCGCCGCGCTCTGGGTGATCGGCCCCGCCTCCTTCGCGCTCGCGTGGCTGCCGTACAACGCGCTCACCGGGACCTTCGGGATGACCGCCTGGTTCGGGACCGCGATGGCGCTGCCCTTCGCGACGTCCGGGATGATGCTGCGCGCCTACGCGGTGCGCTGGGCGTCGCGCGAGGGCCCGCTGTTCGAGCGGAGCATCGAACTCGCCGTCACTGTCGTTCTGATCGCCTTGATCTCCATCGCCTTCGTCTGGCTGCTCGCGCTGGCGATCGCCCTCGCCGCCGTGGCACTGACCTCCCGGCCCGCGTGACGGCGGAGCGCTAACGGTCGGCGGCGCGCGGACGACAGGTACCGGTAGGGCGCCGTCGTGCGCCGCCTCATTCCGTCGGGCGCAGCGTCGCCGACGATGCCGCTCGCGCGCTGCGCGAAGACCCGGGAGAAGAGAACCGTCATGAGCCGTGCACCGATGAGCCGGAGCCGGAAGCGCCGCATCGCCATCGTGATCGCCGCGGCGATCGTCATCGCGGGCGGGGCCGTCGCCTCCGTCAGCGTGGCGAACGCCGTCGCGGCGGAGACCGCTCGGCAGTGCTCCGCCGCGCTGAAGGGCAGCGCGGCGGCGTCCGCGACCGTCTCCTCCTCGATCGCCCGGGCGGCCGCGGCGCTCGACGCCGCCGCGAGCACCGCGCTGCCAGGCACTGAAGGCTGGAAGACCACGCGGTACGCCGACCGCCCGGCGCGGGCGGAAGTGAAGGCCTCTCCCACCGGCGGCGGCGTCGCCGCCGTCGCCGCGAAACCAGCCCGGCCGAGCGGCGCCGACCTGATCGGCACCGTCAGCACCGGTCGCGACGCGCTCGCGAAGGCGAAGCGGGCGACGACCTGCGCCGACCGGGATGCCGCCGTCGCGATCACGGCGGCGACCAGAGCGTCGAACACCGCGGCCGAAGCGCTCGACCGTGATGTCGCCGCCCTCACCGGCGACTTCGCCGACTTCCAGGCCGAGGAGCGGACCCGTCTCGCCGCGGACGCGGAGGCGGCGCGCAAGAGGGCCGAGGAAGAGGCAGCGCGGAAGAAGGCGGAGGAAGCGGCGGCCGCCGAGGAGGCCGCCCGTCAGGCGGCCGCCGAGCAGGCGGCGCGCAGCGGGGACTCGGACGGCTCCACTCGCCCGGGCGACGGCGGCGGCTCGGTTCCGCAGCAACCGGGCGGGGGCTCCGGCGGCGGCTCCGTCGGCGGCGGCCTCGGCGGCAGCGTGGGGGCCGGCAGCGGCGACAACAACGGCTGGTGCCAGAAGTCGAACGGGATGGGCGGGACGACCCGCTACCGCTGCTGACCCGAGGATCTCCTCACCGGATCGTGAAGTACGCGGCGTAGCCCGCGCAGGACCCGCCGCCGTCGTCGCAGTCGTCGTACGGGCTGCCGTGCACATCCACGACGGCGTCGCCCGCGGGGAAGTCGGCCGGCACGGTCACCTCGGCCTGGAATCGTCCGTCCGTCCCCACGCGGATCGTCGTCTGCGGCGAGCGATGCATCGGCATCAGGACCTCCACCGTGTACGTATGTCCCTCCCTGTAGCCGAGGTCGCACGCCGCGGCGCCCGAGGACACGGTGAGGACCGTGCCGGGGCTCGCGACGGCGGGCGTCACCTCCAGCGGCGACGGGAGACACCTCCGCACGGTGATCAGCCCCGAGTCCGAGCACCCCGACAGGGCCGCGGTCACCGCCAACAGCACGGCTGCGGCCATCCCGGCCACCGGCCGCCTCCCCCGAGTCCGGTCCCCCATCGCGCCCTCCCGCCACGATCGTAGCGGGAGGTTCGCGAGCCGTCCCCGGACAGCGAAAAACCCCGGCGGATGACCGGGGTTTCGTCTGGAATTTCTTGCTGGGGTACCTGGACTCGAACCAAGAACAACTGAACCAGAATCAGCCGTGTTGCCAATTACACCATACCCCAAGGGCTTCGGGCCAAGGCCCGGGCACGAGAATCAACTCTAGCCTATCGGCGTCCGCTTCTACAAAACGGCCACGCCGTCGACGGCGATCCCGATGAGGTCGCGGTTGACCGCCGCGGCGACCACCGCGCCGGAGCCCGCCGCGACCACGAGTTGCTGCGGTCCGGGAGCGCGCGTCTCGCCCGCGGCATACACGCCGGGCGTCGAGGTGCGACCCTGCGCGTCCGTCAGCAGGTAGCCGTCGGAGTCGCGGTCCAGGTCGAGCGCGTCCGCGAAGCCCAGGGCCGGCGACCACACGGGGCGCACGAATCCTCCCGCTCGCGGGACCACCGTGCCGTCGGCCAGGCGGACGCCGGTCATGACGCCCCTCTCCCCCACCACGTCGTCGATCGGCCGCCGCTCCACGCGCACGCCGAGCCGGGCCAGGGCCCGCTCCTCGTCGTCGCTCACCGGCGCGACACCGTTCGTGAAGACGATCAGATCGTCCGTCCACTGGGTGAGCAGCAGCGCGCGCTCGGCCAGGTCGGCCGTCTCGCCGATCAGCGCGAGCGGCTCGCCCGCCTTCTCGTTGCCGTCGCACTCCACGCAGCTGTGCAGCTGAGTGCCGTAGTAGGCGCGCAGACTCGGGATGGCCGGCATCGCCTCGGTCACGCCGGTCGCGAGCACGACCGTCTGCGCGAGCTCATCCACATCGGGGGCGCCGCGCACTCCGCGCCCGCGCACCCGGAAACCGTCGCCCTCGACGCCGATCGCGTCGACCTGGGCGAACGTGACCCGGCCGGACTCGTAGCCCTCGACCTCCTCGCGGCCGAGCCGGCGCAGCTCCGACGGCGGGACGCCGTCCCGCGTCAGAAAGCCGTGAGCTTTGAGCGTCGCCGCGTGCCGGGGACGATTGCCGTCCACGACAAGCACCCGGCGCCGCGCACGGGCGAGGTTCAGCGCGGCGGTCAGCCCCGCGGGGCCTCCGCCGACGACGATGACTTCGGTCTCGGCCGTCACGAGCGGCTACCCGAGCGTCGCCGAGAGCCTGTCGAGACGCGCGATGGTCTCGGTCTTGCCCAGGATCTCCATGGACTCGAACAGCGGCGGGGACACCCGGCGACCGGAGACCGCAACGCGCAGCGGCCCGAAGGCGACGCGCGGCTTCAGGCCGAGCACCTCCACGAGAGCATCGCGCAGAGCCGCCTCGATCGACGCGTGGGTCCACTCGGCCTCCGGGATGAGCTCCAGGGCTCCGAGGGAGGCGGCGAGCACCTCGCCGGCGTTCGCGGGCAGGGAGGCGAGCGCGTCCTCCTGCAGCTCGAGCGACGCCGCGTCGGTGAAGAGGAAGCCCAGCATCCCCGGGGTCTCGCCGAGCAGCTGCACGCGCTCCTGGACGAGCGGGGCGGCCGCGTCGAGCGTCGCGCGCTGCTCGTCGGTCAGCGGCTCGGAGAGCACGCCGGCCGCGACGAGGTACGGGACGGTGCGCTCGGCGAAGTCGGCGACATCCAGCAGCCGGATGTGGTCGCCGTTGATCGACTCGGCCTTCTTCTGGTCGAAGCGGGCCGGGTTCGGGTTCACGTCGGCGACGTCGAACGCCGCGACCATCTCCTCGATCGAGAACACGTCGCGGTCGTGGCTGAGCGACCAGCCGAGCAGCGCAAGGTAGTTCACCAGGCCCTCGGGGATGAACCCGCGGTCGCGGTGGTGGAACAGGTTGGACTCCGGGTCGCGCTTGGAGAGCTTCTTGTTGCCCTCGCCCATCACGTACGGCAGGTGCCCGAAGCGCGGCACGAACGTGGTGACGCCCGCGTCGATGAGCGCGTGGTACAGCGCGATCTGCCGGGGCGTCGACGAGAGCAGGTCCTCGCCGCGCAGCACGTGCGTGACGCCCATCAGCGCGTCGTCCACCGGGTTCACGAAGGTATAGAGCGGGTGGCCGTTCGGGCGCACGACGACGAAGTCGCTGAACGAGCCGGCGGGGAAGGTGATCTCCCCGCGCACCAGGTCGTCGAAGCTGAGGTCGTCGTCCGGCACGCGCAGGCGCAGGGCGGGCTCGCGTCCCTCTGCGCGGTACGCGGCCTTCTGGTCCTCGGTCAGGTCGCGCTCGAAGTTGTCGTAGCCGAGCTTCGGGTCGCGGCCGAGCGAGACGTTGCGCGCCTCGATCTCCTCACCCGTGGCGAAGCTCTCGTAGATGTGTCCCGAGGCCTTCAGCTTCTCGATGAGCTCGCGGTAGACGTCGTACCGCTGCGACTGCCGGTACGGACCGTGCGGACCGCCGACGTCGATCCCCTCGTCCCAGTCGAGGCGCAGCCAGGTGAGCGCCTCGATGATCTGCGCATAGCTCTCCTCGCTGTCGCGGGCCGCATCGGTGTCCTCGATGCGGAAGATGAGCTTGCCGCCGGTGTGCCGCGCGTACGCCCAGTTGAACAGGGCGGTGCGGATCAGGCCGACGTGCGGGGTGCCGGTGGGCGACGGGCAGAACCGGACGCGCACATCGGCGCCGGTCGCGGTCGTGAAGGGGTGGGGAGCGTTGTCTGACATACCGGTCACAATCCTACTTGGCGGCGCGCACCGGGTTCACCAGCGAGCCGACCCCGTCGATCTCCACCTCGACCGTGTCCCCGGCCGTCATCCTCCCGATGCCGGAGGGCGTGCCGGTGAGGATCACGTCGCCGGGCAGCAGCGTGAACACGCTCGACGCGTACGCGATGATCGAGGGGATGTCGTGCACCATGTCGCTGATCGGCGCCTCCTGCTTCAGCTCGCCGTTCAGACGTGTGCGCAGTACGGCGTCCGGCGCGAGCTCCGTCTCGATCACCGGGCCGAGCGGGCAGAACGTGTCGAAGCCCTTGGCGCGCGTCCACTGGCCGTCCTTCTCCTGGAGGTCGCGCGCGGTCACGTCGTTGGCGACGGTGTACCCGAAGATGTGACCGGCCGCGTCCGCCTCGGAGACGTTGCGCGCGATCTTCCCGATGACGACGGCCAGCTCGCCCTCGAAGTCGACCCGCTCCGACTGCGGCGGGATCACGATGGGATCGCCGAGACCGATGACGGCGGTGTTGGGCTTCAGGAACAGCAGCGGCTCCTCCGGTGCGTCACCGCCCATCTCCGCCGCGTGCTCCCGGTAGTTCTTGCCGACGGCGACCACCTTCGAGCGCGGGATGACCGGTGCGAGCAGCGACCCGACCTTGCCGAGCGGGACCCGCTCCCCCGTGGTGTCGAAACCGGCGAACAGCGGGTCGCCCGCGAGCACGACGAGGGCGTCCTCGTCGACGATCCCGTAGTCGATGGATCCGCCATGGCTGAAACGTGCGATCTTCACGCCACGAGCCTACGGGCTCCCACCGCGTTTCCGCCCGTCGCATCCGGCGAGCGGCCGCGACACGCCGCCACGCTCCGGCCGTGACGGCGAGTCGCGACCGGTCGCCACCGGCGGCGACCTCAGGCGGTGAGCGTCGCGACGATCCGCGCGATGGCGGGCGTCGCGATGCCGTGCCGCTCCCCCACCCGGAGAAGCGCGCCGCCGATCGCGTCGAGCTCGCTCGGGCGGCCCGCGGCGAGGTCCTCCTGCAGCGAGGTGCGCATCCCGCCGGGGACGCTGTGCAGCGCCCGCACGAGGTCGAGCGCGGACGCGGCGACGCCCTCCGCGCTCGAGCACGCGACGATTTCGGAGACGACCGCCTCCGTCAGCTCGGGGTCCTCGGCCAGCGCCGGTTCCGCCGCCTGCCGCCAGTACGACGTGAGCAGCGCGAGGGCGGCGAGCAGCCGGAACTTCGCCCACAGCACCTCCGCCTCGGTGCCGCCGATCCGGACCCGGGGGCCGGCCGAGGCGAGGGCGCGCACCGCGGAAAACGCGGCCGCGGCCTCCGGCGCCTCGATGTTCACGAACGGGCTGCGGTGGTCGATGACCGTCGTGGATGCGCGCAGCGCGGAGACCGCGACGGATGCGCCGGCCACCGGCACACCCGGCAGCGCCGCGCGCAGCGGTGCCATGTGCTCGACGCCGTTCAGGAACGAGACGACCTCCGCGGGTCGCGCGGCGGCGATCCCGGGAAGCACATCCTCGAGCCCGTATGCCTTCGTGGCCAGGATGACGGCGGCGCCCTCCGGCACCTCCGTCGCGGCCGGGATGCGCTCCACCGCGTCGCCGAGCGCGGCGCTTCGCACCGTGAGCCCCTCCGCCCGGATCGCCTCGACGGTGGCCGGACGGCCCACGGCCACGACGCGATGCCCGGCCCGCTGCAGCAGCCAGGCGAACAGGCCGCCGACGGCGCCCGGGCCGACGACGGCGAAGGTGACGGACTCGGCATCGCTCATGCCACGATGCTACCCACGGCTCAGAGCCCGGCGAGACCCCAGCGCGCACCGTCGAGGTCGATCAGCGCGGCCGCGGTCGCGGCGATCGCCGGCACCGCGTCCGAGCCCGCCGCGGCGACCAGGTTGATCGTGCGGTGGTCGCGGTTCGCCGTCGGCCGCAGCACCACACCGGGCACGGCGCCCGCGGACGCGACCGCGAGGGAAGGGAGCAGCGCGACGCCGACGCCCTCCGCGACCATCCGCAGGACGGCGACGAAGTTGTCCGTCTCGTACGCGATGCGCGGCTCGTAGCCGCAGGCGTCGGCCAGCTCGAGGAGGTGACCGCGGCAGCGCGGACAGCCGCCGATCCAGGCCGCGTCCGCGAGCCCGGCGAGGTCGACGCTCCGGGCACGAGCGAGTGGATCGTCGTCACGCAGGGCGACGAGCATCTCGTCCCGCCAGAGCGGCACCACCGCGAGCCCCTTCGCGCTCTCCCGGTGCGCGTCGACGCGGTCGCCCGGATAGCCGAACGTGATGGCGAGGTCGGCCGAGCGCTCGCGCACGGCGGCGACGGCCTCGGGTGGCTCCGCCTCCAGGTAGGTGATCCGCACGCCGGGATGCGACGACTCCATGCTGCTCAGCAGGCTCGGCACCAGCGAGGAGGACGCGGAGGGGAAGCCCGCGAGCCGCACGCGGCCGGTGCGCAGCCCGCGCAGGTCGGCGAGTTCGCCGGCGGCGGCGTCGAGCGCCGTCGTCACCGTCTTCGCGTGCCGCGCCAGCACCCGCCCGGCCTCCGTCAGCCGGACGCCGCGCCCCGCGCGGGAGACCACCGGCATCCCGACCCTGGCCTCCAGCCGGCGCAGGTGCTGGCTGATCGCGGGCTGGCTGTAGCCGAGCGCCTCCGCGGCGCGGGTGATCGAGCCGGTGTCGGCGATGGCGCGCACCACCCGCAGGCTGTGGGAGTCGATGTCGTCGAGCTGCACCCACGAATCATAACCGCGCCGAATGCTTTCGATTCAATACCTGCTCTGGTGTGATGGATGGCCTCGCCAGCAGTCTTGACCCATGCCTCCCACCACGTCCTCCGCGCTCGCCGTCCACGACCGCTTCGCCGCGGGCAGCGGCTACCTGGCCGCCTGCACCCAGGGACTCCCCACCCGGGAGACGGTCGCGGCGACCCGCACCGACCTCGAGAACTGGTCGAGCGGGGAGGCATCGCCGCTCGACTACGACGCCGCCATCGACCGATCGCGCGACGCCTTCTCCCGCATCGCCGGGGTGGACGTCGACGCGATCGCGATCGGGTCGCAGGTCTCGGTCCTCGCCTCCCTCGCCGCCGGCTCCGCCCCCGACGGCGCCCGCGTGCTCTGCGTCGAGGGCGACTTCGCGTCCGTCGTCGCGCCGTTCCACGCGCAGGCGCACCGCGGCGTCACGGTCCGCGAGGCGCCGCTTGCGGAGCTCGCGGACGCCGTGGACGACGAGACCTGGCTCGTCGCCTTCTCCGTCGTGCAGTCGGCCACCGGGGAGCACGCGGACATCGAGGCGATCCTCGCCGCCTGCGCCCGCACCGGCGCGCTCTCGTTCGCCGACCTCACCCAGGCGCTCGGCTGGCTGCCGGTGGACGCGTCGCGGTTCGACCTCACGGTCACCCACGCCTACAAGTGGCTGTGCGCGCCTCGCGGCAGCGCCTTCCTCACCGTGCGGGAGGGGATCCGGGATGCGCTCCTCCCGCTGCACGCGGGCTGGTTCGCGGGCGAGGATCCGTGGGCGTCGTGCTACGGCCCGCTCGCCGCGCCCGCGCGCTCGGCCCGCCGCTTCGACGTGTCCCCGGCGTGGCCGGTATGGCCGGGAACCGCCGCGGCGCTGGAGTTCTTCGCCGCGCTCGACCTCGCCGCGGTGCACGCGCACGACACCGCGCTCGGCGACCGGTTCGCGGAGGCGCTCGGCCTCGACGCCCGCGGTCGCGCCATCCACACCTGGCCGGACCCGGACGGCGCCGACCTGGCAGCGCTCACCGCCGCGGGGCTTCGCGCCTCGGGCCGAGCCGGCCGGGCGCGGGTCGCCTTCCACGTCTGGAACACCGAGGACGACGTCGATCGCGCCGTCGCCGCCCTCGGCCGCTGACGGTTACGCGTCCAGGCGGTACATCCAGCCGTGACGGTCGCGCTCGCGGCCGTACTGGATGTCCGTGAGCTCCTTGCGCAGCGACATGGTCAGCTCCCCGGGAGGCGCCGTGATGTCGCCCACCGTGAAGGTGTCGGACTTCAGTTCTCCGATCGGGGTGATGACGGCGGCGGTGCCGCACGCGAACACCTCGACGATGTCGCCGGACTCGACGCCGTCGCGCCACTCGTCGATCGTCACCCGGCGGCGCTCCACCGTGTGGCCGCGGTCGCGGGCCAGCTGGAGGACGGAGTCGACGGTGATGCCCTCGAGGATGCTGTCGGAGTCCGGGGTCACGAGCGTGCCGTCCTTGTAGACGAGCACCACATTCATCCCACCGAGCTCCTCGATGTACTTCCCCTCGACCGAGTCGAGGAACAGCACCTGGGCGCAACCGTGCTCGTAGGCCTCGGCCTGCGGCAGCAGGCTGGACGCGTAGTTGCCTCCGGTCTTCGCGGCACCGGTACCGCCGTGGCCCGCGCGCGACCAGTGGTCGCTCAGCCAGATCGAGACGGGAGCCACGCCGCTCGGGAAGTAGGCGCCCGCGGGGCTCGCGATCAGGTAGTACGCCACCTTGTTCGCCGGGCGCACACCGAGGAACGCCTCCTTCGCGAACATGAAGGGACGCAGGTACAGGCTGGTCTCTCCGCCTTCCGGCACCCAGTCGCCGTCGACCGCGATGAGCTGTTTCAGCGAATCGAGGAAGTGCTCGACCGGCAGCTCCGGCAACGCGAGGCGATAGGCGGAACGCTGCATGCGGGCCGCGTTCGCCTCCGGGCGGAAGCCCCAGATCGAGCCGTCCGCGTGCCGGTAGGCCTTCAGTCCCTCGAAGATCTCCTGCGCGTAGTGCAGGACGGCGGCCGACGGCTCAAGCTGGATCGGCCCGTACGGCGAGACGCGCGGCCGGTGCCAGCCGCCCTTGGCCGACCAGCACAGGTCGACCATGTGGTCGGTGAAGTAGTTGCCGAATCCGGGGTTCGCCAGGATCTCCGCACGCTCGGCGGCGCTGCGCGCCTCCTCGTTGCGGGTGACGTTCCAGAGGAGTCCGGCGGTCTCGGTCGGGCCGGAGGTGAGGTTGATGCTGGTCGAGGTCATGAGAGTCCTTTGCTGCGATACGTCAATTCTGCGCCACGCGGGCCGCGATCGCGTCGCCGATCTGAGCGGTCGTCCGTGTCGCGCCGCTGCGCGCGGCGAGGTCGGCGGTCACCGCCTGCTCCACGCGCTCCGCGAGGTCCCTGCTGCCGAGGTGGCGGAGCAGGAGAGCCACGGAGAGGATCGCGGCGGTGGGGTCGGCCTTCTGCTGGCCGGCGATGTCGGGGGCCGATCCGTGAACCGGTTCGAACATGCTCGGGAATTCGCCTGCGGGGTTGATGTTGCCGGAGGCGGCCAGTCCGATGCCGCCGCTGATTGCGGCCGCGAGGTCGGTGAGGATGTCGCCGAAGAGGTTGTCCGTGACGATCACATCAAATCTAGCAGGATCCGTGACCAGGAAGATCGTGGCGGCGTCGACGTGCAGGTAGTCGACCGCGACGTCGGGATGCTCGGCGGCCACCGCGTCCACGATCCGCTTCCACAGGCCGCCTGCGAACGTGAGCACGTTCGTCTTGTGGACGAGGGTCAGCTTCTGCCGCCGCTGCTCCGCCTGCTCGAACGCGAAGCGGACGACGCGCTCGACGCCGTAGGCCGTGTTCACCGACACCTCATTGGCGATCTCGTGCGGCGTCCCCTGGCGGATCGCGCCGCCGTTGCCGACGTACGGGCCCTCCGTGCCCTCCCGGACGACCACGAAGTCCACGTCGCCGGGGTTCGCGAGCGGGCTGGCGATACCGGGAAACAGCGTCGTCGGGCGCAGGTTCACGTAGTGGTCGAGCGAGAACCGCAGCTTCAGCAGCAGCCCGCGCTCGATGTTGGCGCCGGCGAGACGCGGGTCCCCCGGCACCCCGCCGACAGCGCCGAGCAGGATGGCGTCGTGCCGCTTGATCGCGTCGAGGTCCTCGTCCGTCAGCACGTCGCCGGTGGCGAGGAAGCGATCGGCGCCGAGCGAGAAGTGCGTCTTCTCGAAGGCGAGGTCGCTCCCGGCGGTCACCGCGTCAAGCACCTTGACCGCCTCGGCGATCACCTCCGGCCCGATTCCGTCTCCGGGGATGACGGCGAGTTGGACGGTTGTGCTCATGACGCTCCTGCACTGATCGGTGGGCGGACGGTGTAGCTACACACTATCGCCGTGCCGCCCACCGGCCGCGCGCGGGTCAGGCCCGCACGCGCCGGAGGGCGATCAGGGCCAGCGCGGCGGCCGTGAGCATCAACCCCACGCCGATGGAGGCGGTGACACCCACCCCGCTGTCGAAGGCGTGCCGCGCGGAGGCGAGCAGCTCGGCCGCGGCGCCGGCCGGAAGCGCCTCGGCGACCTTCACCGCTCCGCCGAGGGTGTCGCCCGCCGCCGCGGCCTGGCCGGCGGCGAGCCCGGCCGGCAGCTCGATCGCCGCGCGGTAGGAGGCGATGATGATGCTGCCGAGCGTCGCCGTGCCGAGCACGGCACCCAGCTCGTACGCGGTCTCGGACACCGCCGACGCGGCCCCCGCCTTCTCCGCGGGCGCCGTCGAGATGATGAGCTCGTTCGAGACCGTCTCGGCGGCCCCGATGCCCGCGCCGAGCAGCACGAACGCCGCCAGCAGCATGCCCCAGGACGCGTCGCCTCCGGTCAGCGCGATCAGCAGGTAGCCGCACGCGGACACGCACAGCCCCGCCGCGATCACGAGCCCCGGCCGCAGCCGCCGTGCGACGGGCACGACGAGCAACCCGGAGACGATCATGGTCGCGAGCCCCGGAAGCAGCACCATCCCGGCCTGCACGGGCGGCATCCCGAGCACCAGTTGGAGGTGCTGGGACACGAAGAACAGGAAGCCGACCAGCGAGACGACGCTCAGCAGGTTGATGACCACCGCGCCGCTGAACGCCGGCCGGCGGAACAGCCGCATGTCGAGCATCGGGACGGGGCGGCGCAGCTGCCTGCGGACGAACACGGCTCCGGCGGCGATGCCGACCAGGATGGCCAGCACCGGCAGCGGCGCGAGACCGTGCACCGCGAGCTCCTTGATGCCGAAGACGATCGGCGCCATCGTGACCAGCGAGAGCAGGATGCTCGGCACGTCGACGGGGCCGGGCGCGGGATCCTTCGACTCGCGCACCAGCAGCGGCGTGAGCACCAGCAGCGGGATGAGCACGGGCACGGCCAGCAGGAAGACCGAGCCCCACCAGAAGTGCTCGATCAGCAGGCCGCCGACGATCGGCCCGAGCGCGGAGCCCGCGGCGAAGCCGGAGGCCCAGATCGCGATGGCGACGCGGCGCTGGTCGCGGTCCTGGAAGACGCTGCGCAGCAGCGAGAGCGTCGAGGGCATCAGCATCGCGCCGAAGAAGCCGAGCACGGCCCGGGCGGCGATGAGCAGCTCCGCCGTCGGGGCGAAGGCCGCGGCGACGGACACGCCGGCGAAGCCGGTCGCGCCGATCAGCAGGACCGTTCGGCGGCCGATGCGGTCGCCGAGACTGCCCATCGCGACGAGCAGGCCGGCGAGGACGAGCGGGTAGACGTCGACGATCCACAGCATCCCGGTCGCGGACGGCTGCAGAGCCTCCGAGATCGCGGGAAGGGCGAAGCTGAGCACGGTGTTATCGACCGAGACGAGCAGCACCGGAAGCATGAGCACGACGAGCGCCGCCCAGCCGCGGGCGCCGGCGCGGACGGGGGTCGTGACGGGTGCGAGGTCGGTGGGTGCGGTCGTGGACATGCTTCTACTGTACCGTCTGGACGGTACAGTAGCAAGATGATGCGCCTCGGACTGCCCGGGCTGTCGGCGCTGCTCCCCCAACCGAACATTTGTGCCAAATCGTGGTCGTGACGTTGTCGGAGCCACGATTTGCCGCAAATCTTGGCGGAGCACGCTCCGCTCCGGCGGACGGCTAGCATGGGCCACATGTCCTCCCCCGCCCCCTCCGGTGCCTCGGCACGCTCGGCCCGCGACCGCATCCTCGACGCCTTCGAGGAACTGCTCGCCGAGCACAGCGAGCGGGCGGCGACGCTCGACGCGGTCGCGGCCAGGGCCGGCGTCTCCAAGGGCGGGCTGCTCTACCACTTCGCCTCGAAGGACGCGCTCGTCGACGGCATCCTCGAGCGGTTCACCGCCGACATCGCGGAGGACATCGAGCGGATGCGCACCGCGCCCGCCGGACCTGTCGACTACTTCCTGCGCACGTCGATCCCCGCCGACAACCACCTCGAACGCGAGATCGTCGCCGTCGCGCGCCTGGCCCAGGCCTCCGACGCGCGGGCGAGCGACGCGCTCGGCGACGCCCAGCGCCGCTGGCTCGCCGAGCTGGAGGAGGCGGTCGGCGACCGGATGATCGCCCGCACGATCATGCTGATCGGCGACGGGATGTACTACAACAGCGCCCTGCTGCCCGCGGCCAACACGGTGCTGCGCGACGAGACGGACGTCAGCGAGCTGGTCGCGCTCGTGCAGGGCCTCTCCGCGCGCCGCTGACCCGCCACGGACCCGTGCGGCGCCCGCGTCACTCCAGCGCCGCGAGCAGCCGCTGCAGGGACCGGCGCACCCGATCGTCCCCCGACGCGTCGATCGCGAGCTCCAGCGCCTCCGCCGACGCGTGTGCACGACCGGCGAGCCGCAGCAGTTCGGCGCGCGCCGCGTACGCCTGCGCCGCCATGACGCCGTCGAAGAGAGCCTCGTCGGCGGTCAGCTCCGCGAGCCCGACCTCGGGTCCGGCATCCGGGCTGTGGCCGAGCGCCACGATCCGGCCGAGCCGCGCCGACGCGCTCGGCCACTGCCGCACCAGCCCGTCGTAGAGCCGGACGATCGCCGGCCAGTCCGTGTTCTGCCAGGTCGGCGCGATCGCGTGCAGCCCGGCGATCCCGGCCTGCAGCCCGTAGCGGCCGTCCCCCGACAGCGCCTCGGTCGCCAGAGCCTCGCCCTCCGCGAGCAGGCGGGCGTCCCACCGGGATCGGTCCGCCTCGCGCAGCGGCGCGAACTCGTCGTCGCCGGTCAGCCACGTGGAGCTGCGCGCCTCGGTCAGCAGCAGCAGACCGAGCAGCCCCGCCGACTCCGGCGTGGAGACGACGCGGTGCGCGTCCCGCGCGAGTGCGATCGCGTCCGCGCGGAGGGAGCCGTCAGCGGTGGCGTAGCCCGCGGTGTAGAGCAGGTAGATCGTGGTGAGCGCATCCGGCATCCGCTCGGCGACCGCGGCACGATCGTCGACGGCGAACCGCATCCCTGCGCTGTGGATGCGCTTCTTCGCGCGGGTGAGCCGCGCCGCCATCGTCGCCTCCGGCACCAGGAACGCGTCGGCGATCCGCGCCGTCGGCAGCCCGCACACGAAGCGGAGCGCGAGCGCGACCCTCGCCTCCGGGGCGAGCGCCGGGTGCGCGACGAGCAGGATCAGCTCCAGCCGCTCGTCGCCGGTGAACACCGGGACCACGCCCCTCTCTGCGTCGTCGACGCCGGCCTGCTCGGCCCTCTCCGCCTCCGCCGCGAGCATCGGGGCCACCCGCCGGGTCGCCCGCTCCCGACGCAGCGCGTCGAGCGCCACCCGGCGCGCGACGGTGGTGATCCACGCCGCCGGGTTCTGCGGGGCGCGCCCACGCGCCGCCTCCGCGATGGCACGGGCGAACGCCTCCTGCACCGCCTCCTCGGCGAGCAGGAGGTCGCCCGTCGTGCGGGCGACCGCGCCCAGGATGCGCGGCGCATCCTCACGGAATGCGCGCTCGATCCCGGGGTCGGCCGTCACTCAGCGCACCGCGTCCAGCACCAGCACCGGGTACAGCTCGATCCAGCCGTCGGTCGGCACCAGCGCCGCCAGCTCCCTGGCCTTCTCCGGCGTCTCCGCGGTGAAGGAGTAGAAGCCGGTGATCGTCTCGCGCGTCTCTCCGAACGGGCCGTCGGTGAACAACGGGGCGTCGCCGGTGCGCGGCGTGATCTTGACGGCGCGAGAGGGCGACTGCAGGGCGCTGCTCGCGACGATGCGCTCGCCGGCGGCGGCGACCGCCTCCTGGAACGCCTTGTGGCCGGCCATGCCGGCCTGCCACTGCTCGGCGGTCATGGCCTCCGGGTCCCACTCGGGCTCCCGGATCAGCAGAATGTACTCGTCGGACATCGTGTCTCCTCACTTCGAATGGATATCGACATCCACACGACGCAAGTCAACCGCCGAAATCGACAGCCGGCGAGAAATACTTTCCCGCCGGCCGCACGAGTCAGGACTCGGTGATGTCGATCTCCTGCAGAAGGTCGGCGTCGATGGCGACGCGCACCTTCTCCAGCAGCCCCTCCGGCACCCGGGAGTCGACGGTCAGGACGCTGAGCGCCTTGCCGCCGGCCGAGGTGCGCGCGATCTGCATGCCCGCGATGTTGATGTCGGCCTCGCCGAACTCCTGGCCGTAGACCGCGACGATGCCGGGGCGGTCGTCGTAGACCATCACGATGAGGTGCTCTGCGACCGGCACCTCCACGTCGTAGCCGTTGATCTCGACGACCTTCTCGATCTGCTTGGTGCCGGTCAGGGTGCCGGACACCGACACCTGCGAGCCGTCGCTCAGGGCGCCGCGCAGGGTGATCAGGTTGCGGTACTCCTCGCTCACCGAGTCGGTGATGAGGCGCACCTCGATGCCGCGCTGCTCCGCGAGGAGGGGCGCGTTCACGTACGAAACGGTCTCGCTGACGATGTTGGTGAAGATGCCCTTGAGCGCGGCCAGCTTCAGCACGCTGACGTCGTAGTCGACGAGCTCGCCGCGCACCTCGACGTCGATGCTGGTGAGCGGGCTGTGCGCGAGACCGGAGAACACCTGGCCGAGCTTCTCGACCAGCGGGATGCCCGGGCGCACGTACGGGTCGATGACACCGCCCGCGACGTTGACCGCATCCGGCACGAGCTCGCCGGAGAGCGCGAGGCGCACCGACTTGGCGACCGAGACGCCCGCCTTCTCCTGCGCCTCGTCGGTGGAGGCGCCGAGGTGCGGGGTGACGACGACGTTCTCGAGCGCGAGCAGCGGCGAGTCGGTGGGCGGCTCGCTCACGAACACGTCGAGGCCGGCGCCGGCGATGCTGTTCGTGGAGAGCGCGCGGTAGAGGGCGTCCTCGTCGATCAGGCCGCCGCGGGCAACGTTGACGACGAACGCGGTCGGCTTCATCTGCGCCAGCTGGTCGTCCGAGATCATCCCGGTGGTCTCCGGCGTCTTCGGCATGTGGATGGTGACGAAGTCCGCCTCGGTGAGCAGCTCGTCGAGGCTCACCAGCTGCACGCCGAGCTGCTGCGCCCTGGCGCTCGTGACATAGGGGTCGTAGGCGATGACCTTCGTGCCGAACGCCTGCAGGCGGGCGGTGATCAGCGCGCCGATGCGGCCGAGGCCGATGATGCCGACGGTCTTCTCGTAGAGCTCCACACCGGTGTACTTGGAGCGCTTCCACTGGCCCTGCGCGAGCGCGTTGTGGGCCGCGGGGATGTGACGCGCCAGGCTCAGGATGTGGCCGACCGTGAGCTCGGCCGCCGAGATGATGTTGGAGGTCGGCGCGTTCACGACCATGACTCCCGCGTTGGTGGCGGTCTTGATGTCCACGTTGTCGAGCCCGACGCCCGCGCGGGCGATCACCTTCAGCTGCGGTGCGGCGCCGATGACCTCGGCATCCACCTTCGTCGCGGAGCGCACCAGGATCGCGTCCGCGTCCGCCACGGCGGAGAGCAGGGCGGGCCGGTCGGTGCCGTCGACGTTGCGGATCTCGAAGTCCGGCCCGAGGGCGTCGACGGTGGCGGGCGAAAGTTCTTCGGCGATCAGCACGACCGGCTTTGTCACGTGGCAGTTCCTAACAGAGTGCGAGGCTGGCTTGGGAGCGGTGCGCAGCAGTCGTCGGTGCGCGAGTGGGTTAACTCTAGCGGTCGGTCAAGCCCCTCTTTCGCCGCGTTACGGGCGGCTCACGGCGCACGACGCACCCGGGGAGTGACCCGGTTCGGCACGATTGACCCTGCGCGAGCAGGGGGCGAACGTTCCGAGAGGGGTCAGTCGCGGCGGGCCGCGGAGGCGGCGGCCGCGACAGCGGCGCGCACCGTGCCGGGGTCGGTGATGTCGTAGGCGTCGTCGCCGCCGCCCGGGCCGCTCGGGTCGCCCTGCACGCGCAGGCGCGCGGACAGGTGGACGGCGTCGACGCCGGAGGCGACGAGAGCGGGGATATCGTCCACCGCCACTCCCCCGCCTGCCATGATCTGCAGCGCGCCGGAGAAGCGCTGGGCCAGCGCCCGCAGGCCGTCGACGCCGTCGATGCTGCGCGCCGCGCCACCGGAGGTGAGGATGCGCGCGACGCCGAGCTCGAGGAGCGTCTCCGCCGCGGCGACCGGGTCCGCGACCGTGTCGATCGCCCGGTGGAAGGTCACCTGCATGCCCTCCGCCGCGTCCACGAACCGGGCCACAGCGTCCGCGTCCACCCGGCCGGCGTCGGTCAAGGCCCCGATGACGACGCCCGCAGCCCCGGCCTCGCGCGCGAAGCGGATGTCCTGCAGCGTCGTGGCGATCTCCCCGGCGTCGTAGGCGAAGCCGCCCCCGCGCGGCCGGATGAGCGCGTGCACGAATCCGTCGGCGCCGGCCTCGGCGGCCACGGCGACGGCGGAACGCAGCAGTCCCGCAGACGGCGTCAGACCGCCGAGCCCGAGCGCGGAGCACAGCTCGATGCGCGTCGCCCCCTCGGTGAGCGCCACCCGGGCGCCCGCCACATCCTGAACGGCGATCTCGACGGCGACGGTGCTCACGGCTGCTCCCCTGCTCTGCGGAACGACGAAGGGTGCCGCACGTGGGAACGTGCGGCACCCCAGGCTAGCGCGTGAGACGGGCTGCGCTCAGCGCGCGACCTCGCCGTCCACGTAGTCGTCGTCGTTCGACGCGTTCCACGCGAAGAGCTTGCGCAGCTCGCGGCCGGTGGCCTCGATGGGGTGCTGCTCGCCCTTCTTGCGGAGCTCGAGGAACTCGGGCGCGCCCGCGTCCTGGTCCGCGATGAAGCGCTTAGCGAAGGTGCCGTCCTGGATGTCGGAGAGCACCGCCTTCATGTTCTCCTTCACGTGCGGGTCGATGACGCGCGGGCCGGAGACGTAGTCGCCGTACTCGGCGGTGTCGGAGACGCTCCAGCGCTGCTTGGCGATGCCGCCCTCCCACATCAGGTCCACGATGAGCTTGAGCTCGTGCAGCACCTCGAAGTAGGCGACCTGCGGCTGGTAGCCGGCCTCGGTCAGGGTCTCGAAGCCGTACTGGACGAGCTGCGAGACGCCACCGCAGAGGACGGCCTGCTCGCCGAACAGGTCGGTCTCGGTCTCCTCGGTGAAGGTGGTCTTGATGCCGCCGGCGCGCAGGCCGCCGATGCCCTTGGCGTAGGAGAGGACGAGCGGCCAGGCGTTGCCTGTCGCGTCCTTCTCCACTGCGACGATCACGGGGACGCCGCGGCCGGCCTCGTACTCGCGGCGGACGGTGTGACCGGGGCCCTTGGGGGCGACCATGATCACGTCGACGCCCTCCGGCGCCTCGATGTAGCCGAAGCGGATGTTGAAGCCGTGCCCGAAGACGAGCGCGTTGCCCTCCTCCAGGTTCGCCTGGATGTCGTCCTTGTAGAGGTTCCGCTGCACCTGGTCGGGCGCGAGGATGACGACCACGTCGGCCCACTTCGCGGCCTCGGCGGCGGAGAGGACGCGGAAGCCCGCCTCCTCGGCCTTCGGCTTGGACTTCGAGCCGTCCTTGAGGCCGATGACGACCTCGACGCCCGAGTCGCGGAGGTTCTGCGCGTGCGCGTGACCCTGCGAGCCGTAGCCGATGACGGCGACCTTCTTGCTCTGGATGATCGAGAGGTCCGCGTCGTTGTCGTAGTAGATCTCAGCCACTTGTTGGGTTCTCCTTCTGGGTGTGGTTCGTGGTGCGCCGGATGGATGGCGCTAGTTCTTGAAGACGCGCTCGGTGATGGACTTGCCGCCGCGGCCGATCGCGAGGAGCCCCGACTGGGCCATCTCCTTGATGCCGTACGGCTCGAGCACCTTGAGCAGCGCCTGGGTCTTGCCGCTGTCGCCGGTGACCTCGATCACGAGGGCGTCGGTGGCCACGTCGACGACGCGGGCGCGGAAGAGGTTGACCGCCTCCAGCACCTGGGAGCGGGTGGAGTTGTCGACGCGCACCTTGATCAGCAGGTGCTCGCGCTGGACCGACTGCGCCGGGTCCAGCTCCACGATCTTGATCACGTTGATCAGCTTGTTCAGCTGCTTGGTCACCTGCTCGAGCGGGAGCTCCTCCACGTCCACGACGACCGTGATGCGGGAGAGGCCCTCGACCTCGCTCGTGCCCACCGCGAGCGAGTGGATGTTGAAGCCGCGGCGGGCGAACAGGCCGGCGACGCGGGTCAGCAGACCCGGTTTGTCCTCGACGAGGAGGCTCAGAACGTGCGAACTCACTGGGTTACTCCTCTCCGAAGGCGGGGCTGTGGTCACGGGCGTACTGGACGTAGCTGTTGCTGACGCCCTGCGGCACCATCGGCCACACCATGGCGTCCGCGCTCACGACGAAGTCGATGACGACCGGGCGGTCGTTCGTCTCCAGCGCGAGCTTGATGGCGGCGTCCACCTCCTCCTCCTTCGTGACACGGATGCCGAGGGCGCCGTACGCCTCAGCGAGCGTCACGAAGTCCGGGACCCGCACGGTGTCGTGCCCGGTGTTGAGGTCGGTGTTCGAGTAGCGGCCGTCGTAGAACAGGGTCTGCCACTGCCGCACCATCCCGAGCGACGAGTTGTTGATGATCGCCACCTTGATCGGGATGTTGTTGATCGTGCAGGTGGCGAGCTCCTGGTTCGTCATCTGGAAGCAGCCGTCGCCGTCGATCGCCCAGACCACACGGTCGGGCTGGGCCACCTTGGCGCCCATCGCCGCGGGCACCGAGTAGCCCATCGTCCCGGCGCCGCCGGAGTTGAGCCACGAGTTCGGCCGCTCGTACTTGATGAACTGCGCCGCCCACATCTGGTGCTGGCCGACGCCGGCGGTGTAGATCGCCTCCGGCCCGGTCAGCTCGCCGATGCGCTGGATGATGTGCTGCGGGGCCAGCAGGCCGTCGCTGGTCGGCGTGTAGCCGAGCGGGAACTCCTCGCGGAGGCCGTTCAGGTACGTCCACCACTCCACCAGGTCCGGCTTGCCGGAGCGGGTGGCGTCCTGGAACGCCGCGGTCAGATCGACGATGACGTCCTTGGCATCGCCGACGATGGGGACGTCGGCGACGCGGATCTTGGAGATCTCGGCAGGGTCGACGTCGACGTGCACGATCTTCGCGTTGGGCGCGAACAGCGAGGTGTTGCCGGTGACCCGGTCGTCGAACCGCGCGCCGAGCGACACGATCAGGTCCGACTCCTGCAGCGCGAGGACGGCCGGGACCGTGCCGTGCATCCCCGGCATGCCGAGGTGCTGCTGGTGGGTGTCGGGGAAGGCGCCGCGGGCCATCAGCGTGGTGACGACCGGCGCGCCGGTCGCCTCCGCCAGCTCGAGCAGCTCCTGGGAGGCGCGCGAGCGGATGACGCCGCCGCCCACGTACAGCACCGGCTTCTTGGCGTCGGCGAACAGCTGCGCCGCCGCGAGGATCTGCTTGCCGTGCGCCTTCGTGATCGGCCGGTAGCCCGGCAGGTCCACCTTGGGCGGCCACACGAACGGCACCGAGTTCTGCTGCGCATCCTTGGTGATGTCCACGAGCACCGGGCCGGGCCGGCCGGTGCCGGCGATGTGGTACGCCGCGGCGATGGTCGCCGGGATGTCCTCGGCGTCCTTCACCAGGAAGGAGTGCTTGGTGATCGGCATGGTGATGCCGACGATGTCCGCCTCCTGGAAGGCATCCGTTCCCATGAGCGTCGAGAAGACCTGGCCGGTGATGAACACGACGGGGACGGAGTCCATGTGCGCGTCCATGATCGCCGTGACGAGGTTCGTCGCGCCGGGGCCGGAGGTCGCCATCGCGACGCCGACCTTGTTGGCCGCGACCGCGTAGCCCTCGGCGGCGTGGCCGCCGCCCTGCTCGTGGCGGACGAGGATGTGCCGGATCTTCGACGAGTCCATGATGGCGTCGTAGATCGGCAGGATCGCGCCCCCGGGGAGTCCGAAGACGTCGGTGACGCCGAGGAGCTCGAGGGTGCGGACGACCGACTGGGAGCCGGTCAGGATTTCGGGCGACGCCTTTCCCGGCGTCGCGGACGGCAACACTGTGCTGGGGGTTGCTTCCGAGGACATGCCTATGTCGGTCCCTTACGTACGAAGTGGTCTGATGCTGCTGGATGAGGCGAAGGGCTACCCCGTGACGGCGCCCTCTGCAGCAGAGCGCACGAGCTTGGAGTACTTCGCGAGAACGCCACGGGTATAGCGCGGAGGAAGGGGCGCCCAGCCGTCACGGCGGGCGGTCAGCTCTGACTCGTCGACCAGTAGGTCGAGGGAGCGAGCCGCGATATCGACCCGTATCAGATCACCATCGCGCACGAATGCGATGGGACCTGCGTCCACCGCTTCGGGTGCTATGTGGCCGATGCACAGGCCGGTTGTGCCGCCTGAGAATCGTCCGTCCGTCAATAGTAGTACATCCTTGCCGAGGCCCGCGCCCTTGATGGCAGCGGTGATCGCGAGCATCTCGCGCATCCCCGGGCCGCCCTTCGGGCCCTCGTAACGGATGATCACGACGTCGCCCGCGTTGATGCGGCCCTCGGTGAGGGCGTCCATCGCGGCGCGCTCGCGCTCGAACACGCGGGCGGGGCCCTCGAACACGTCGGCGTCGAAGCCGGCCGTCTTCACCACGGCGCCCTCGGGCGCGAGCGAGCCCTTGAGGATGGTCAGGCCCCCGGTCGGGTGGATGGGGTTGTCGAGCGAGCGCATGACGTTGCCGTCCGGCGCGGGCGGGTTGATCTCCGCCAGGTTCTCCGCGACGGTCTTGCCGGTGACCGTGAGGCAGTCGCCGTGCAGCAGCCCGGCGTCGAGCAGCGCCTTCATCACGACGGGGACGCCGCCGTGCCGGTCGACGTCGTTCATCACGTACTTGCCGAACGGCTTCAGGTCGCCGATGTGCGGGACCTTGTCGCCGATCCGGTTGAAGTCGTCGATCGTCAGCTCGACCTCGGCCTCGTTGGCGATGGCGAGCAGGTGCAGCACGACGTTGGTCGAGCCGCCGAACGCCATGGCGACGGCGATCGCGTTCTCGAACGACTTCTTGGTCAGGATGTCGCGGGCCGTGATGCCCTGCTTGAGCAGGTTGACGACGGCCTCGCCGGAGCGGTGCGCGAAGTAGTCGCGACGGCGGTCCGCCGAGGGCGGAGCGGCCGAGCCGGGGAGGCTCATCCCGAGCGCCTCGGCGACCGAGGCCATCGTGTTCGCGGTGTACATGCCGCCGCACGCCCCCTCGCCGGGGGCGATCGCGCACTCGATGCGCTTGAGGTCCTCTTCGCTCATCTTGCCGGCCTTGCACGCGCCGACCGCCTCGAAGGAGTCGATGATCGTGACGTCCTTCTCGGTGCCGTCGGAGAGCTTCACCCAGCCGGGGGCGATGGAGCCCGCATAGAGGAAGACCGCGGAGAGATCGAGCCGGGCCGCCGCCATCAGCATGCCGGGCAGCGACTTGTCGCAGCCCGCCAGCAGCACGGTCCCGTCCAGGCGCTCTGCCATCATGACGGTCTCGACGGAGTCGGCGATGACCTCGCGGGAGACCAGCGAGAAGTGCATCCCCTCGTGGCCCATCGAGATGCCGTCAGAGACGGAGATGGTGCCGAACTGCAGCGGGTAGCCGCCGCCGGAGTGCACGCCCTCCTTCGCGCCCTGCGCGAGGCGGTCGAGCGAGAGGTTGCAGGGCGTGATCTCGTTCCAGGAGCTGGCGATGCCGATCTGGGGCTTCTCCCAGTCCTCGTCGCCCATCCCGACCGCGCGGAGCATCCCGCGGCTGGTGGTGGCTTCGATCCCGTCCGTGACGACGCGCGAGCGCGGCTTCCAATCGATCTCAGGCATGGGACAACTCTAGGACCCTTTGGATGCCCGTCCGGCAATCCGTCCCTCTCGGGCGGGCGCGCGGGTCAGCGGGCGGCGCGTGCCTCGGCGAGGAGGGTGAGCAGGGTCGCGACGGCGCGCTCGTCGGCGACCCGGTACTGCGCGGCGGTGTCGCCATCGCCCACCTTGATGCCGACGTCTCCGTCGTGGGGGCGCAGCACGGCGAACCCGTCCTCGTCGGTCACGTCGTCGCCGGCGAACAGCACCGCCGTCGCCTCGGTGTACTCGCGCAACCGCTCGATGCCCTCGCCCTTGTTCGCGCCGCGGATCGAGAACTCGATGATGTCCTTCCCGTCGCGGATCGTCAGCTCCCCGCTGACCGACGCGGCGGCCTCGTACGCTCGGGCGACGAGCGCCCGGCCGGCCTCCGGCTCCAGGAGGCGGTAGTGCACGCCGAACCCGACCGGCTTGACCTCGAGCCTGGCGTCCGGCTCCTCCTCGACGAGGGGACGCAGCACCTCGCCGAGCCGGTCGAGCGTCCGCCGCTCGTCCTCGTCGAGGTCGAGCGAGACGCCGTCGCGGCCGAAGCGGACCTCGACACCGTGCGAGCCGATCAGCAGCGCGTCGGCGTCCGCCTCCGTCACCCGCTCCAGACCCGCGAGCGGGCGGCCGGACACGTAGGCGACCCAGGTGCGGGGCAGGCGCTCCAGGCGGTCGAGCGCCGCCTTCGCCTCCGGCAGGGCGCGGGCGTCCTGCGGGGAGTCGACGAAGGGCGCGAGCGTGCCGTCGAAGTCGAGGGCGAGCAGCAGCCGGTCGGCCGCGGCGAGGTCGCGCACCGCCTCCGCCAGGGCGACGGCGGACGCGGAGGGCTGGGGAACGGCGTGGTTCGGCATTGTCGTCGTCTCTCGGCTCAGCGGCGGTTGACCGGCGGGTTCTGCAGCGGGTGGTCGCCGTGGGCGCTGCGGGTAAGCGCATCCAGGAACGCGGCGGACCAGCGCGCGACGTCGTTCGTCAGCACCTTCTTGCGGAGCGCCCGCATCCTGCGCGTGCGGTCGCGCTTGGGCATGCTCACAGCCTGCAGGATGGTGTCCTTCAGCCCCTCGATGTCGTGCGGGTTGATCAGGAGCGCCTGACGCAGTTCGTCGGAGGCGCCGGCGAACTCGCTGAGGACGAGCACGCCGTCCTCGTCGACACGCGTGGCGACGTACTCCTTCGCCACGAGGTTCATCCCGTCGCGGAGGGCCGTGACGAGCATCACGTCGGCCGCCAGGTACAGGGCGACCATCTCCTCGCGCGGATAGCCGTGGTGCAGGTAGGCGATGGCGGTGTGGCCGAGAGTCGCGTAGTCGCCGTTGATGCGGCCGACGGTGAGCTCGATCTCGTCGCGTAGCTGCCGGTACGTCTCGACGCGCTCGCGGCTCGGGCTCGCGACCTGCACGAGCGTGACCTTCTCGACGTCCAGCCGGCCGTCCTGCAGCAGCTCGCCGAACGCCTTCAGCCGGTGGCCGATGCCCTTCGTGTAGTCGAGGCGGTCGACGCCGAGCATGATCGTCTCCGGGTCGCCGAGCTCCTCGCGGATCTCGCGCGCCCTGGCCTGGATCTCGGGCTTGCGCGCGAGCTCCTGGTACTGCTCGGCGTCGATCGAGATGGGGAACGCACGCGCGAGGACCGTGCGCACCAGTCCCCCATGCCGGTTGGTCGTGACGTGGCGGTGCGATCCGGCCTCGGGATCGTCGCTGTCGATCGGCACCTCGATGATGGGGCCGCGGGTCTCGTAGCCCTTGAGGCGACGGACGGCGCGCGAGAAGTTGCCCGCGTCGGCGACTCGCTGGAAGCCGATCACGTCGGCGCCGAGCAGGCCGTCGATGATCTGGCGCCGCCACGGGAGCTGCGAATAGATGCCGTACGGCGGGAACGGGATGTGGTTGAAGAAGCCGATGACGAGGTCCGGCCTGCTCTCCCTGAGCATCGCCGGCACGAGCTGCAGCTGGTAGTCGTGCACCCAGACGACGGCGCCCTTCGCAGCGACCGACGCCGCGGCGTCCGCGAACCGGCGGTTGACCTTCACGTAGCTCTCCCACCACTCCCGGTGGTAGCTCGGCTGCGCGATCACGTCGTGGTAGAGCGGCCACAGCGTGTCGTTCGAGAAGCCCTCGTAGTACTCCTGCAGCTCCTGCTCGCTGAGCGGAACGGGCAGGATGTGGATGCCGTCCGACTCGAACGGCTCGAACGTCTCGTCCGCGACGCCGGCCCAGCCGATCCAGACGCCGTCCTGTGCGCGCATCACCGGCTGCAGGGCCGCGACCAGGCCGCCGGGCGACGGGCGCCAGCTGGCCTCCCCTGACTCGTCGACGACGTGGTCGACGGGGAGCCGGTTGGAGACGATCACGAGATCGTAGGTCTCGGACGGACTGTGGTCGGGCGACGTGCTGATGGTGGGTCAACTCCCTCGATCGAGTGCTTCTGTGCCGGGTACCCGCCACAGTACCAGCGTGGTCCAGGCCCATCCCGGGGCGTTCGCCGCCGGGACACGGCCCGTTCAGAAGCCGTGATTAGAGTGTGGCTGTGATGCGCATGGGCATGGGAACCACCTGCGTCTACCCGCTGGGGCTCGAGGACGCGTTCCGCGTCGCCGCCGAGCTCGGCTTCGACGGCGTCGAGGTGATGGTCACCCGCGACGAGGCGACGCAATCGGCGGCGTCGCTCGCCCGGCTCTCGGAGCGGTACGGCGTTCCCGTGCTCAGCATCCACGCGCCCGTCCTGCTGCTGACCCATTTCGTCTGGGGACGGGATCCGCGGGTGAAGCTGGAGCGCTCGGCCGGGCTCGCGGCCGCCGTCGGCGCGGACACCGTTGTCGTGCATCCGCCGTTCCGCTGGCAGTCCGGGTACGCCGAGGGGTTCCTCGGGATCGTCAAGGAGACGGCCGCGGCGTCCGGGGTGCGGATCGCCGTGGAGAACATGTTCCCGTGGAAGGTCGCCGGCCGCGGGATGGCCGCGTACTCCCCCGGCTGGAACCCGCTGCCGATGGACTGCGACGCGGTGACGCTCGACTTCTCGCACGCCGCGCTGAGCGGCGTCGACGGGCTGGAGCTCGCGACCGCGCTCGGCGACCGCCTGCGTCACGTGCACCTCTGCGACGGTTCCGGCGCCCTCGACGACGCGAGGGTGTTCGACGAGCACCTGGTGCCCGGTCGCGGCAGCCAGCCGGTCGCCGAGGTGCTGCGCCGGCTCGCGGCGACGGGGTGGAGCGGTTCCGTCGTCGCCGAGGTCAACACCCGGAAGGCGCGCAACGACGCCGAACGTCGCGCGATGCTGACCGAGACGCTGGCCTTCGCGCGCGAGCACGCCGCTGCCGCCGCGATCTGAGTCCGACGAACCCGCCCGACGAACCCGCCTACTGAGCGGAGCCCAGCAGCCGGGTCAGCTCCTTCGCGTACTCCCGGTAGCCGGCGGCTGTCGGATGGAACGCATCCTCGCCGCTCACGTTCAGCCAGGGCTTCTTCGTGCCGATGCCGTGGCCCAGGAAGTCGACGCCGACGTACTTCATCGGCGCGCCCTTCGCCCGCTGCTTGTCCACCGCGTCCTTGATCGTCTGGTTGAGACCGATGGTGGCCGCGTTGATGGCCGTCGCGGTGCCGAAGTCCGGGGAGCCGGTGTCGGTGTTGTCGTACATCAGCGCGTACCCGGTCACGACGATTCGGGCGTTCGGCGCTGCCTGAGCGATCGCGCTGTACACGGTCGCGAGCCGGTCGGGCAGCACGTTCAGCAGCGACAGCGCCGAGGAGACGCCGTTCCTGCACGCCACGGCCTTGCCCGCCGCGCAGTCGGAGGCGACCGCAGCGACGCCGAGGTCGTTTCCGCCGATGCTCACCGTGACGAGGTCCGTCCGGTCGTCGAGGGCGATCAGCTGGTGCTTGAGCAGGTCGGAGGTCGTCGCTCCCGCGCACGCCGCGTTCACCACGAAGTCGACGCCGGAGGCCTTGGCGAAGTCGGCGGGATAGCTGTAGTTGCTCAGCCGGCACTTGCCGGTCTCGTCCCCCGCGCCCATCCCCGCTGCGAACGAGTCGCCGAGGGCGACGTAGCGTGTGGACGACGTCAGCGGCTCGCGCGGGAACGGGTCGGGCGTCGGTGTCGGGCTCGGTGTCGCCGCCTGCGCCTGCGGCTGCGGTGTCGAAGCGGGCGCTCCGCCGCCGGAGGCACAGCCCGTGACGGCGAGCGCGAGCGCAGCCGCGCCCAGCAGGGCGGCGAGGGCTCTCGGGTGGGCTCTACGTCGCATCCGCACGAGCGTACCCGCGTGGGCTTGGCGTTCGATCACATTCCGCTTCAGATGCGCTCCGTGAGTGCGAGCAGGATCGCTGGCACGGACTCTGAGAGCCGCTCCGCGAACGGCCGCTCGTCCCCGGAGAGCAGCGCCCTGGCCTCACCGTTCGCGCACAGCTCCGCGATCACCCGCACCGCCTCCGACGGCTCGATGGTGAACCGGCGCCGGGCGCTGGCGAGCGCCGCGACCACGATCTCGGTCAGGTCGTCGAAGAAGCCGTCCTGGTAGTGCAGGAACTCGGCGGAGATCGAGGGGTCGCGGAGCGCCAGCAGCAGGAACTCCGACTGGACGAGCCACCAGCGCCGGTCGTCGGACTGCAGCTCAAGGATGCGCGTGATGGTCTGCAGCACCTCGGCGTCGCCGAGTTCGCCGCCTCCGGTTCCCACCAGCGGTCGCAGGAACTGCTCGACGCCGGTGTTCAGCTGCTCGATGCGCATCGCCTTCTCGCGCTCCATGAGCGCGAAGAACAGCTCCTCCTTGCTGGAGAAGTTGGAGTAGAACGCGCCGCGGGTGAAGCCGGCCGCCTCCGTGATCATCTCCACGCTGGCGGCACGCACACCGTGTTCAGCGAACACGTCGAACGCCGCGTCGAGCAGCCGCGCACGGGTCTTCTGACGACGTGCGGACTCGACGGGAGCGTCCTGGCCCGCCGCATCTCTGAGAGCTGTGCTGTCCAAGCTGAAACCTTCCTGAGTCGAGTTCCGGATACATAAGTGTATCGGATACAGTCGAGCATCGGATACAACGGTGTATCGAAATTCCCTGGTCACCTATCCACTGGAGAACGCGTGTCCTCGCTCCTCTATTCGATCGGCCGCTGGGCCTTCCGCGCCCGCAAGCTGGTCCTCGCCCTGTGGCTCATGCTGCTCGTCCTCCTCGGTGGAGGCGCCGTCGCCTTCAACCAGGGCACCGACGACTCGTTCAGCATCCCCGGCACCGAGTCCCAGGAGGCGCTCGACACGCTGAGCCGCACCTTCCCGCAGGTGAGCGGGACCAGCGCGCAGATCGTCGTGGTGGCACCGAAGGGCGGCACGGTCGACGACGCGGACGTGAAGACCCCCGTCGAGGACGCCGTCGAGTCCATCGCGAAGGTGGACGGCGTCTCCGG